>NZ_JAVKPH010000013.1:0-113234 GCF_031432425.1 Ruixingdingia sedimenti | reverse complement strand
CGATGTGGATCTTGCGCCAGACCCGCCGCTTCGTGCCGCCATGCTTGCGGGCGTTCCACTCCCCTTCGCCCTCGACCTTGATCCCGGTGCTGTCCACCAGCAGGTGCAAGGGACCGTCCGAACCGCGGTAGGGGATGTTCACCTTCAGCGTCTTCTGGCGACGCGACAGCGTGCTGAAGTCGGGCACCGCCCAGTCCAGACCCATCAGCCGAAGCAGGCTCTCGACGAACCCTGTGGTTTGTCTGAGCGCCATGCCGAAAAGAACCTTTATTGTGAGGCAGGTCTGGATCGCCGCATCGCCGTAGTCGCGCTGTCGACCGCGCCTGCCGGTCGGCACCGCTTCCCAGGTCATGGCAGGATCGAACCAGATCGTCAGCGAGCCGCGGCGCTTGAGCGCTTCGTTATAGGCCGGCCAGTTCCTGGTCTTGTAGGTCGGGGGTGTCGGTCTGCTCATGCCACCCAGCTACCATGCTGGATTCACGAGATGAATCCCTCACAGGATTTGTGCAACAGAGCCCCGGTGAGCGATCTTCATTTCGATTTCAGCCTTCTGGCCATCTGGCGGAAGGACAACCGATCCGAGGCGCTGCGGCATTTCACCCGCGTCCTGGGGGCGAATTCGCTGGATTGGGGCGCCTGAGACGGGGCACCCCAAAGAGGGCCGGGAAAATCCCGGCCCCTGGGAATACATCAGTTCCGCGCCTTGTCGACCATCTTGCCCTTGGAAATCCAGGGCATCATGGCGCGCAGCTTTTCACCGACCTTTTCGATCTGGTGTTCGTCGTTGATGCGGCGGGTCGCCTTGAAGAACGGCTGGCCGACGGCGTTTTCCTGCATGAAGTCGCGCACGAACTTGCCGGTCTGGATGTCTTGCAGCACCGCCTTCATCCGCGCCTTGGTTTCGTCGTAAGGCAGGATCCGCGGGCCCGAAACGTATTCGCCATATTCGGCGGTATTCGAGATCGAGTAGTTCATGTTCGCGATGCCGCCTTCGTAGATCAGATCCACGATCAGCTTCACCTCGTGCAGGCATTCGAAATAGGCCATCTCGGGCTCATAGCCCGCCTCGACCAGCGTTTCGAAGCCCATGCGGATCAGTTCGACCAGACCGCCGCACAGCACCGCCTGTTCGCCGAAGAGGTCGGTTTCGCATTCCTGACGGAAGTTGGTCTCGATGATCCCCGACCGCCCGCCGCCGATGGCAGAACAGTAGGAGAGCCCGATTTCCATCGCCTTGCCGGTCGCATCCTGATGCACCGCCACGAGGCAGGGCACGCCGCCGCCCTTGACGAATTCGCCGCGCACGGTGTGGCCGGGGCCCTTGGGGGCCATCATGATGACATCGACGCCCTTTTTCGGCTCGATCAGGCCGAAATGCACGTTCAGGCCGTGGGCGAAGGCGATCGCCGCGCCTTCGCGCAGGTTGTCGTGGACGTATTTCTTGTAGGTCTCGGCCTGCAGTTCGTCGGGCATGGTGAACATGATCAGGTCGGCCCAGGCGGCGGCCTCGGCGATGCCCATGACCTTCAGCCCCTCGGCCTCGGCCTTCTTGGCCGACGGCGAGCCCTCGCGCAGCGCGACGACGAGGTTCTTCGCCCCCGAATCGCGCAGGTTCAGCGCATGGGCATGGCCCTGGCTGCCATAGCCCAGGATGGCGACCTTCTTGTCCTTGATCAGGTTGATGTCGCAGTCGCGGTCGTAATACACGCGCATCGGCGTTCCTTTCGTTGCGTTATGGCGCGCAGGATAGGGATTGTACGGGGATATTCAGTGCAATCTTTGAGTATTATGTTTCTATACTCAACGCTTCATGCGCGACCAGCCATAAACGCGAGAAATTCATTCACGCCGCCAGCAGGCCCCGCACCTCTGTCAGCCGCGCCCCGCGCAGGTCCGCGCCGGCTGCTGCCAGCAACAGCCGCGTCTCTGCCCGCGTCAGGCTGGGCCGGCACAGCCGATGCACCAGTTCCGGGCAGGCCGTGCGCAGGTCTGCCACCGCCGCGGCGTCCAGCACGCCCTGGTCCACCGCGCCCGCGAACAGGCTTTCGCTGGCGATGCCCTCGGAAAACACCGCCTCGTGCCGGTCCAGCAGCAGATGCAGGTACATCGCCTTCAGCCTCGGCGCCGGGCGCACGCGGGCGCCGTCGATCAGGAACTTGGCCGGCACCAGCACCTCATGCGCGCCGAAATGCAGTTCCGCCGCGACGGATCGCAGAAACAGCCGGTGGTTGGGCGACACGCAAAGGTCGCGCCGGTTGCCGTAGGTGCCCGCCGCGATGCGGATCGGCGCCAGCGGGCCGAGCCCGCAGACCATGCTGCGCCCGATCCAGCGGATGGGCTGCGCCCCGTGGTCGAGCGTCAGCACCCGGTCGCCCGCCCGCAGATCCTCGACCGCGCGGGGGCCCCCGGGCGTCTCGATCCGGGTGCCGGCGAGGAAACAGGGCACCCCGTCGGGGATCGGCGTGCTTTCGCCCGCGCCGGAATAGCCCGACACCCCCTGAAGGTAATAAAGCGTCGTGCCCGGCGGCGGGGCCGGGCCCTCGAACATCACCCCCACCACGGTGGAGGTATAGCCCTGCGTGATCGACACGCCCACCATGTGATAGGCATTGCCCAGACCATCGAACAGCGTGACCTCGTATTCATCCTCGACATTGACCGGCGGGGGCCACTGCCAGCGGAGGGTTTCCGGCGAAGGGGTGTAGGTCACGCCGTTGACGGTGACAGGCTGGGTCAGCCGTTGGTCCACCACCTCGGCGCCGCTGAAGGGATCGTCGGACAGCACGCCATCGGCATCGTCGAACGTGATCGCCACGCTTTCCGCGGAAAAGGTCAGCGCAAGGTCGTAGGGCACTTCCCAACTGAAGGCGTCGCCGTTCAGCGCATTGCCGATGATGTCGTGATGGGTGGTTGCGCCGCCGCCGACACGCGTGATGGTCACGCCGCTTTTCGGCAGGATATAGATGGTCCGTTCGGTCATCGCCCGGTGCCTGTACTCGTGTCACTCACACTCCGGCCGCTGCGGTCTTTGCCGCCTGTCACCGCTGCTCTGGGCCGATTATTCGCGAATTTTTCGGAAAATTGCGCTCTTTTCTGCACTTGCGCTGCATTCGAGGCGGAACTGTGGCAGATTCGACGCCCCTTGCGATACAGATGGATTTGACGGGATGGCGCGTAGAGGCGTAAGGATCATCCGTACACTGGCCATCAGGTGCAAAATCCATGCTCGACGACACCGACCGGCGGCTGTTGCGCCATCTTCTGGCCGATCCCGCGCTCGGCACCGCCGATCTGGCCGAACGCGCGGGGCTGACCACCGCCACCTGCTGGCGGCGGCTGGAACGGCTGACCGCGGCGGGCATCGTCAAGGCGCGGCAGGCGGTGGTGAACTGGCGCGCGCTCGGCTACGAGGTCGAGGTCGCGCTGCGCTTCACGCTCGACAAGACCAACCCGCGCGCCTTCGACGAATTCCTCGCCGCCGCGCGCGAGGTGCCGGAGGTCGTGGGCATCGACAGCTTCCTCGGCCGGGTCGACGTGCGGCTGAGCGTCATCGCGCGCGACATGGCGGATTACCAGCAGATCTACCGCCGCCGCATCCTGACCCTGCCCCATATCGCCGATATCGAGGCGCTGATGCTGATCGCCACCATCAAGGACGAAGGCACCCTGCCGGTATGATCGACCTCGACGACACCGACCGCGCCATCCTGCGCGCCCTGTCCGCCAATGCGGGGCTGTCGGCGGGCGCGCTCGGCCGCCGGCTCGGCCTCAGCCAGCCCGCCGCCTGGCGCCGCATCCGGCGGCTGGAGGATGCGGGCGTGCTGGCGGGCCAGCGGGTGGTGGTGGATCAGGCCGCCCTGGGGTTCGGCGTCACCGTGTTCCTGGGCGTAAAGCTCGCCACCAAGGGCCGCGTCAGCCTCGAGGATTTCGAACGCGCCGTGACCGCCATCCCCGAGGTGCAGGTGGTGCAGCATGTGCTGGGCCTGTTCGACTATCGCCTGCGCGTGGTCGCGCGCGACATCGCGGATTTCGAACGCATCCTGCGCCGCCGCATCCTGACCCTGCCGGGCGTCGGCTCGGTCGAGGCGAACGTGCTGTTGTCGGAGGAACGCCGGCCCGGCCCCCTGGGGCGCGAGCCGGGCTGATCAAGGGCCAGCCGCTCAGGGGCCAGCCGCTCAGGACTTGGCAGAGGCCGCCCGCAGCGCCTCGTTTTCCGCCCGCGCGCTGCGCAGCCCGTCCATCGCGGCGCGCAGTTCGGCCTCCATCTGCGACAGCTGGTTGGTCAGTTCGGCCTCGCGGTGTTCGGCATAGGCGATGGCCTCGTCGCGCAGTTCCTCGGCATCGTGGAGTTCCTGCGCAAGCCGTTCCACCTCGCCCATGTCGGTGCCGGTGACGCGGCGAAAGCGGTGCAGAAGCCAGTAGGTGAACCAGCCGAGCGCGAAGGCCACGAACAGGATGATCGCGGTGGCGATGATAAGCTCGGTGCGGTTCATGGTCAGTTCTGCCTGTCGCCTGGCCGCCGCTGCGGGCGCACCGTGTTCTCCTGTGGGGTGGCCACGTCGACCACCGGCTCCGCCGCGGCGGGCGCGTCGCCTTGGGCGGGCGCGGGGGCTGCGGCGGGGGCAACATTGCCCGACCCGCCCGGCGCTGGCAACTCTGCCCCGCCGGATTCGGGGGCGGATTCCGGTGGCGTTTCGGGTTCGGCTTCGGGCGCCACCCGGATGGCGGGCGCGGGGGCTGCCTCTTGCCCTGCGGCGGCCGCTGCCGCCTCTGCCGCCGCACCGGGGCGGCGTTGGGGGCGCGGCATCCCGGCGGGGGGCGCAACGGGCTCCGTCACCGGGGCGGCCTCGGGCGCGGGCGTTCCGGCAGGGGGCCCCACCGGCGGTTCGGCGGGCGTATCCGCAGGATCGGCGGGCGCCGCCTCCGGCGCGGGCGCTGGCGCGGGTTCGGGGGCCTCGGCAGGGGCGGGTTCGGCCGCCGGTTCCTCTGCGGGCGTTTCCACCGGCGCCCCGGCAGGCGAGGGTGCGGCCGGAACGGGCACCGCCGCGCCGTCTTCTGCGGACGGGGGCTCTGCGGCGGGCTCCCCGGCGGGGTCGTCATCGTCGTGCAGGTCCATCGGCTCGTCGGTGCCGTCGCCCGTCACCTCGGCGGGCCCGGCGGGGGTATCGTCGGCGGGGGTGTCCGCCGCGGGCGCGGGCTCGTCGTCGCCCATTTCCTGCCGCGGGGGCTCAAGCTCCAGCACAGCGGGAAAATCGGGATCGTCCTCAGGCTCGATCAGCTTGAAGGCGATGCGCCGGTTTGCCTCGCGCCCTTCCTCGGTCGCGTTGTCGGCCACGGGTTCGGTGGCGCCATAGCCCTTTGCGGTCAGGTTGCTGACCGGCACGCGCATCCCGCTCAGCGCCTCCAGCACCGCCTCTGCCCGGTCCTGGCTGAGCGCGAGGTTGGTTTCTGCCCGGCCCTGCGAATCGGTATGGCCGCCGATCTCCATCGCCACTTCGGCGCATTCGCGCAGCACATCGGCCAGATCGCGCATGGCCCGGTGCGCCTCCGGCACGATTTCCGACGAACCGGGGGCAAAGGTGATCTCGCCGCGCGACAGAACGGTATTCGCGCGTTCCACGCAGTCGTTCGGCGTCGGCAGCGCCAGCGAGGCGTCCAGCCGTTCCTCATAGGCCACGTCGACCTCGAAATCCGCGCCCTGACCCAGCCGTTCCGACAGGATCCGCGCAATGATTTCCCGTGTTTCCTGCGACCCGGTGGCGCCGCGCACATCCATCCGGTCGGGCTGCACCAGCACCGCGCCGTTGTGCAGTTCCGCCAGCGCCGCCAGCGCCGCCAGCACCCGGACGGACCAGCCCTCGGGCAGCCCCTCGGGGTCGAGCCGCGTGGCCGTGAACACCCGGTCCGCCCCGAACCGCGCGCGGGCATAGGCGTCGACCGCCGTCCGCATCGGCGCATCCGACAGCCGTCCGCGCAGTTCCACCCGCCCGTCCTCTGCCAGAACGGCGGTGAACTGCGCCGGGCCGGGGCCCGCCGTCGCCTCCGGCGGCGGGGTCAGCGTTGCCTTGAGCGAAAAGACCCGCGGCAGCCGCGTCGTCAATTCGCCCACCACGCGGTCGAAACGGTCCTGCGGCACGCCCGCCGCGCCGATCAGGGTCATGTCGGCATCGGTCATGGTCAGCGTGCCCTGGCCCATTTCGGCCAGCGCGGCGATCCCCGCCGCCGCGGCATCCGCCCAGGTGGGCGAGGGCACGCCGAGCCCGATGGTGCAACTGCCCCGCCCCGCCATCCCCGCCGCCGTGCCCGCGCGCAGGATCCGGTCGCGCGCGCGTTCGCTGTCGGCGGAACAGGCATCGAACCGCGCGCCCTCCTCGTCGATGACGAAACGCAGCACGAAGGGCGTGATCACCGGCCGGGGGGCCGAGATGCTGGTTTCCACCACCAGCCCCTCGGGCGTGGCGCGCGTCAGGTCGGCCTCGAACTTGTGTTTCTGCGCCAGACTGTCGGCGATGGCCGTCACCGTCACCTTGCCCGCGTCGATCGAGATCTTGGACCGCGGCAGCAGCCGCAGCGCCTCGATCCCGTAGGTGACGGCGCGCGTCCAGCCCTCGGGTTCCGGGAAGCTCGCGGTCTGGAGCATGTCGGTCACGTCGCCCTCGCTGACCAGCGCATGGATCGCCGCCAGCGCCGGCCGGCTGTCCCAGGACGTCGGCACCAGCCCGATCAGCGAGATGCCGTCGTCGTTGCGCAGCAGCTCGACCGAAAACCGCGGCGCGGTCAGCGCCTTCACCGGCGCGACCTCCATCCCGTCGCGCACGCGGCCCGCATCCACCACCCGCCCGGCGATGGAAATGGCGCGGAACCGCAAGGCCTCGGTCGGTGCGGTGCCGGTCAGGACCACGGTCAGCCCGTCCGCCTCGACCGCTGCCCAGTCAAGGCCGGCGCCGTCCAGAAGCCGCGCCACCGCGCGTTCCGACCGGCCCTCGATCCAGTGGGTGGCCATGGTGGCGGACAGCACGGCAAGCGCCGCGGCAAGGGCAAAGGCGGCAATGACATAGAATATGGATGTGGGGCGCATCCCGTCGGTATCCTCTCGAACGGTCGCCCTTCACTAGGCGAGCACCGCCGGCCGCGCAATCACAGCGCGGCCGCAACGGCAAGAAACAGCGCAAGGATCAGCCCCGCGTCGCGGTTGGACCGGAACAGCCACAGACAGTTGGCCGGGTCGTCGATGTCGAGCCGCGCCAGTTGCCAGCCCAGATGCGCGCCGAAGATCCACACCCCCGCCAGCCCCGCGACCATCGCCGCCACGCCCTGCGCCGCCAGCAGGACCGCCAGCATCAACAGCAGTACCGACACCGCCATGAACCCGCGCAGCCACGCCACCGTGCGGTCGCCGAACAGCCGGGCGGTGGACCGCACGCCGATCAGCGCGTCGTCCTCCTTGTCCTGATGGGCATAGATCGTGTCGTAGAACAGCGTCCAGGCGATCCCCCCCAGCCAGGCCAGCAGCGCGGGCCAGCCGGCCCTGCCGTCATGCGCCGCATAGGCCAGCAGCGCCCCCCAGTTGAAGGCGAGGCCCAGAAACACCTGCGGCCACCAGGTGAACCTTTTGGCGAAGGGATAGACCGCCACCAGCGCCAGCGAACCCACGCCGAGCATGATCGCCAGCTGCGGGAACGTCAGCAGGATCAGCCCGGCCACCAGCGCCTGCGCCACCATCCACGCCACCGCGCCCCGCAGCGTCACCTGACCGGACGGCAGCGGGCGCGACCGGGTGCGCGCCACGGCGGCGTCGAAGTCGCGGTCGGTGATGTCGTTCCAGGTGCAGCCCGCCCCGCGCATCAGCATCGCGCCCAGACCGCAGCCGAGGACGACCCACAGGTCCCACCACCCCCAGCCCGCCGGATCGCCCGCCGCCGCCAGCGCCACCCCCCACCAGCAGGGCAGCAGCAGCAGCCAGGTGCCGATGGGCCGGTCCGCCCGCGACAGGCGCAGATAGGGCCGCGCCCGGGCCGGGGCGTAAAGGTCCACCCAGTTGCCGCGCGGGGCATCCGCGACCGTGCCGGGGCCGGGGCCAGATCCGGGGCCGGTTCCGGGGCGCGCGGGCTCTGGCGTTCCTCCGGTCTCGGGCATAGATTTTCCTCATGGATGCGAAGATACGGCTTCATCTAGACCAGCACCTCGCCCCGGGGCAACCGCTTCCGCTGACGCGGGATCAGGCGCATTACCTGTTCGGGGTGATGCGGCTGGCAGAGGGCGCGCGCGTGCTGGTGTTCAACGGGCGCGACGGCGAATGGCTGGCAGAGGTCACGGGCACGGGCAAACGGGGGGGCGAACTGACCTGCCGCGAACGCACCCGCCCGGTGCGGATGCCGCCCGACCTGTGGCTGGTCTTCGCCCCGATCAAGAAGGCGCGCACCGATTTCATCGTGGAAAAGGCGACCGAACTGGGCGCCGCGCGCATCCTGCCGGTGCAGACCGATTTCACCAATGCCGAACGCATCCGGCAGGACCGCCTGCAAGCCCATGCGGTCGAGGCCGCCGAACAATGCGGCGGCACCTATGTACCCGAGGTCGAGGATCTTCAGCCCCTGTCCCGCCTGCTGGCGGGCTGGAACCCGGCCCGCCGGATCCTGTGGTGCGATGAATCGCGCGTCGGCGCCCCCGCCGCGCTGCACGGCGCCGAACCCGGCCCCTGGGCGATCCTGATCGGGCCCGAGGGCGGGTTTTCCCCCGCCGAACAGGCCCGGCTGCGCGCACTGCCCTTCGTGCTGCCCGTCAGCCTCGGCCCCCGGATCCTGCGCGCCGATACCGCCGCGGTGGCCGCGCTGACGCTGTGGCAGGCCACGCTCGGGGATTGGGGGTGAGCCTGATCCGGCCCGAACTGCGTGCGGCCTTTCACCGCTGGCGCGAGGTCATCGCGGCCGGCGCGGTGGCGGCGGCGGGGCTGTGGCTGATCGGGCTTGGCGGCTATCTGTTCCACACGCTCGGCGTGCTGGTGGTTCTGGGGGGCCTTGCGCTGGCCCGGGGCGGCTGGCGGCGGCTGCGGTTCGCCCGCGCCGCCACCGCCCCCGGCGTGGTCGAGGTGATCGAGGGGCAGGTGGGCTGGTACGGCCCCGGCATCGGCGGTTTCGCCGCCCTGCCGGAACTGGCCGAACTGGGCCTCGTCACCGTTGCGGGGCTGCGCTGCTGGCGGCTGCGCCAGCATGACGGGCAGGTGCTGCTGATCCCCGTCGCCGCCACGGGGGCCGAAAAACTGTACGACGCCTTCGGCGCCCTGCCCGGCCTCGACCCCGCGGTGCTGCTGGCGGCGCTCGACGATCCCGCCGACCGGCCGGTGATCTGGCGCCACCACCCGCGCCCGCTGTTGCCGCGACAGCCTTGACTTGCCCGTTTCCAGCCTGCACCTGTGTCAGCCGGAAGTTTCGGCAGATCGGAGAAGCGCATGTCCATCCCCCAATCCGGCGGCGGCCCGATCGAGCATTTCGATCAACTGGCGGAATATATCGCCTCGGGCTGCAAGCCGGCGGCGGATTGGCGCATCGGCACGGAACACGAAAAGTTCGGCTTTCTGGCCGACACGCTGGCCCCCCTGCCCTATGACGGCCCCCGGTCGGTGCGCGCGGTGCTGGAAGGGCTGCGCGACCGCTTCGGCTGGACCCCGGTTCTGGAACAGGGGCATATCATCGGCCTCACGCGGAACGGCGCGAATGTCTCGCTCGAACCCGGGGGGCAGCTGGAACTGTCGGGCGCGATGCTGGACGACATCCACACCACGCGGGCCGAAATCGACAGCCATCTGGCAGAGGTGCGCGCGGTGGCCGATCCGCTTGGCGTGCGGTTCATGGGCCTTGGCGCCGCGCCCATCTGGCGGCACGAGGACATGCCGGTGATGCCCAAGGGCCGCTACCGGCTGATGACCGACTACATGGGCCGCGTCGGCACGCATGGCACGCAGATGATGTACCGCACCTGCACGGTGCAGGTGAACCTCGACTACGCGTCCGAGGCCGACATGGTGAAAAAGCTGCGCGTGGCGCTGGCGCTGCAACCCGTGGCCACGGCGCTCTTCGCCAATTCGCCGTTCTTCGAAGGGCGGCCGAACGGGCATCGGTCGTGGCGTTCGCGCATCTGGCGGGGGCTGGACGATTCGCGCACCGGCATGCTGCCCTTCGTGTTCGAACCGGGCTTCGGGTTTGAGCGCTATGTGGACTACGTGCTCGATGTGCCGATGTATTTCGTCTACCGCGACGGGCATTACATCGACGCGCTCGGCCAGTCGTTCCGCGATTTCCTCGCCGGCCGCCTGCCCGCCCTGCCGGGCGAGGTGCCGACGCTTTCGGACTGGGCCGACCACATGACGACGGTGTTCCCCGAGGCGCGGGTGAAGAAATACATCGAGATGCGCGGGGCCGATGGCGGGGCGGCGGACCATATGACCGCGCTGTCGGCGCTGTGGGTCGGGCTGGTCTACGACACCACCGCGCTGGACGCCGCCTGGGACATAGCCAAGGGCTGGGATACCGCCACGCGCGAGGGGCTGCGCGTCGCCGCATCGGAACAGGGGCTGGCCGGGGTGGTGGACGGCATCGCGCTGCGCGATCTGGCCGCCCGGGTGCTGGAGGTGGCAGAGACCGGGCTGAAGGCCCGCGCGCGCACCGGCGCGGGCGGGGACGAGACCGGCTATCTGGACGTGCTGCGCGAACGTGTCGCCAGCGGCAAGACCGCGGCGGACCGGCTGCTCGACCATTATCACGGCGACTGGCAGGGCGATCTGACGCGCATCTACGACGCCTGCGCCTATTGAAAAAGGGGGCCCGAGGGCCCCCTTTCCGAGTCGTGGGAAACGGGTCAGGTGAAGTACTGGCCGCCGTTCGCGCTGATGGTCGATCCGGTGATGAACCCGGCCTCGTCCGAGGCGAGGAACACCACGCAGCGCGCGATTTCCTCGGGTTCGCCCAGACGGCCCACGGGGATCTGCGGGATGATGCGTTCGTTCAGCACCTTTTCGTCGATGGCCTTCACCATCTCGGTCCCGATATAGCCGGGGCAGATCGCGTTCACGGTGATACCCGCGCGCGCGCCTTCCTGCGCCAGCGCGCGGGTGAAGCCCAGGTCGCCCGCCTTGGCCGCGGAATAGTTCGCCTGGCCCGACTGCCCCTTCTGCCCGTTGATCGAGCTGATGTTGATCACCCGCCCGAACTTGCGGTCGCGCATGCCCGACCACAGCGGATGGGTCATGTTGAACACGCCCGACAGGTTGGTGTCGATCACCTCTTTCCACTGCTGCGGGGTCATGCGGTGGAACATCGCGTCACGGGTGATGCCGGCATTGTTCACCAGCACCTCGACCGGGCCCAGGTCGGCCTCCACCTGCTTGATGCCGGCGGCGCAGGCGTCGTAATCGGCCACCGACCATTTGTAGGTCTTGATCCCGGTTTCGGCGGTGAAGGCGGCGGCGGCCTCGTCATTGCCGGCATAGTTGGCGGCGACGGTATAGCCGGCGTTCTTCAGCGCGACGGAAATGGCGGCGCCGATTCCCCGCGATCCTCCGGTGACAAGGGCGACTCTGGGCATGACTGTTCCTCCAAGGACTTGCTGTTGAAATAGCGTTACCCAACCCGGTTACGGTGCGCAAGATTGTTGCGCACCGTTTTTCGCCGGATCAGCGTTCCAGACACATGGCGACGCCCATGCCCCCGCCGATGCACAGCGTCGCAAGGCCCTTCTTCGCGTCGCGCCGCGCCATTTCGAACAGCAGCGTGTTGAGGATCCGCGCACCCGAGGCGCCGATGGGATGGCCGATGGCGATGGCGCCCCCGTTGACGTTCACGATCGACGGATCCCAGCCCATGTCCTTGTTGACCGCGCAGGCCTGCGCCGCGAAAGCCTCGTTCGCCTCGACCAGATCGAGGTCGCCGACCTTCCAGCCCGCCTTTTCCAGCGCCTTGCGGCTGGCATGGATCGGCCCCACGCCCATGATCGCCGGGTCGAGCCCCGCCGTGGCGTAGGATGCGATGCGGGCCAGCGGTTTCAGGCCGCGGCGTTCTGCCTCTTTGTCCGTCATCAGCAGCACCGCCGCCGCGCCGTCGTTGATGCCAGAGGCATTGCCCGCCGTGACCGACCCGTCCTTGGCGAAGGCCGGGCGCAGCTTGGTCATCGCGTCGATGGTCGCGCCGTGGCGGATGTATTCGTCGGCATCCACCACCACGTCGCCCTTGCGGGTCTTGATGACGAAGGGAACGATCTCGTCGGCGAACCTGCCCGCCTTCTGCGCGGCCTCGGCCTTGTTCTGGCTGGCCAGCGCGAATTCGTCCTGCTGTTCGCGCCCGATCTGCCACTGGTTGGCGACGTTTTCGGCCGTCTGGCCCATGTGATAGCCGTTGAAGGCATCCCACAAACCGTCCTTGATCATCGAGTCGATGAAGCTCAGGTCGCCCATCTTCTGGCCAGCGCGCAGATGCGCGACATGGGGGCTGAGCGACATGTTTTCCTGCCCGCCGGCGGCGATGATCGCGGCATCGCCCAGCTGGATGTGCTGCGCGGCCAGCGCGACCGACCGCAGGCCCGAACCGCAGACCTGGTTGATGCTCCACGCCGCGGATTCCTGCGGCAGGCCGGCCTTGATATGCGCCTGGCGCGCCGGGTTCTGGCCCTGTCCGGCGGTCAGCACCTGGCCGAGGATGGTTTCCGACACCTCGGCCCTGTCGATGCCCGCGCGGGCCACCACCGCCTCCAGCACCGCCGCGCCCAGGTCATGCGCCGGGGTATTGGCGAAGGATCCGTTGAAGCTGCCGACAGCCGTCCGCGCCGCCGATACGATCACCACATTGGTCATGGGTTCCCTTCCCTTCCGCTGGCGCGGCCCCTGCCGCCGCCGCACCCTCTTGGCCTAAGCAATGCGGCGGTGCGGCGCAAGGAAATAGCGTCACCCGCCGGGGGGACAGGCCGAAAGCGCCGCGGCCCCTCAGGCCCGGCGGCGTTCGCCGGTGCGCCAGGGCGGGTGCACGGTGGGCATGCCGAACAGATAGCCCTGAAGGCAGTCCACCCCGTTCGCGGCCAGCCAGGCCGCATCCTCCGGCGCCTCGACCGATTCCGCGACGGTGAACATGTCGAAATGCCGCGCGATCGACACCAGCGCGGCGGTCAGCACCTGATTGTCGGGGTCGCGGGAAACGCCGCGGATGAACTGGCCGTCGATCTTCACGATGTCGAAGAAGAATTCGCGCAGATAGCGGAAGGCGGTGAACCCCGCCCCGAAATCGTCCAGAGCAAAGGCGATGCCGCGCCGCTGCAACCCGTCCATGAACACGGTGACCAGATCGGGCATCAGCATGGCGGAGGATTCGGTGATTTCCAGGATCAGCCGTTCGGCCACCGTGGGGTCGCGGTCCAGCCCCGCATCCAGCACCCGCATCCAGCGCGGATAGCCGATGGACCGCGCCGACATGTTCACCGACAGCCGCAGCCCCGGTTCGTCCGCCAGCGCCGCCAGCCCCAGTTCCAGCGCCGCGCAGTCGATCAACCGGCCGGTTTCGGTGGTTTCCGCCGCCCCCATGAAATCGCGCGCGGGGATCGGGCGGTTGGCCTCGTCCAGAATGCGGATCAGCCCTTCGTGGAACGCCACGCGCCCGGCATCGCCCGCCGTCACCACCGGCTGGAACGCCAGCGCCATCCGCCCCCGCGCCAGCGCGTCGCGCACCATGGCCAGCGTGTCGCGGTCGCGTTCGGCCACCGCGAAGGACAGGGGATCCCCAAGCCCGGCTATCAACTGCGTCTCGTCCATCGCCCGCTCCTTCGCCGACCGGCGACAGAATGCGGCCACAGGGATGAAGGCCGGGTTAACGCGCGCAATTCGCGCTATCGCGCCAGCAGCGCCTCGACCAGCGCCACGGCCGAGGGGCCGGCCCAGTCGGCCTCGCCCACCATCCGCCCGATTTCCCGCCCCTCGGGGTCGAGCACCAGCGTCACCGGCAACCCCAGCACCCCCGAATCGCGCGCCAGCGCCGATTTGGCATCCAGCAGCACGGGCAGGTTCTTCACCCCCGCCTCGGTGAAGAACTTGTCGATGCCGGGCAGGGTATTGCGCCCGGTGGCGATGGTCAGCACCGCGAACCGCCCGCCCCCGTACCGCGCCTGCAACGCATCGAGCGCGGGCATTTCCTTGCGGCAGGGCGCGCACCATGTGGCCCAGAAGTTCACCACCAGATGCCGCCCGCGCCAGTCCGCCAGCCGGTGTTCGGCCCCCTGCGGATCGGTGAAGGCCACATCCGACGCCGGGCGCGGGTCGGCATGCAGCACCAGCTTGCGCATGTCGCCTTCCAGCAGCGCGGCAAGGGCCGGGTCGGCATGTGCCGTGTTTGCACCCAGCAGACCTACCGTGTAGACCACGGCGAACAGAAAGCGCAGCATCACCCCTCCGAAGGCAGAGCCATGACCGACACGACCAGCAAGTCCGCCAATGCGATGTGGGGCGGGCGTTTCGCCGCGGGGCCGAGCGCGATCATGCAGGCGATCAACGCCTCGATCGGGTTCGACCAGCGGCTCTATGCCCAGGACATCCGCGGCAGCCGGGCCCATGCCGCGATGCTGGCGGCGCAGGGCATCCTCTCTGATAGCGACGCGCAGGCGATCGGGGAAGGGCTTCTCACGGTGTTGTCAGAGATCGAGGCGGGCGGGTTCGACTTCCGCGCCGATCTGGAAGACATCCACATGAACGTGGAAAACCGCCTGCGCGAACTGATCGGCCCCGCCGCGGGGCGCCTGCACACCGCGCGTTCGCGCAACGATCAGGTGGCGGTGGATTTCCGGCTGTGGGTGCGCGACCAGTGCGATGCGGCGGTAGAGGGGCTGACGGAACTGATGCGCGCCTTTGTCGCGCAGGCAGAGGCGGGCGCGGACTGGGTGATGCCGGGCTTCACCCATCTTCAGACCGCGCAGCCGGTGACTTGGGGCCATCACATGATGGCCTATGTGGAAATGTTCGCCCGCGACCGGTCGCGATTCGCCGATGCGCGGGCGCGGATGAACGAATGCCCCCTCGGCGCCGCCGCACTGGCGGGAACCTCGTTCCCCATCGACCGGCACGCCACCGCCGCCGCACTGGGTTTCGACCGGCCGACGGCGAACAGCCTCGATTCCGTCAGCGACCGCGATTTCGCGCTGGAATTCCTGTCGGCGTCGTCGATCTGCGCCATGCACCTGTCGCGCTTTGCCGAGGAACTGGTGATCTGGTCCAGCGCGCAGTTCCGTTTCGTGCGGCTGTCGGACGGGTTCACCACCGGGTCCAGCATCATGCCGCAGAAGAAGAACCCCGACGCGGCCGAACTGATCCGGGCCAAGATCGGGCGGATTCTCGGGGCAACCGTGGCGCTGTTCACCATCATGAAGGGCCTCGCGCTGACCTATTCCAAGGACATGCAGGAAGACAAGGAACAGGTTTTCGACGCCGCCGACAGCCTGATGCTGTCGCTGGCCGCGATGACCGGCATGGTCACGGACATGAGCGCGAACCGTGCCGCGCTGGCCGCCGCCGCCGGGTCGGGCTTTTCCACCGCCACCGATCTGGCCGACTGGCTGGTGCGCGAACTGGGCCTGCCGTTCCGCGATGCCCATCACGTCACCGGCACGCTGGTGAAGCTGGCGGAGGACAAGGGCTGCGACCTGCCGGACCTGACGCTGGCCGACATGCAGGCCGTCCATGCGCGGATCACCGCCGAGGTGTTCGGGGTTCTGGGGGTTGAAAATTCCGTGCGTTCGCGCACTTCTTACGGCGGCACGGCGCCCGATCAGGTCCGCGCCCAGATAGCACGTTGGAAGGAACTTCTCGCATGAAACTGATCCGCATCGCCGCCTTCGCCCTGCCGCTCGGCCTTCTGGCCGCCTGCGGCGCCGAAGGGCCGCCGACCCATCCGCAGGCGCAGGATGGCGTGACCGTCAGCGGCGAGGCGCGGATGGGCGTCCAGATCCGCAAGTGATCCCCCGGCTGCGCCCGGTCTGGCTGGTCTTGGCCGCGGCGGGCGCGGCGCATGCATGGTGGCTGTGGGCCCAGGGCGGCGAATGGGCCCCGGCCGGCGGCGACATGGCGATCGCGGCACTGACGCTCAGCCTCTGGGCCCTTGCCGAAACCGCCGTCCGCCGCAACTGGGAGGCGCTGGCCGCCATCCCCGCCGTCTGGCTGATCGGCCCGGGATGCGGGCTGCCGCTCTATCTGTTCCTGCGCGCGCGGCCTGTCCGGTAGGGTGGTTCGACCCTGGACAACGGCCCGATCCACCGGGCGCACCTAATTGCACCCCCTTGCGCATCTGCTATACCGCCCCCGGCCGACCGCAGCGAAAGGGGCGCGTGATGGATCATTTCCTGTACCGGGGCGGTATCCTGCATGCCGAGGACGTGGCCATCCCCGACATCGCGGCGGTGGTGGGTACGCCCTTCTACGTCTATTCCGCCGCCACGCTGACGCGCCATTACCGCCTGTTCACCGAGGCGCTGTCGCCCCTGCCCCATCTTGTCTGCTTCGCCATCAAGTCGCTGTCCAACGTCGCGGTGCTGAAGCTTCTGGGCGATCTCGGCGCGGGGATGGATGTGGTCTCGGGCGGCGAATACCTGCGCGCCAGGGCCGCGGGTGTACCGGGCGACCGCATCGTCTTTTCCGGCGTCGGCAAGACGCGGGCGGAAATGCGGCTGGCGCTGGAAGGCGGGATCCGGCAGTTCAACATCGAATCCGAACCCGAAATGCGCGCCCTGTCCGAAGTCGCGGCCGCGATGGGCGTCACCGCCCCCGTCACCGTGCGGGTCAACCCGGACGTGGACGCGAAAACCCACGCCAAGATCGCCACCGGCAAGTCGGAAAACAAGTTCGGCATCCCCATCGCCCGCGCATCCGAGGTCTATGCCGAAATCGCCCGCCTGCCCGGCCTGCGCGCCGTCGGCATCGACGTGCATATCGGCAGCCAGCTGACCGACCTCGCCCCGTTCGAGGCCGCCTTCACCAAGCTGCGCGAAACCACGCTCGCCCTGCGCGCCGAAGGGCACGACATCCGGCGGCTCGACCTCGGCGGGGGTCTGGGGATCCCCTATACCCGCGGCAACGAGGCGCCGCCGCTGCCCACCGACTATGGCGCGATGATCCACCGCGTGCTCGGCGATCTGGACTGCGAGATCGAGATCGAGCCGGGGCGGCTGATTTCCGGCAATGCCGGGCTGCTGGTCGCCGGGGTGATCTATGTGAAGAACGGCGAGGGACGGGATTTCCTGATCCTCGACGCCGCCATGAACGATCTGGTGCGCCCGGCGATGTACGAGGCGCATCACGACATCGTGCCGGTGATCGAGGGCGCCCCCGGCGGCCCGACGCAGCCCTTCGACGTGGTGGGCCCGGTCTGCGAAACCGGCGACACCTTCGCCCGCGCGCGCGAACTGCCGCTGCTGGCCGAGGGCGATCTGGTCGCCTTCCGCAGCGCGGGGGCCTATGGCGCGGTGATGGCCAGCGAATACAACACCCGCCCGCTGGTGCCCGAGGTGCTGGTGCAGGGCGATCACTTCGCCGTCATACGGGCACGGCCGACGTTTGACGAAATCCTCGGGCGCGATACGATCCCGGAGTGGCTGTGACCCGGCAGCCCGCCCTTAGGGGAAGGCCGCATGACCGCTGACACGTCCCATATCCGTCCGCCTGCCCGCCTGCGCCGTGCGCTGGCGTTGACGCGTGCGGGCATGGTGGCGGAACGGCTGGCGCGCGCCTTCTGGCCGGCATGGACGGTGGCGGTGGCGGCGCTGGCGGCGCTGGCCTTCGGCGCGCAGGATGCGCTGTCGCCGCAGGCGGGAACGGCGGTGTTCGGCGCGGCGGGGCTGGTGGTGCTGGTGCTGGCGGCGCGCGGGGCGTGGCGGTTCCGCTGGCCCCGGGCGGCAGAGGCGCGCGCGCGGCTCGATGCCACGCTGCCGGGCCGGCCGCTGGCGGCGATGGCCGACCGGCAGGCGATCGGCGCGGGCGATGCGGCATCGGCCGCCGTCTGGCAGGCACATGTGGACCGCATGGCCGCCCGCGCGGCGCAGGCCCGCGCCCCCGCACCCGACCTGCGGCTGGCCCGGGCCGACCCTTTCGCGCTGCGCTATGTCGCGCTGACGGCGCTGGCGATGGCGGCGCTGTTCGGGGTCTGGGGCCGGGTGGCGGCGGTCACGGCGCTGGCCCCGGGCGCGGGCCCCGCGCTGGCCGGCGGGCCCGCATGGGAAGGCTGGATCCAGCCCCCCGCCTATACAGGGCAACCGACGCTCTACCTCAATGAAGTCGCGGCGGGCGGCCTGCACCTGCCGCAGGGCAGCCGGGTGATGCTGCGTTTCTACGGCGCGCCGGGGGCGTTCGACCTGACCGAAACCGTGTCGCCCCCCGCCCCCGCCGCCACGGATACCCCTGCCACCTCAGCGGCAGAGTTCGACGTGACCCGCCCCGGGCGGATCGAGATCGACGGCCCCGGCGGCCGCGCATGGGACATCGCCCTGCTGCCCGACACCCCCCCCGACATCGCCCCCGAAGGCGTGGCCCATCGCGGGCCTCGGGGGGAATTGCGGCAGGGCTTCACCGCCCGCGACGATTACGGCGTGACCGGGGGCCGGGCGGAAATCGCGCTCGATCTGGCCGCGGTGGACCGCCGCTATGGGCTCGCGGCGGACCCCGAACCGCGCGCGCCGCTGGTGCTCGACCTGCCTCTCCCCTTCCGCGGCGACCGGCGGGATTTCACCGAAACCCTGTCGGACGACGTGTCCAAACACCCCTTCGCCAACCTGCCCGTCACCATCCGCCTGATGGCCGAGGACGCGCAGACCCAGACCGGCATGGCCGACCCCCTGTCCGCCACCCTGCCCGGCCGCCGCTTTTTCGACCCGCTGGCCGCCGCCATCATCGAGGCCCGGCGCGACCTGCTGTGGACCGCCGCCAACGCCCGGCGCACCGCCCAGATCCTGCGCGCCGTCACCAACCGGCCCGAAGGCTTCATCCGCAACGAACGCGCCTTCCTGCGCCTGCGCGTGGCGCTGCGCCGGCTGGAGGCCGCCTCCGACCCGGTGCTCGCCCCCGAGGTGCGCGACGAGATCGCCGAGGTGCTGTGGGACATCGCCCTGCTGGTCGAGGAAGGCGATCTGGCATCCGCGCTGGAACGGCTGAAGCGCGCGCAGGACCGGCTGGACGAGGCGATGAAGAACGGCGCGTCAGAGGACGAGATCGCCGACCTGATGCGCGAATTCCGCGAGGCGCTGGACAACTACATGCGCCAGCTGGCGCAAGAGGCCGAACGCAACCCCGATTCCCAACTGTCGCAGGACATGCAGGGCATGCAGATGACCGGCGACCAGTTGCAGCAGATGCTCGACCGGCTCCAGCAGCTGATGGAGGAAGGCCGCATGGCCGAGGCCGCCGAACTGATGGAGATGCTGCGCCGCCTGATGGAAAACATGCAGGTGACGCAGGGCCCCGGCGGGCAGGGCCAGGGCCAGGGCAACCAGGCGATGCGCGACCTTCAGGAAACCCTGCGCGACCAGCAGGGCCTGTCGGACGAGGCGTTCCGCGACCTGCAGGAGGATTTCAACGGCCAGCCCGGCGAGGGCGAAGGCGAGGGTGCGGACCCCGGCGATCTGGCCGACCGCCAGCGCGCGCTGCGCGACCGGCTGCGGGGCCTCGATCAGGGCCGGCTGCCGGGCGAGGGCAGCGACCGCGGCGATGCGGGCCGGCGCGCCCTCGACCGCGCGGGCCGCGCGATGGAAGAGGCCGAGGAATCGCTGCGCCAGGGCGACCTGCCCGGCGCGCTCGACCGTCAGGCAGAGGCGCTGGAGGCCCTGCGCGAGGGCATGCGCGAATTCAATCAGGCGCTGGCAGAGGATCAGCAGGGCCAGCCCGGCCAGCCGGGGCAGGATTTCGGCAATGCCGACCCGGCGGGGCCGCGCGATCCCCTGGGCCGCCGCGCGGGCGAATCCGGCCGCATCGGCACGGACGAGAACATGCTGGGCGGCGAAAACCCGCACCGCCGGGCCGAGGACCTGCTGGACGAGCTTCGCCGCCGTTCGGGCGAACGCACCCGGCCCGAGGAGGAACTGGATTACCTCCGCCGCCTGCTGGACCGGTTCTGAGGGCGGGGCAGGAAACGCACTGCGCTTCCGCGCCCGTCGCGCGCGGGTGCCGTGAAAATCCGCGATCACATGCGCAAAGGCCAGGCCAGCGCCCGCCCCGCTCCTGGCTGGGGCAGTGGTACCGGGGTCGCGCTGGCGAAGGCACGCGCCTTCGCCAGCCACACGGTAGGGGTGAAAGACTATCCGGCCCTATTCCGCCCGCGGCGCCTCGATCGGCGCCACCAGCCGCCGCACCGCCGCCCGGCCCTGATCCACCGCGCCCACATAGGCCGCCAGCGGCCTGGCCACCGCCGGCACCGTGGCGGCGATGCGCGGTGCGGTCACGTAAAGCACCGCCAGCAGCACCGCGATCAGCACCACGATCAGAAAGCCGCTGCGGAACCCGCTGCGCGCCTCTGCCTGGGTTTCGGGCAGGCGCATCGCCGCCCCCGCCGCGCCGTCACCCGCCGGGCGGGGTTCGGAACTGGCGCGCAGGGTGGAATTGATCTGTTCGATATCCGGCAGCAGGTCGCGCCGTGCCGGGCTGCGCACCGCCGCGGCCGGGCGCGGATGGGCGGGATCCTCGGCCGGAACCGCCCCGCCCCCGGCAGCCATCGCCGCATCCAGCGCCGCCGACACCGCGATATCCGCATCGTCGATGGTCGCGCGCGGCGGGGGTGCGGCGGGGGGCAGGCCCAGATCGGGCTGGATTTCCAGACCCCGGGCACCGGCGCGTTCGGCCTCTGCCCGGCGGGCCTCGGATTCGCGCTCCGCCTCTTCGCGCAGCACGGCCAGCAGGCTTTCATCCAGCGCGCGGCGCACCGGCGCGGGTTCCGGCTCGCCTTCGGCTGCGGGCGGCGGGGCGGGGGGCAGGTCGTCGCGGTCCCATTCCGCCTCGGCCCATTCGGCATCCTCGTCGCGCGGTTCGGCCCCCGGGGGATACTGATACCAGCCATGCCCGCAGTTCGAACATTGCACATCGCGACCCTGCGCCGGGATGGCGCTGTCGTCGACTTCGTAATGCGCATCGCAATTCGGGCAGATCAGCCGCATACCGTTACCATCCTGCGCCCCGCTGCGGCGAGGCAGACCCCACACCTGATCTTGTAACAATTCGCCCCGCATTCTCCAAGTCTTTGTGTCGCCGCCTGCCGCGCCCGATTGAATCCGCCCCCGCCTTTGGCCAGAATGCGCGCCGGAGATTCGGAGACCGCCGTGATCGCATTCGAAAACGTGGGCTACAGCTACGGCGGGGGCGAACTGCTGTCGGGCATCTCGCTGCATCTTGCACCGGGGTCGTTCCACTTCCTGACCGGGCCTTCGGGGGCGGGCAAGACCACCTTCCTCAAGCTCTGCTACGCCGAACTGCTGCCCAGTTCCGGCCGCCTGACGCTGTTCGACCACGAGGTGCGCGGGCTCGACCGCGACGGGGTGGCGGAACTGCGCCGCGAGATCGGGGTGGTGCATCAGGACTGCCAGTTCCTCGACCATCTGCCGATCGCGGCCAATGTCGCGCTGCCGCTGACCGTGGCGGGGCGCGAACCGGATGTGGCCGACCTGTCGGACCTGCTGGCCTGGGTCGGGCTGCGCCCCATGGCCGACGCGCTGCCGCCGCAACTGTCGGGGGGCGAACGCCAGCGCGCGGCGGTGGCCCGGGCGGTGATCATGTCGCCGCAGCTGATCATCGCGGACGAACCCACCGGCAACCTCGACTGGGACATGTCGCTGCGCCTGCTGACGCTGCTGGTGGAACTCAACCGCATGGGCAAGACGGTGATCGTGGCGACCCATGACATGAACCTGATCCGCGCCGCCAAGGCGCAGGTGTCGGCCCGGGTGCTGCGGATCCAGAACCGGCGGGTGCAACTGGCGGGGGCGGACCTGTGAACCTGATGGACCGCCTGCGCACCACCGACACCCCCGCCGACCGGGTGGTGCCGCCCTCGGGCCATACCGCATGGCTGACCAGCTTCACCGCCGGGGCGATGGCCTTTCTGGCGGTCTTTGCGCTGGCGCTGTCGATGGCGTCGGGCCGGCTCGCCGACCGCTGGTCTGAGGCGCTGAGCCGCACCGCCACCATCCGCATCTCGGCCCCGGGCGAACAGATGGAGGCGCAGACCCGCGCGGTGCTGGACCTGCTGGCGACGACCCCGGGCGTGGCCCGCGCCCGCGCGCTGTCGGATGTCGAACAGCGCGCGCTGCTGGAACCCTGGTTCGGCCCCGACCTGCCGATCGAAAGCCTCGCCCTGCCCCGGCTGATCGAGGTGACGGAAGGCGACGGCGGCTATGACGCCGAGGGGCTGCGCCTGCGGCTGGCGGCAGAGGCCCCGGGCGCGGTGCTGGACGATCACACCCGCTGGCGCCGCCCGCTGGCGGTGGCGGCGGGGCGGCTGCGGCTGATCGGCACGGTGTCGATGATCCTGATCGGCACGACGATGGCGGCGATGATCACGCTGGCGGCCAATGCGGCGCTGGCCTCGAACGCGCAGGTGATCCGGGTGTTGCGGCTGGTGGGCGCGCGCGACGCCTTCATCGCCCGCGCCTTCGTGCGCCGCTTTACCCTGCGCGCCTTCGCGGGGGCGCTGGCGGGGGCGCTGGCGGGGATGCTGGCGGTGGCGCTTCTGCCGTCGGCCGATGCGGCGGGCGGGTTCCTGACCGGGCTCGGCTTCCACGGATGGGGCTGGCTCTGGCCGCTGGTGCTGCCGTTTGCGGCGGCCGGGGTCGCATTTGGTGCCACGCGGGCCGCGGCGTTGGCCAAGCTGCGGGAGTTCCAGTGATGTTTCTGGCGCTGCAATATGTCCGCTCGGCCATTTTCATCGTGCTGATGTATGCCACGATGGCGCTTTACGCCGTTTTCTTCACCCCCTGGGCCGTCTTCGACAGGCGCGGCGCCTTTGCCGCCGTTCACGCCTACTGCCGCACGGTGCGGTTTCTGGCGCACTGGCTGGTGGGGCTGCGATCCGAAATCCGCGGCCCCGTTCCGCAGGACGAGGTCATCATCGCCGCCAAGCACCAGAGCTTTTTCGACATCATCCTCATCTGTTCGGTGGTGCCCCGGCCCAAGTTCATCATGAAGAAGGAACTTGTCTGGGCCCCGATCCTGGGCTGGTACGCATTGCGCATCGGCTGCGTTCCGGTGGACCGCGGCCGGCGCGCGATGGCGATCAAGATGATGATGGAGGGCGTCGCAAAGGGTGCGACACTGCCCGGGCAGCTGATCATCTATCCCCAGGGCACCCGCGTCGCCGCGGGCGCGCGGCGCCCCTACAAGATCGGCACCGGCCATCTTTACGCGCAACTGGGCCAGACCTGCGTGCCCGCCGCCACGAACGTCGGCGTGTTCTGGCCCCGTCACGGGATCCTGCGCAAACCGGGCCTTGCGGTGATGGAATTCCTGCCGGGCATCGCGCCGGGAATGCCGGTCGACCGCTTCATGGCCGAGATCGAGCACCGCATAGAGACCGCATCGGACCGGCTGATGGTCGAAGGCGGAATGACGATCCGCCCTCAGTCCTGATCGTCCACCATCTGCGCAGAAAGGATTCGGCCCGGCGCGGCAACGATGACAAGGCGCAGCCCCGTGTAGGGCAGATCGCCGTCGCGCACCCAGCCGATCACGGTCGGGCCATCGACCGGGGCAGGGTTCTCGGGTTTCAGGCCGGTGCCGGCCAGCGCCTCGGTCAGGCCAGTCACCAGCGACCCCGGCGGCACGGCAAAACCGTCGGTTTCCGCGGCCGTTATCAGGCAGAGCCGGCTTGGCACCCAGGAGTCGGTGGTTGCACCCCAGGCGGCCTCGAACCGGCCGTCGGCGATGCGCCGCGCGCCGATGCTCCACTTGCGCATCGGGTCATCGATCAGCATCATTTCGGCGGGTGAGACCGGCTGGCCGACATCGGCAAAGGGCGTCACCGCGTCGGTGACCCATGGCAGGCAATGATCGCGCAGCAGTCCATGCAGCAGCGTGGCCTCGTCCGGTCCGTTAAAGGCGCGGAGGGCCCAGACCCCGGCCAAGGCCACACCGGCACCCGTCGCAAAGGCGACGCCGCGGCGAAGAACCGTCTTCAGGAGATCGGGCAATCCATGACCTCGTGCGCAGGGCAAAAGGGAAACACCGCCACGTTCGCCAACCCCGCTGCCGGGGTCAGCGCCGGATCACGCCGCCAGGCCCTTGCTGCCCATCCCGAGGAATTTCTGCCGGCGATCCTTGACCAGCGCCTCGGGCGTCTTGCCGGCAAGATCCTTCAGCATCGCCTCGATCGCCTTGCCCACGGCCTCGACCGCGGCCGCCGGGTCGCGCTGCGCACCGCCAAGCGGTTCCTTGACGATACGGTCGATCACCCCAAGCTTGAGCAGATCCTGCGCCGTCAGGCGCAGGGCCTCGGCGGCTTCGCGCATCTTTTCGGCGTCCTTCCACAGGATCGACGCGCAGCCCTCGGGGGTGATGACGGAATAGACGGAATGTTCCAGCATCGCGACACGGTTCGCCGTGGCAAAGGCCACCGCCCCGCCCGATCCGCCCTCGCCGATGATGACCGACACCAGCGGCACCCCGATTTCAAGGCATTTCTGGGTCGACCGCGCAATCGCCTCGGCCTGGCCGCGTTCTTCGGCGCCCTTGCCCGGATAGGCGCCGGGGGTGTCGACCAGCGTGATCACCGGCAGGCCAAAGCGATGCGCCAGATCCATCAGCCGGATCGCCTTGCGATAACCTTCGGGGCGGGCCATGCCGAAATTCCGCTCGATCCGCGACTTGGTGTCGTGGCCCTTTTCCTGCCCGATCACCACCACCGGCTGGTCATTGAACCGCGCCAGCCCGCCCATCACCGCATGGTCATCGGCAAAGTTCCGATCACCGGCAAGGGGGGTGTATTCGGTGAACAGCGCCTCGATGTAGTCCTTGCAGTGCGGCCGTTCGGGATGGCGGGCGACCTGGCATTTGCGCCAGGCGCTCAGGTCCTTGTAGAGGTCCTTGAGCATCAGTTCGGCCTTGCGGTCCAGCGCCGCGGCCTCGCGTTCGACATCCATCCCCGCGTTGGACCGCGCCATGGCCCGGAGTTCCTCGGCCTTGCCTTCGATCTCGGCGAGGGGCTTCTCGAATTCGAGGTACTGCATCCGGTTCTCCGCTCTGGCGTCGGGTCTATATGCCTATCCGGCCCCGGATTTGCAACGCCGCGCTGCGCCGCGGTGTTCCCGCAACGGCAACGCCCCGGACGATCCGTCCGGGGCGCGCGCCCCCTTTCGATGCGGCGGGCGGCCTCCTCTTCCCCCCGCCGCGGGGCATCCCTAGCCGCCGATCAGTTCCGCCTGACGCACGATGACCTCTGCCTGCCGCATCGAGGCGATGTCGATCAGCCGGCCCTTGTAGGTGGCGGCACCCTGACCGGCGGCCTTCGCCTCCTCCATCGCGGCCAGGATCTCGCGCGCTTCGGTGACGGCGGCGGCAGAGGGGGTAAAGACCTCGTTCGCCAGGGCGACCTGCTTGGGGTGGATCGCCCATTTGCCGACCATGCCGAGCGTGGCCGACCGCAGCGCCTGTGCGCGGAAACCCTCATCGTCGCTGAAATCGCCGAAGGGGCCGTCGACCGGCAGGATGCCGTGGGTGCGGCAGGCGGCGACGATGGCGGCCTGCGCCCAGTGCCAGGGGTCGGACCAGTGTTTCGCGCCCTGATGCAGCATGTAATAGTTTTCCTGCGTGCCGCCGATGCCGGTCGTCGCCATCCCCATCGAGGCGGCGAAATCGGCAGCGCCAAGGCTCATCGCCTGCAACCGGGGGCTGGAGGCCGCGATTTCCTCGACATGCGCGATGCCGGCGGCGGATTCGATGATGACCTCGAGGCTGATGCGCTTCGCCCGCCCCTTCGCGGCCTCGACCGCCGTCACCAGCGCGTCCACGGCATAGACATCGGCCGCGCAGCCCACCTTGGGGATCATGATCTGGTCGATACGGTCCGACCCCTGTTCCAGCAGGTCCACCACGTCGCGGTACCACCACGGCGTATCCAGCCCGTTGATGCGGATCGACAGGTATTTGTTGCCCCAGTCCACCTCATGCGTGGCCTTGATGATGTTGGCGCGCGCCTGATCCTTGTCGCCGGGCGCCACCGAATCCTCCAGGTCGAGGTTGATCACATCCGCAGCACTCGCCGCCATCTTCTCGAACAGCGCCGGGCGCGATCCGGGCCCGAACAGCTGGCAGCGGTTGGGACGGGCGGGCGCAGGGGGTTGAAGGCGGAAGCTCATGGCAGACTCGCAATGATATTTCAGGATGGTCATCCAATTCGTTATTCTGTTGCGCAGAAAGGTTCAAGCCGGTTTTGCACCGCAGCGTGGCGCTTGACAGCCGGCGCGGCGCGGACTCCATCTGAAGCGACCCGTCCAGCAAGGAAGCGAGCGATGTCCGCCCTGTCCGCCACCCGACCCGTGAACCAGAAGATCCGCATCGCCGCGCTGCGGATCGCGTTCCTGATCGCCCTGCCCTTCGTGATCTTCTCGAAATCCGTGTGGATGGAGACGCATTGGATTTTCGAGATGATGGAGGTCGCGGGGATCGCGCTGATCATCGTCGCCGTTCTGGGGCGGTTCTGGTCGATTCTCTATATCGGGTCGCGCAAGAACAAGGTGGTCATGCAGGACGGCCCCTATTCCATGGTGCGCCACCCGCTTTATCTTTTCTCGACCATCGGCGTGGCGGGCTTCGGGCTGATGCTCGGCTCGGTCGTGCTGACGGTGGTGCTGACCGGGCTGATCTTCGCCATCCTCTCGATCACCGCCGCGAAGGAGGAGGCATTCCTGCGGGCGGAATTCGGCGACGCCTATGGCGACTACGCCGCCCGCGTTCCCCGCATCCTGCCCAATCCCGCCCTGTTCCGCACCGAGGAAAGCGTAACCTTCAACGTACGCACCCTGCGGGTCAATCTTCAGGATGCGCTGGTCTTTCTCGCGCTCATCCCGCTTGCCGACGCGTTCGAGATGATCAAGGGATACGGGCTGATACCCACCTTTCCGCTTTACTGACCGATGATCACGCTTTCGCACGATCGCTTTCCGCTTGCCCGGGTCTTCACCATCAGCCGGGGTTCCCGCAGCGTGGCCGAGGTGCTGACCGTCACCATCACGCGCGACGGCCACCGGGGGCGCGGCGAATGCGTGCCCTATGCGCGCTATGGCGAGACGATGGACAGCGTGGCGGCGCAGATCGCGGGCCTGCCGGGGGACGTCGGCCGCGCGGCGTTGCAGCACCTGTTGCCGCCGGGCGCCGCGCGCAATGCGGTGGACTGCGCGCTGTGGGATCTGGAGGCGAAACAGACCAACCGCCGGGTGTGGGACCTGGCCGGCCTGCCCGCGCCGCACCCGGTGCTGACGGCCTTTACCCTGTCGCTCGACACGCCCGCGGCGATGCGGGCGGCGGCGGAACGGCAGGCGCGGCGGCCGCTGCTGAAGATCAAGCTGGGCACCCCCGACGACATGCCCCGGCTGGAGGCGGTGCGCGCGGGTGCGCCGCAATCGCGCATCATCGTGGATGCGAACGAGGGCTGGACGGCGGAAATCTATGCCGACCTCGCCCCGCATCTGGCCCGGCTCGGCGTCGCGCTGGTGGAACAGCCGCTGCCCGCGGGTGCCGATGCGGCGCTGGAAGGGCTGCCGCGCCCGGTGCCGGTCTGCGCCGACGAAAGCTGCCATGACCGCGCCAGCCTGCCCGCGCTGGCCGGGCGGTACGACATGGTGAACATCAAGCTCGACAAGGCCGGCGGGCTGACAGAGGCGCTGGCGCTGCGGGCGGCGGCGCATGCGGCGGGGTTCGGGGTGATGGTCGGCTGCATGGTCGCCACCAGCCTGTCGATGGCGCCCGCCCTGCTGGTCGCGCAAGAGGCGGCGGTGACGGATCTTGACGGCCCGCTTCTGTTGGCACAAGACCGCCCGCACCCCCTGCGCTACGACGCGGGCGAGGTCCACCCGCCGGAGCCCGCGCTATGGGGCTGACCGGCCCCACCGAAGGAGACGGCCCATGACCCGCATCGTCTATGTGAATGGCGAATACCTGCCCGAAGCAGAGGCGCGGGTGTCGGTCTTCGACCGCGGCTTTCTGATGGCCGATGGCGTCTATGAGGTGACGAGCGTTCTGGACGGCAAGCTGGTGGATTTCGCGGGTCACACGCAGCGGCTGGCGCGGTCGCTGGCCGAACTGGGGATCGAAAACCCGATGGGCGCCGAGGAATGGCTGGCCGTGCACCGCGAACTGGTGGCCCGCAACGCCCTGACCGAGGGGATGGTCTACCTTCAGGTCACGCGCGGCAACCCCGGCGACCGCGATTTCGCCTTTCCCGACCCTGCGGTGACGAAACCCACGGTGGTCCTGTTCACCCAGTCGAAGCCGGGGCTGGCCGACAATCCGGCGGCGAAGGCGGGGATGAAGGTGATTTCCATCCCCGACATCCGGTGGGGCCGGCGCGACATCAAGACGGTGCAGCTTCTCTACCCCTCGATGGGCAAGATGATGGCCAAGGCCGCCGGCGTGGACGACGCCTGGCTGGTCGAGGACGGTTTCGTGACCGAGGGCACGTCGAACAACGTCTATATCGTCAAGGGCGGGCGCATCGTCACCCGGCCGCTGTCGAACGACATCCTGCACGGCATCACCCGCGCCGCCCTGCTGCGCTATGCCGCAGAGGCGCAGCTGACGGTCGAGGAACGCCCCTTCACCGTCGACGAGGCCAAGGCGGCGGACGAGGCGTTCTTCACCTCTGCCTCGGCCTTCGTGATGCCGGTGGTGGAAATCGACGGCGCCAAGGTGGGCACGGGCGCGCCCGGCCCGGTGGCCACCCGCCTGCGCGAGATCTATCTGGACGAAAGCCGCAAGGCCGCCGTGTAAGGCAGGGGCGCGGCGGGCCTCAGCCCGCCGCCGCCAGCCGCGGGCGCAGCCGCGCCAGTTGCCCCACAAGCGCCAGCATCAGCGCACAGAGCACGCTCAGCAGCACCAGCGGCACCACGAAGCCGCCCGACAGGTCCGACACCAGCCCGAACGCCGCCGGCCCCATCACCCCGCCGATTTCCGCCGTGGTGAAGAAAAGCCCCCCGGCCAGCCCCAGCCGTTCCTTGGGCACGTCGCGCGATTCCATCAGCAGCATGATCGCCACCGTCATCATCGTGCCCCGCGCGATGCCCTGCAGCACCAGCCCCGCGACCAGCAGCGGCCCCGGCACCAGTTGCAGCAGCAGCGTCGCGCACAGCATCGACACGAACAGCCCCGCCATGATGCCCACCTGCCGGTCGGGCGTGGCGAACCGCGGCACCGTCAGCGCACCGAGGATGCCCACCGCCGTCGGGATCGCGGCCCAATAGCCCGCCGCAGCCGCGCTCAGCCCCCGCGCCTGCAACACGGTGGGCAGCCAGTTGTTCAGCGCATGGTTGACGGCGAAGATCCCGATGGCCACCGCAAGGATCGTCTGCACCTCGCGCGAACGCACGACATCGCGGAAGGCCGCGGGGTCGAACTTGCCGCTCTTGCCCGCGGGTCCGGTCAGCGGCCGGGCGGCGGGCAGCGTGGCGATCACGACCCAGACCAGCCCCGCCGCCAGGATCAGCCCGCCATGCAGCGCCATCACCCCGCGCCAGTCGCCCCCCGCCAGCGGCAGGAAAACGCTGTTCGTCAGGCTCAGCGCCAGGATGCCGCCCAGATAGGGGCCGGTGACATAGATCCCCATCGCCGTGCCGCGCGCACGGCCCGCGTAAAGCTGCGCGATCAGCTTGGGCGCACCGACAGAGATCAGCGGCCCGCCCACCCCGAACAGCGCCACGGCCAGCGCCAGTTGCAGCGGCGTGTCCACCACCCCGCGCAGAAAGGCCGAGGCCGCCATCACCGCCACCGCGATCAGAAGGCCCCACCGCGCCCCGATCCGGTCCAGCATCGCCCCCCCGGGCAGGGCGGCGGCGATATAGGTCAGCGGCCAGGCGCCGAGGATCAGCCCCATCGCGCCATTGCCCACGCCCAGTTCGGCCGCGATCGGGGGGACCAGCGGCGCAAGGCTCGCCGCCGTCAGGCCGAAGACGAGGTAGATCAGCCAGACCCCGGCCAGCAGCAGCGCGCGGATGAGGAACGGGGCCGGGGGGGCGGGGGCGGCGCTCATTGCCGCGCCCCCGTGCTTGCGGGTGAAAGGGCGTTGGGGGGATGGGACATCGGGCTTTCTGCGGTATCGGCGGGTTTCGGACAGGCGCAGGAAGCGCCGCACCCGCCACTATGTCAGCCCCTGCCGCAGGGACAAGCCCCCCGGATCGCCCGCCGCAGGCATCACCGAGGCGGGAATGCCGGGGCAGGCCCCCGCCTGCATGACCCGCATCCCCCGGGAACGGGTCGCCCCTTCGCCCCGGGACTCTTTCCGGCAAAACCTTCCCGCCCTCCGCCTGCGTCTTGCGCTGCGGGAGAACCCGGCCCCATGAACGCGGATCGAGTTTCACCCGCGCTCTATCTGGCGAAGGCGCATGCCTTCGCCATAGCGATGCCCTCTACCGCTGCCCCGGCCGGGGGCCCAAAGCCCCCGGCCAGCGCCCGCCGGGGCAGGCGCTGGCCTCTCGGGTCTGAGGCGTCAGGGTTTCCAGTGGCACCGCCGCGCAACAGGCGGGGGAAACGCAGTGCGTTTCCTGACCCCACCCGGCGCGGCGGCGGGCTGAATGTCGATCCAACCTCCCCGTCACGGGCGCGCGCGCCATCGCGTGGCCGAGGGCGCCTCGTTCTTCCCGCCCGCCCGCACCGGGCAAGGCGCGAGTGGCTGCGACGATTCGTGCCTTGGCCCCGAAGGCTGCGGTTGCCATGCTGCGCCCCGCATCCTGCCCCTTTCCAGACGCCGAGGCCGCCATGTCCACCCGCGCCGAGCTTCCCCTCGTCTATTCCTGTTCGGGCTGTTCCAGCGCGGCGCAGATGGCGAACTACCTTGCCGTTTCGCTGGACCGGCGGGGGCTGGCCGAAATGTCCTGCATCGCGGGCGTGGGCGGCGATGTGCCCCGGCTGGTGCGGGTCGCGACATCGGGCCGCCGGATCGTGGCGATCGACGGTTGCGCGCTGGCCTGCGTGCGCAATTGCCTCGCCCGCCACGGGGTCGCGCCGTCGCAATATCACCTGCTGTCCGATCACGGCGTGCGCAAGCGGTACCGCACCGATTTCGACCCGGCAGAGGCCGACCGCGTGCTGGAGGATCTGGCGCGGTCGCTGACCGCACCGCCCCTCGATAACCCGGCCCTGTGAACAGGTCAGGGCGTGCGGGTGGCGGGTTTGTAGTCGACGACCAGGCAGCCGCTCGACGCCTCGAAATCCCGGTTGGGGCGCAGCACCTGCGGCCGTTCGAACCCGGCGCAGAGGCGAAAGCTGGTGTCCGAACTGCGCTCGTAACGGTAGGGCGTGCCGTCGAAGGGGTCGTTCAGCACGATGTCCTGATTGCAGGCCGGATCGGGGTGGATCGCCTCGGGCAGGCGGCCCCCGGCGGCATTCGCGACGCATTGCACATGCCCCGCCAGCCCCCGCAGGTTCATCATCCGCTCGCTGTCGCGCCGTTCGGCCCGCGCGGTCCCGGGGCCCCCGGACGCCACCAGGCCCAACACCACCGCCGCCGCCAGCAGCGCCACGAACAGCCACAGCGTCAGGCGGTCAGCGCGCATGGGCATCCCCTTCCGCATCGCGGCGGAACAGCGCCAGCACCACCCCGGCCACCGCCGCCACCACCAGCGCCTTGAGCAGGAAGCGCAGCGTCAGGTCGCCCGACAGGAAGGCATAGACCACCGCGATGAGGTCGCCCAACAGCGAGCAGGCCGCCAGAAACAGCGCCAGATACCCAACCCATCGCCGCACCACCGACCGCCCGCGCCCCGGATCCGCCGCCTGCGCCCGCGCGGCGCGGGCATGCAGCCACAGGAACAGCGGCCCGAACACCACCAGCGCCGCCACCGCCCACCGGATCGACGAACTTGCGCCGTAATAGCGCCAGTCCTCGCGCCCGTTGTCGGGCAGCCACATGTCGATCAGCGCATGGAAGAGCGAGACCAGATGCCACGCGGTCATGGCGAGGCTGGCGAACAGCAGCGCGTAGAAGAACGCCTCGCCCGCCGACACATAGGGCCGCGGGCGCGGCACCGGCGGCAGGCCGGGGGCGGCATGCCAGGCGTCGAGAGCGGCGGCGATTTCCGGCGCGCTCCACCCCGCGGCGGTCAGGGCGGCGGCGATCTCTTCCCGCCCCCGCCCGGCGGCCAGCGCCGCCTGTACGAAAGCCGTCAGTTGATCCGCTGCGCGCATGGGCCCCTCCGTCGCCTTTGGGGGCAGGATAGCGCAGGGGGCCGGGGGCTGGAATGGGATTTCGGCCGCGCGCCGTCAGCCCGCGCGGGGCAGATCGGCCGGGCGGGTGCTGTGCTGCGGCAGGGGGGCGGAAAGCGTGAACAGCCGGTCCAGCCCGCTGAAGTCGAAACGGGGGCCGCCCTTCGCCGCGGCCTCGGCCAGTTTTCGGTGCAGGTCACTCTCTACGTTCACAATGCCCGGTCCGTTCAAGCCCGTTGTCCAGCCCGCCGCGACGCAGCCTGCCATGGAGGTGCCGTTTTCGCCCCCATCCTGTCAAGAATCGGCCACATTCCGTTTCCGCCCGCGCAACCCGGATGCCGCGCAGGGCCGGATTGTTGCCGGTCAGCCCGCATCGCCCACATTGCGGCGGAACGCCTCGGCAAAGGCGGCCTGCTGTTCGGGGGTCGATTCGGTCTGGTGGCGGGCGCGCCAGTCCTCGTAGGGCATGCCGTAGACGATGGCGCGGGCCTCGTCCTTGGACAGCGCGATGCCGCGTTCCGCCGCGGCCTCCTGATACCAGCGCGACAGGCAGTTGCGGCAAAAGCCGGCCATGTTCATCAGGTCGATGTTCTGCACATCGGGCCGCTTGTCCAGCAGGTGATGCATCAGCGCACGGAAGGTCGCGGCCTCGATCTCGGTGCGGGTGGTGTCGTCCATGGCGGGTCCTCCTGCGCTCAAGCTTCGGCCGCTGTCAGCGCGGCGTCAAGCATGGGGGCCAGCCGCGCGGCCCATGCCGCCTGCGCGTCGGGGGTGGCGATCAGGTCGTTCCGCACCTCGACCAGCGTGTTCTGCCGGCCCGGGGCCAGCGCGTGGCGGTCGATGGAATCGCCGGGCAGATGGCCGCCGTAGGGTTCGTTGTCGCCCACGCACAGGTCGGGTTCGGCCCGCAGCAGCGCCAGCAGGGGCCCCGACAGCCGCATGTCGTCGGCATGCAGCACGCCGACATGCCAGGGCCGGGGCGGGCGACCGCGCAGGCAGGGGGTGAAGGAATGCACGGCGAGGATCACCACATCCGCCCGCCGCGCCGCCAGCCGCGCCAGCGCCGCGTGATAGGGGCGGTAGAGGGTTTCCAGACGCCGTTCGACCTCTGCCCCGTCCACATCGCGGTTGGCGGGGATGATGGTGCCGTCGTAAAGCTTCATCACCAGCGTCGGGTCGTCCTCGCCCCGGTTCGGGTCAATCACCAGACGGCTGAAATCCGACAGGATCGCGGGGCTGTCCAGCCGTTCCGCCAGCGCCGATGCAAGCCCCGCCGCGCCCACGTCATAGGCGATGTGGCGGGCCATGTCGGCGGCCCCGATCCCCAGATCGCCCCCGCCCACATCCGCCGGCACCCGGTTCGTCGCATGATCGCATGTCACCAGCCAGCGGCCCGGGCGCGCCTCGCCCTCGATCCGGTAAGGAAGTGTTGTCATCTGCCTGCCACCCTGCCGTTGCAAGACCCCCATAGCCTTGCCCGCGGCCCGGCGCCAGTTGCCGCGGCCCGGGAATTCCGCGATAACCCGGAAAGGCCCGCAAAGGGGCGCACAGGAAAGGACACCGGCCGATGAGACGCATGCGCAACATCAAGATCGTCGCGACGCTCGGCCCGGCTTCGTCCGACCACGCCACGATCCGCGCGCTGTTCGAGGCAGGCGCCGACGTGTTCCGCCTGAACATGAGCCACGGCACCCATGACGACATCGCCGCCCGCCACGCCATCATCCGCGCGGTGGAGGCCGAATGCGGCCGCCCCATCGCCATCCTCGCCGACCTTCAGGGCCCCAAGCTGCGCGTGGGCACCTTTGCCGACGGCCCGGTGGAACTGGCCGAGGGCGCGCGCTTCCGGCTCGACCTCGACCCGGCCGAAGGCGGGGCGGCGCGCGTCTGCCTGCCGCACCCCGAGATTTTCGCCGCGCTGGAACCGGGGGCGGACCTGCTGGTCAACGACGGCAAGATCCGCCTGCGGGTGGATGATTGCGGCCCCGATTTCGCCGATTGCACCGTGGCCGTGGGCGGCACGATTTCCAACCGCAAGGGCGTGAACGTGCCCGACGTGGTGCTGCCGCTGGCCGCGCTGTCGGAAAAGGACCGGCGCGATCTGGAATTCGTCTGCGATCTGGGGGTGGAATGGCTGGCGCTGTCCTTCGTCCAGCGGCCCGAGGATGTGGAAGAGGCCCGCGCGCTGGCCCGGGGCCGGGCGGCGGTGATGTCGAAGATCGAGAAACCGGCGGCGGTGAAGGCGTTCGACGAGATCCTCAAGGTATCCGACGGCGTGATGGTGGCGCGGGGCGATCTGGGGGTGGAACTGCCGGTCCATGCCGTGCCGCCGATCCAGAAGCGGCTGGTGCGCCGCTGCCGCGCGGCGGCAAAGCCGGTGATCGTGGCGACACAGATGCTGGAAAGCATGATCGAATCGCCCGTGCCCACGCGGGCAGAGGTGTCGGACGTGGCAACGGCAATCTATGAGGGCGCCGATGCGGTGATGCTGTCGGCCGAAAGCGCCGCCGGGCAATACCCGGTGGAGGCCGTGCGCACCATGAACAACGTCGCGCAGGAGGTCGAACGCGACCCGACCTATCGCGAGGTCATCGAATCGAGCCGCCGCGCCAACCGCTCCACCGTCGCCGACGCCATCGTCGCCGCCGCGCGCGAGATCGCGGAAACCACCGACATCCGCGCCATCTGCTGCTTCACCCAGTCGGGCAACACCGTGTCGCTGGTCGCACGCGAACGCCCGCGCGTGCCGATCATCGCGCTGACGCCGCTCGGCGGCACGGCACGGCGGCTGTGCCTGACCTGGGGCGCGCATTGCGTGGTGGTGGAACCGCAGGAACGCTTCAAGGGCGCGGTGCTGTGCGCGGTGCAGATCGCGCGCGAGGCAGGCTTTGCCCGGCAGGAGGACCAGGTGGTCGTGATCGCCGGCGTGCCCTTCAACGTGCAGGGGTCCACCAACATCCTGCGCATCGCGCCTTGCGACGAACGCCTGATCTATCGTGCCGGTCCCGAGTAACACGTCAACGCGTACAGGAGTAAGTGGTTGGACAGTGACCTGATGCTGGTGGTGGGGGTCGGTCTCGGCCTGCTGGCCATCCCCGCCCTGATCGGCGCCTTTTCCGAAAGCCGCCCGCCCCGCGCCGCGGCGATTCTGGTGATGCTGGCCTCGGGCCTGATCGTCGCCGCGGTGTGGCAGAAACCCTCGGGCTATTCGATTTCGGATGTGCCTTCGGCCTTCGAACGGGTGATCGGCCGCTTCATCCGTTGAATCGCCCCCATCCCCCTTGCAACCCGCGCCCGGGCCGTGTATCGCCCGGGCCTCTATGGCGCGTCCGGCCGGTGTGGCATGCCGAGTCGCGTTCCGACCACCCGAATGAGGAGATGGAAATGCCCAAGATGAAGACCAAATCCGCCGCGAAGAAGCGTTTCAGCTTCACCGCGACCGGCAAGGTGAAGGCCGGCCCCGCCGGCAAGCGCCACGGCATGATCAAACGCTCGACGAAATTCATCCGCGACGTCACCGGGACGATGATCCTGTGCGACGCCGACGAGAAGATCGTCAAGAAATACATGCCCTACAACCGGTAAGGAGAGCATCAGATGTCCCGCGTCAAATCCGGTGTCGTGACCCACGCCCGTCACCGCAAGGTGATCAAGGCCGCGAAGGGCTATTACGCCGCCCGCTCGACCAACTTCCGCACCGCGACCCAGGCCGTCGACAAGGCCAACCAGTACGCGACCCGCGACCGCAAGACCCGCAAGCGCAACTTCCGCGCGCTGTGGATCCAGCGGATCAACGCCGCCGTGCGCCTGTTCGATGCCGAAATGACCTATTCGCGCCTGATCAACGGCCTGAACAAGGCCGGGATCGAGGTGGACCGCAAGGTCCTGGCCGATCTGGCCGTGCACGAGCCCGAGGCGTTCAACGCCATCGCCGCACAGGCCCGCGCCGCCGTCGCCTGACCCGCACGGGCCCGCAACAGCGAAAACCCCGCCGGCCCGGCCGCGCGGGGTTTTTTCATGCCGCACGCCACCGCTTGCATTCGCGGGGCGCGCCCGCTAGCACCCCGCAGGACAGGCCGCAAACCGGAGGCATCGCAATGGACGGGCTCGACACGCTACGCGCCAAATATCTCGGCGGCATCGCCGGCGCCGGCAGCGAGGCCGCGCTGGAGGAATTGCGGCTGGCCGCGCTTGGCAAGAAGGGCGAGGTCTCGGCGCTGATGCGCGGCCTCGGGCAGATGTCGCCCGAGGAACGCCAGACCGCGGGCCCGGCGCTGAACGCGCTCAAGGACGAACTGGATGCGGCGCTGCGGGCGCGCAGGGCATCGCTGGCCGATGCGGCGCTGGAAGAACGGCTGCGCGCGGAATGGCTGGATGTCACCCTGCCCGGCCGCCCCCGCCCGCGCGGCACCATCCACCCGGTCAGCCAGGTGACCGAGGAATGCACCGCCATCTTCGCCGACATGGGCTTTGCCGTCGCCGAGGGGCCGCAGATCGAAACCGACTGGTACAATTTCGACGCGCTGAACATCGCCCCCGAACATCCCGCCCGGCAGGAACACGACACGTTCTTCATGCACCGCGCGGCAGGCGACGACCGCCCGCCGCATGTGCTGCGCACCCATACCAGCCCGGTGCAGATCCGCGCCATGCAGGCCCAGGGCGCGCCGATCCGCGTCATCGCGCCGGGCCGCGTCTACCGCATGGACATGGACCAGACCCACGCCCCCATGTTCCACCAGATCGAGGGCATGGCGATCGACCGCGACATTTCCATGGCCAACCTGAAATGGGTGCTGGAAGAATTCTTCACCGCCTATTTCGGCACCAAGGTGAAGACCCGCTTCCGCGCCAGCCACTTCCCCTTCACCGAACCCTCGGCAGAGGTCGACATCCAGTGTTCCTGGGTCGGCGGCCAGCTGCGCGTGGGCGAAGGCGACGGCTGGCTGGAGGTGCTGGGATCGGGGATGATGCACCCCAAGGTGCTGCGCGCCGGCGGGATCGACCCCGACCAGTGGCAGGGCTTCGCCTTCGGCATGGGGATCGACCGGATGGCGATGCTGAAATACGGCATCCCCGACCTGCGCGCCTTCTTCGAATCCGACCTGCGCTGGCTGCGCCACTACGGCTTCGGCGCGCTGGACATGCCGAGCACGCACGCCGGCTGAGATCAGCCCCCGGCGGCGGTTCCGGCGGGCGGCGGCGGCATATCCGCCACACCCGCCTGCCACACGGCCAGCGCCAGCAGCAGCAACACCCCGGCAAGCGCCCCGAGCGCCCTGCGGCGCGCGGCCCTGCGGCCGTCGCCGCGTTCGGACAGGCATTTCGCCACCGGCCCCCCGGTCGCGCCATGGCCCCCGGCCACCCGGCAGGCTGCGGTTCTGGTCATCTGCATCATGGCCTCCGCTTCGATATGCCTACAAGAATATATCGACCGCGCGCCGCCCGGTCCACCGCCAGATTGCCGCGCCGATATGTCTCGGCGGAAATATCCCTTGCCATCCGCGATGACCCGGCGATACTTCCGACGAAACATATCGAAACCGGAGGCCCCATGCCCGCATCCCCCGCCCCGCGCCGCCTGGCGCTTGCCGCAGCACTCGCCGCCCTGCTGCCGCTGCCCGCCGCCGCAGAAGAGGTCGTGGTCTTCGCCGCCGCCTCGCTCAAGAACGCGCTCGACGCCGTGGCGCAGGACTTCGAGGCCGCCACCGGCCATAGGGTGACGATCTCCTACGCCGGGTCCAACGCGCTCGCCCGCCAGATCATCGAAGGCGCGCCCGCCGACATCTTCATCTCGGCTGCCGTCAACTGGATGGACGAGGTGGAAAAGGCCGGGCTGGTGGTCGCGGATACGCGGGCCGACATTCTGGGCAACACGCTGGTGCTGGTCGGCCACGGCGCCGATGCCGCGCCGGTCGCGATCGACGCGACGCTCGACCTGCCCGCGCTGCTGGATGGCGGCAAGCTGGCCATGGCGCTGGTCGACGCGGTTCCCGCGGGGCAATACGGCAAGGCGGCGCTGACCGCGCTCGGCCTGTGGGATGGCGTTGCGCCCTCGGTCGCGCAGGCCGACAACGTGCGCGCGGCGCTGGCGCTGGTGTCCTCGGGCGAGGCGCCCTATGGCATCGTCTATGCGACCGACGCCGCAGCGGACAAGGGCGTGACCGTGGTCGGCGCCTTCCCGGCCGCCACGCATCCCGCGATCCTCTATCCCGCCGCCCTGCTGACCGGCGCCGCCGACGCCGCCGACCGCGCCTTCTTCGAGGCGCTGACGGCCGACGCCGCCGACGCCCATTTCGCCGCCGAAGGCTTCGCGATCCTGAACTGAGCCCCCACCCCCGCCGGTCCGCGCGCCGAGAGGTCGGCGGCCTCCGGCGGGAGTATTTTTGAAAAGATGAAGCCGCGGGCGCATTCCCTTCCCCGCAAGGGCGCGCCCGTTTTCACTTTCTGTCCATAAATATCCCGGGGGCGCGGGGGCTGGCCCCCGCCGCGCCAGAACCCCTGCGCGCAACAGCGGAAACAAGGCCCCGCCACAGCCGCCTTCCCCTTTCCCCCGAATTGCGCTAGGCCCCGGGGCGACCAACCGCGCCGCGCCCAAGGACCCAGACCGATGAAATTCACCCTCTCCTGGCTCAAGGACCATCTTGAAACCGATGCGCCGCTCGACGCGATCCTCGAGGCGCTGACCGACCTCGGGCTGGAGGTCGAGGGGGTGGAGGATCCGGCGCGCATCTTGGGCGCCTTCCGCATCTGCCGGGTGATCGAGGCGCAGCCGCATCCCAATGCCGACCGGCTGCGGCTCTGCCGGGTGGAAACATACCCCGACGGCCCCGGCGGGCGGGTGGAAGAGGTGCAGGTGGTCTGCGGCGCGCCCAATGCGCGCACCGGGCTGGTGGGGGTGTTCGCACCGGTCGGCACGCATGTGCCGGGCACCGGGGTGGACCTCAAGCCTGGGGTGATCCGGGGGGTGGATTCCAACGGCATGCTCTGTTCGGAACGCGAACTGATGCTGTCGGACGATCATGACGGCATCATCGACCTGCCGACGGACGCGCCGCTCGGCGCGCGGTTCATCGACTGGCGCGGGCTGAACGACCCGATGGTCCATATCAAGATCACCCCCAACCGCCCCGATGCGCTCGGCGTGCGCGGGATCGCGCGGGATCTGGCGGCGCGGGGCCTCGGGCGGCTGAAACCGCTGGAAATCGCGCCGGTGCCGGGCACCTTCGCCAGCCCCGTCCGGGTGGAAATCGACCCGGCGCTGAAGGACAAGGGCTGCCCGCTGTTCGCCGGCCGCGTCATCCGCGGCGTGACGAACGGCCCCTCGCCCGACTGGCTGCAACGGCGGCTGAAGGCGATCGGGCTGCGGCCGATTTCGGCGCTGGTGGACATCACCAACCTTTTCACCTTCGATCTCAACCGGCCGCTGCATGTCTTTGACGCCGACAAGGTGGCGGGCGGGGTGCTGCGCATCCATCCGGCCGCGGGGGGCGAGGAGCTGCTGGCGCTCGACGGCAAGACCTATCGCTTCCAGCCGGGAATGATGGCGATTTCCGACGCCGGGGGGCCGGAAAGCATCGGCGGCATCATGGGAGGCGAGCATTCGGGTTGCACCGGGGGCACGGTGAACGTGTTCCTCGAATCCGCGTACTGGGATCCGATCACCATCGCCGCCACGGGCCGGGCGCTGAAGGTCAATTCCGACGCGCGCTATCGGTTCGAGCGCGGGGTGGACCCGGAATTCACCCTGCCGGGGCTGGAGGCCGCGACGCGGATGATCCTCGACCTTTGCGGGGGCGAGGCGTCCGAGGTGGTGGTGGACGGCGCGGTGCCGGATACCGCGCGCAGCTACCGTTTCGACCCCGCGCGGGCGAGCCGCCTTGTGGGCATGGACATCCCCGAGGCCGACCAGCGCGCGACGCTCGCCGCGCTCGGCTTCCGGGTGGAGGGGGATCGCGCCTTCCCGCCGTCATGGCGCCCCGATGTGCAGGGCGAGGCCGATCTGGTCGAGGAAGTGGCGCGCATCGCATCCCTGACCCGGCTGGAGGGCAAGCCGATGCCGCGCACCCGTGCCGGTGTGCCCGCGCCGATCCTGACCCCGGGGCAGTTGCGCGAGCGCACCGCGCGGCGGACACTGGCGGCGCTCGGCTACAACGAATGCGTGACCTATTCGTTCATCGACGCAGGCGCGGCGGCGCTGTTTGGCGGCGGCGGCGATGCGGTGCGGATCGAGAACCCGATTTCCTCGGAAATGACCCATATGCGCCCCGACCTGCTGCCGGGTCTCTTGCGGGCGGCGGCGCGCAATCAGGCGCGGGGGTTCATGGATCTGGCGCTGTTCGAGGTCGGCCCCGCCTTCAGCGGCGGCGAGCCGGGGGAACAGGCGGTGCAGGCGGCGGGGCTTCTGGTCGGCGCCTCGGCCCCGCGCGATCCGTTCGGGTCGCGCCGGGCGGTGGACCTTTACGATGCCAAGGCGGATGCAGAGGCGGTTTTGGCCGCGCTTGGCGCGCCCGCGCGGGTGCAGATCGGCCGCAAGGTGCCGGGCTGGTTCCATCCGGGGCGGGCCGGTGTCGTCGCACTCGGCCCCAATACGCTGGCGGTGTTCGGCGAGATCCACCCCCGCATCCTGCGCGAGATGGATGTGAAGGGTCCCGCGGTGGCCTTTACGGTCTGGCCCGCCAACGTGCCGCAGCCCAAGGCGAAATCCGCCAGCCGCCCGGCGCTGGCGATGTCGGACCTGCAAGCGGTGGAACGCGATTTCGCCTTCGTCGTGGACAGCGGGGTCGAGGCGCTGGCGCTGGTCAGCGCGGCGCAGGGGGCCGACAAGGCGCTGATCGAAAGCGTGCGGGTGTTCGACCAGTTCGCGGGCGACAAGGCCGAGGCACAGATGGGCGCGGGCAAGAAATCGCTGGCGATCACCGTGCGGCTGCAACCGCAGGACAAGACCCTGACGGAAAAGGACATCGAGGCCGTCAGCGCGAAGATCGTGGAAAAGGTGCAGAAGGCCACCGGCGGCACCCTGCGGGCGTAAGGCGCGCCGGGGCAGGCCCCGGCCTGCATCTTGGCGTCAGCATCAGGCGCGGGGATCGCGGGCCGGGGCTTGCCCCGGCCCCCCTCCTCAGCCCGTCACCCGCAGCACGATCTTGCCGATATGGCCCGCGCTTTCCAGCCGCGCATGGGCGCCCGCCGCATCCTCCAGCGGGTATTCGCTGTCCATCACCGGCGCCACCCGGCCCGCGGCCAGCAAGGGCCAGACCTGCGTTTCCAGCGCATCCGCGATGCGGGCCTTGGCGGCGTCGGATTGCGGGCGCAGGGTGGACCCGGTCAGCGTCAGGCGGCGGGTCATCACCTCGACAAGGTTCAGGTCCGCCTTGGGGCCTTGCAGGAAGGCGATCTGCACCATCCGCCCGTCATCGGCCAAGGCCCGGATATTCCGCTGGATATAGCTGCCCCCCACCATGTCGAGGATCAGGTCCGCCCCGCCCTCTGCCTTCATCACCGCCACGAAATCCTCGTCGCGGTAATTGATCGCCCGTTCCGCCCCCAAGCCTTCGCAGGCGGCGCATTTGTCGGCCGATCCGGCGGTGGCGAAGACGCGCGCGCCGAAGGCGCGGGCCAGCTGGATCGCGGTGGTGCCGATGCCGCTCGACCCGCCATGGACCAGAAACCGCTCGCCCGCCTTCAGCCCGCCGCGCATGAACACATTGCCCCAGACGGTGAAGAACGTCTCGGGCACGCAGGCGGCCTCGCGCAGGGCCATGCCTTCGGGCACCGGCAGGGCATGGGCGGCGGGGGTGACGACATATTCGGCATAGCCCCCGCCCGGCAGCAGCGCGCAGACGGCATCGCCCGGCTGCCAGCGCGCCACCCCGGGGCCCACGGCGGCGACATGGCCCGCGCATTCCAGCCCCGGCAGGGGCGAGGCGCCGGCCGGCGGCGGGTAAAGCCCCGCGCGCTGCGCCGCATCGGGGCGGTTCACCCCCGCCCAGGCCACGCGGATCAGGATCTGGCCATGGCCCGGCACCGGTACGGGCGCGGTGACGGGGCGGAGCACCTCGGGCCCGCCGGGGGCAGAGATTTCGACGGCGCGCATGGTTACGGGCAAGGTCTGCGGCAGTTCCATCACATCCGCCCCCCGCCCATGCGGCCCGGCAGATCCTCCACCCCCCGCGGTTTGTGCACGCGGGCGGCCAGCCAGTCCTGCCCCGCCATGAAGGGCCGCGTCAGCGGGTTCGCCCGCAGCCGGGCCTTGGCACCCTCGAAAGCCATCACGCCCTCGATCCGGCGGTCCAGAAATTCCCACGTCGCCTGATGGCCGGGGCTGTCGTCGCCCAGCCAGTAAAGCACCGTCGAGGCATAGACCGCCGACAGGCTGGCGCGCTTGGTGTACCAGTTCAGGTCGTCAGAGCTATCGCCGAGCGCGGTCCAGATCGCATCCGCCGTGCCCCAGATCGCCTTGGCACCATCGGCGGCATGTTGCGGCAGCGCGAACAGCGCCGCACCCCGGCGCACCGCCTCGCGGTCCTCCACCGCCTCCAGCCGGAAACGAATCGCCGCCGCCACACGGTCGCGGAACCGCAGCGCCGACAGGTCGGTTTCCGCCAGCCGCACCAGCATCGCGGCATCGCCCGCCGCATGGAAGGCCAGCGCCAGATCCACCGCCCCGCGCGGGCAATGCGCACGCGCCAGCGCGGGATCCACCCCCAGATCGGCGCAGGCGGCGCGGAATGCGGCTTCGGACCAGCCGTCGAAGGGCACATGCACCAGCGCCGCCCGCATCAGCCGCGTCCTGAGGTCGGTTTCCGGTTCGGTCATCGCGTTCTCCTTCGTGGTCCGCACAAGGTAGACAGGGCCGCCGCATTTTGCTATGCCCCGCCGGCCTGCACATTTGTGCAACTCTAGCTTAGGAAGGTGGTGACAACCACATGCAGGTCAGCGTTCGTGACAATAACGTCGATCAGGCTCTTCGGGCCCTGAAGAAAAAGCTCCAGCGCGAAGGCGTGTTCCGGGAAATGAAGCTCAAGCAGCATTTCGAGAAACCGTCGGTAAAGAAAGCGCGGGAGAAGGCCGAGGCCGTCCGCCGTGCGCGCAAGCTCGCGCGCAAGAAGGCGCAGCGCGAAGGCGCGCTCTGATCGACGGGGTGCCATCGGCGCCCGGCGATGCTGGGCGGGGCGACCCGCCGCACGATCAACCCCCGGGGCCTGGCCCGCGGGGGTTTTTCATTTGCCCCGGCCTACACCGTGATCGCCGTGGTCTTGAACACCGTGCGCAGGGCAAAGCTCGAATGCATCTGCGCCACGCCGGGCAGCCGCGTCAGGTACTGGCGGTGGATGCGGGCGAAATCCTCGGTGTCCTGCGCGAGGATCTTCAGCAGGTAATCCGCCGTCCCCGCCATCAGATGGCATTCGAGGATGTCGGGCACGCGCGCCACCTCGCGCTCGAACGCATCCAGAAGTTCGTCCGCCTGCCCTTGCAGGGTGATTTCCACGAACACCGTCGTCGGCCGCCCCATCTTGCGCGCATCCAGCAACGCGACGTAACCGGCGATATATCCTTCCTCCTCCAGCCGCTGCACGCGGCGGTGGCAGGCCGAGGGCGACAGGTTCACCTTTTCCGAAAGTTCGGCATTGGTGATCCGCCCCTCCTTTTGCAGGACGGAAAGGATTCGCCGGTCGGTGGCATCAAGTTCTGGCGTCACAGGAAATCCTTCAGCAAAAGCCTGTCGTCACGCAAGAATCTATTCACAAAACCGACAAACACCAGCCGAATTTTCATGACTTTTTTCCGCGTTCCACGGCATTCTGCGCGCAGGAAAGAGGGAGACTGCCATGAAGATCGGATGCCCGAAGGAGATCAAGCCGCAGGAATTCCGCGTGGGCCTGACGCCGCATGCCGCGCGCGAGGCCGTCCAGCATGGCCACCGCGTAGTGATGGAAACCGACGCGGGCCTGGGCGCGGGCTTCACCGACGAGGATTACACCGCCGCCGGGGCAGACATCGCCGCCAGCGCGGCAGAGGTCTTTGCCACCGCGGACATGATCGTCAAGGTGAAGGAACCGCAGCCGGCCGAACGCGCCCTGCTGCGCGCGGGGCAGGTGCTGTTCACCTATCTGCACCTCGCCCCCGACCCCGAACAGACGCACGACCTGCTGGCCGCGGGCGTGACCGCCATCGCCTATGAAACGGTGACGGATGCCCGCGGCGGCCTGCCCCTGCTGGCCCCGATGTCGGAGGTCGCCGGGCGGCTCGCCCCGCAGATGGGGGCATGGACGCTGCAAAAGGCCAATGGCGGGCGCGGCGTGCTGATGGGCGGTGTGCCGGGGGTGCGGCCCGCGAATGTGGTCATCATCGGCGGCGGCGTGGTGGGCACGGCGGCGGCGCGGGTCGCCGTCGGGATGGGGGCGAATGTCACCGTGCTGGACCGTTCGGTGCCGCGGCTGTCCTACCTCGACGATATTTTCCAGGGCCGACTGACGACGCAATATTCCTCCGCCGCCGCCATCGCGGAACTGCTGCCGGAGGCAGACATGGTGATCGGCGCGGTGCTGATCCCCGGGGCGGCGGCGCCGAAACTGGTGACGCGGGCGCAGTTGGCGCTGATGCGGCCCGGGGCGGCGATCGTGGATGTCGCAATCGACCAGGGCGGATGTTTCGAGACCTCGCATCCCACCACGCACCAGGACCCGATCTATACCGTCGACGGCATTCTGCATTACTGCGTGGCCAACATGCCCGGCGCGGTGGCGCGCACCTCGACCCAGGCGCTCGGCAATGCGACGATGCCCTTCCTGCTGGCGCTGGCCGACAAGGGCTGGCGCCGCGCCTGCGCCGAGGATCCGCATCTGCTGGCGGGCCTCAACACCCATGCGGGACGGCTGACCTATGCCGCCGTGGGCGCGGCGCTGAACCTGCCCGTGGTCGACCCGGCGGAGGCCTTGCGCCTGTAACGCGAAAGGCGCGCGGGAGGACAGCGCAGGGCCGGGGGCCAGCCCCCGGACCCCCGGGATTATGCCAGCCTGAAGAACAAGGCGATCCTGCGAGACAGAGAGCAAGCCGCCCATCTTCAGGCTGGACCCAAATATCCCCGCCGGAGGCTCCCGTGCCCTCCGCCGGGCCAGCCGCCGGGTTCAGGGACGGCCGCAAAAGCCGCCCCCGGTCTTTCAGCGCACCCGCAGCAGGTCGCGGATTTCGGCCAGCAGTTCTTCCTGCGTCGGGCCTGCGGGGGCTTCGGGCGCGGGGGCCTCGGCGCGCATCACGCTGTCCTTGGCACGGTTCACGCCCTTGACCAGCAGGAACACCACCCAGGCGATGATGAGAAAGTTCAGCACCGCCATCAGGAACGCCCCGTAGGCGAACACCGCCGCCCCGGATTCCCGCGCGGCCTCGAGGCTCGCCCCGGGGGGGACGTCGCCGCTCAGCACCACATACATGTTGGAAAAGTCGATGCCCCCGATGACCAGGCCGATGATCGGGTTGATGAGATCGCCCACCAGCGAGGTGACGATCGCCGTGAAGGCCGCGCCGATGATGATCCCGACCGCCATGTCGAGCACATTGCCGCGGGCGATGAATGTCTTGAATTCGTTAAGCATTCCGGTTCCTCTGCCGTTCCCTCGTTTCAGCGTGCGTCCGTGGGTGTTGCCTGCTGCACAGCGCCGTTCTGGCAAGCCCGAAACTTGCACGGTTTTCCTCGCGGGGAAATGGGGTACGAATGGACCGTTGCAGAAAACGGAGGCTGCGTTGCCCGAACTCGACGATTTCGCCCTCACCCGCCGCTGGCCGCCCCGCACCCCGGGCGCGATCCAGCTTTATTCCTTCCCGACGCCGAACGGCGTCAAGATCTCGATCGCGCTCGAGGAACTGGGGCTGGCCTATGACGCGCATGCCGTGTCGATCGTCAAGGGCGACCAGTTCGACCCCGGGTTCCTCGACATCGCGCCGAACAACAAGATCCCCGCGATCATCGACCCGCAGGGCCCGGGCGGCGCGCCGCTGGCGCTGTTCGAAAGCGGGGCGATCCTGGTCTATCTGGCGGAAAAGGCCGGCCGGCTGCTGCCCGAGGGCGCGGCGCGGTACACCGTGCTGCAATGGCTGATGTTCCAGATGGGCGGCGTGGGGCCGATGTTCGGGCAGCTCGGCTTCTTTCACGTCTACGGCGGCAAAGAGATCGAGGACCCCCGCCCGAAGGAACGCTACCGGGCCGAGGCCGAAAGGCTGCTCAAGGTGCTCGACGGCGCGCTGGCGGGCAAGGACTGGGTGGCGGGCGACTATTCCATCGCCGATATCGCCATCGCACCCTGGCTGCGCGGCCTGCGCGATTTCTACAAGGCCGCAGACATCACCGGCTGGGACAGGCTGGCGAACGTCCCCGCCTACCTCGACCGTTTCCTCGCCCGCCCGGCGGTCCAGCGCGGCCTCGTGCAACCGCCCACCGAATGACCCCGGCCGGCAGGCGCAACCCGCCCCTTGCCCTGCCGCCCGAACCGCGCTAGAGGGTTCCAACTCCTGAACAACGGCGGGTTGGCGGAGAGGTTACGCAGCGGATTGCAAATCCGTGAAGACCGGTTCGATTCCGGTACCCGCCTCCACCCCTCCTCCCCCGCAAGCGCCGCCTACGGCAGGTTCATCGCCGTCCCGACGGCCTCCAGGTGGTCCCGCATCGCCGCCGCTGCGGCCTGCGGGTCGGCGGTGGCGATGGCGGTGACGATGCGGGCGTGTTGGGTGCAGTGGGGGCCGGTGAATTCCGCCGTGCCGATGCGGCGGTAGGTCCGGTCCCATTCCCGCTGCCAGGCCGCGCGGCGGCGGGCGCCGGCGAGGTAGTCGAGCAGGCCCAGAAGGATCGGATTGCGCGCCGTTTCCGCCACGCCGCGGTGAAACGCGGTGTCGAGCGCCTCGCCCTCTGCCCGGGTACGGGCTTGGCGGCCTCGGTCGACCAGCGCGCGCAGATGGGCGATGTCCCGGGGCTGCGCGGCGCGGGCGGCTTCGGCGGCCACCGGGGGCTCGATCATCAGCCGGGCTTGCAGCAACTGGCGGGCCGAGGCCGCCTGCAACAGCACACTGTCGCGCACCGGATGGCCCGGCGGGCGCGGGCCGCGGAAGGTGCCCTGCCCGACATGGCGCCAGATCTCGCCTTCTTCTTCCAGCACCGACAGCGCGGCGCGCAGCGTCTGGCGCGAACATCCCAGATCCGCCGCCAGCACCCGTTCGGCGGGCAGCCGCGCGCCGGGCGCGCCCTCGGCAAGGCAGGCGCGCAGGCGGGTCAGCACGTCCTGGGGGCTTTGGCGGGGCATCGGTCCTCCGGCGGCATGCGGACCAATTTGCATACCAATGCGTGGATCTGCAATGCCCCGGATGCAAAGGAGCACCCCATGCTGTCCACCACCGTCCTGATCCTTGCCGGCCTTGGCGCCGGGGCGCTGAACGCGGTCGCGGGCGGCGGCACCTTCCTGTCATTTCCAGCGCTGGTCTGGATCGGCGTGCCGCCGGTGATGGCGAACGCCACCGCCACGCTGGCCGCCCTGCCCGGCTATATCGGCAGCGCGCTGGCCTTCCGCCGCGACATCCGCACCGGCGAGGGCCCCGGCCTGCGTGCGATCCTGGCGGTGGCGGTCCTGGGCGGGTTCCTGGGTGCGGCGCTGCTGCTGGTGACGCCGCAAGAGGTGTTCAGCGGGGTGGTGCCCTGGCTCCTGCTGTTCGCCACCGCCGCCTTTGCCGCCGGGCCGCTGCTGGTCAAGCGCCTGATGCGGCGGGGCGGGGGGCTGTCGCGCGGGCCGGCGCTGGCGCTGCTGCTGGCGGTGGCGATCTACGGCGGCTATTTCAACGGCGGACTCGGCATCATGCTGCTGGCCGCCTTCGGCGTGGTGGGGCTGAGCGACCTGCACGCGATGAACGGGCTGAAGAACCTGGTGTCGGCCATCCTGTCGCTGGTCTCGGTCACGACCTATGCCGCGGCGGGGCTGATCGACTGGGAACGGGCGGTGATCCTCGGGCTTGCCTGCGCCGCCGGCGGGTACCTGGGGGCAAAAGCGGCGCGGCGCATCACCAACATGGCGGCGCTGCGCGTGTTCATCACGCTGGTGGGGCTTTGCATGGCGGCGGCGTTCTTCGCGCTCTGACCGCTCAGCCCGTCAGCGGCTGGTCGGGCGCCACGGTGATGACCGCCTCGTCCCCCCTGAACTGAAAGCTGAAACGGCGGCGCGGCGGGGGGGCCATGCGCTCTATCCGCTCGGTCTCGGTCGGGATTTCCAGCGCGAGGAACAGCGCGATCAGTTCCTGTTCCAGTTCCCGGTCGGTGCGGAAGAACCGCAGCCGTGCCGACTGCACGCCGCGCAGGTTGCGGGCGACCAGTTGCAGCGTCTCTTCGTCGAGATGCCGGAACGGGGCGGGGGACGTCTGATCGGACACGGGCGCCTGCAACCTTCCTTTGGTGAACCGCCCAGACCCTGCCGCCCCCGGCCGCCCAAGGCGAGAGCCAGATCGCCGCGGCCGCAAACCTGCGCGGCATCCCGCCAAAACCGCGTTTCCGATGCGCGGAATGAGGCCGACGGTCGGTGCCCGGCGCAAAGGGCCGGGGGCCACCGCCAGCCGCTACAGCCGCATGGCCGTGTCCAGCACATGGCGGCAACTGGACACCACATTCTGGATCAGCGGTTCCGACGCACGGCCCTTGCGGCAAAGGGCGACGATGCGCCGTTCCTGCACCGGCGCGTCCAGCGGTATCGCCACAAGGCGGTCGCCGTGATAGGTCGTCGGGTTCGCGGGCTGAAGGGCGCTGAGCGTGAAGCCAAGCCCCTTGCCCACCGCCGAACGCACCAGTTCATAGGACGAGGAACTGAAATGCACCTCGGGGTTCAGCCCCAACCCGCGCAGCGAATCGAGCATCGTCGGCCCCTGCGTGTCATCGGTCAGCTGGACATAGGGCAGCCCCTCCAGATCCGCCAGTTTCAGCCGGCGGCGCTGCGCCAGCGGATGGGTTTCCGCCAGGATCACCTTGGCGCGCACCGTGCCGAGGTCGGTCACGTCCCGCGCCGCGCGGTCGAAGCGGTTGTCGTAGACCAGCATCACGTCGAGATCGCCATGGTCGAGCTGTTGCAGCAGGCTCAGCAGGTTGGTCTGCACCAGTTCCAGCCGCACCTTGGGCCAGCGTTCGCGGTTGCGCATCACGATGGGCAGGCCGAACACATAGGCCAGCGCGTGATAGGTTCCCAGCCGGACATGGCCCGACGCCTCTTCGCGCAGATAGCGGGTGGATTGTTCCCAGTTGCGCGCCGCCGCCAGAACCGTGCGCGCCTCTGCGTCCAGTTGCGCGCCCACGGCGGTCAGCCGCATCCCCTGCGCCGGGAATCGGTCGAACAGGATGCAGCCCGAAAGATCCTCCAGCGCGTCGATCGCCGCCGAAATCGCCGCCGCCGACACCCGCAGCTTGCGCCCCGCGCGGGCGATGCTGCCCAGTTCCGCGGTGGTGGTGAAATAGGTAAGTTGCCGCAAGGTAAAGCGTATCATCCCCGACCCTCCGGCCCGCGCGCCAGATCATCGGATTTTATGATCTATCTGTAAATCATATTCAGTTTTTCCGAACGATCCGCCCGCGCTACCGTTTCCCTGTCACGCAACGGGAGAATCCATGATGGAAGTGATACCGCTGACCGGCGGCCTCGGGGCCGAGATCTTCGGCGCCGACCTGCGCAAGGAGGCCGACTTTCCGCAGATCCAGGAGGCATTCGCGAAATATTCGGTGATCGTGATGCGCGGCCAGACGATCACCCCCGACGACCAGATCCGTTTCGCCGGCCGCTTCGGCCCGGTCAGCCACAACCGCTTTCTGCGCCCGCTCGACGGCCATCCGGGGATCGTGGAGGTGCTGAAGGAAAAACACCACAAGGAAGCGATCGGCGAGGTCTGGCACGCGGATGAGACCTATGACGAGATCCCCTCGCTCGGCTCCATCCTGCACGGGATCGAACTGCCGCCCTATGGCGGGGACACGATGTTCGCCTCGATGGGCGCGGCCTATGAGGCGCTGTCGCCCGCGATGCAGGATTTCCTCCAGGGGCTTTCGGCGTGGCACGGGTCGGCCCATAATTTCGGCAGGGCCAGCGCCGACCGCGAAAGCCGCCGCGACGGACGCATCGGCAATTTCGACCAGGTGAAGGACGACGTGCTGCACCCGGTGGTGATCCGCCACCCGCTGTCGGGGCGCAAATGCCTTTACGTGAACCCGGGCTTCACCCTGCGGATCGAGGGCTTGGAAAAGGCGGAATCCGCGGCGCTGCTGGCCTTTCTCTACGACCATTGCAAACAGCCCGAATTCCACTGCCGCGTGCGCTGGCGGGCGGGCGATGTCACGATGTGGGACAACCGCGCCGTCTGGCACAAGGCGCTGAACGACTACCACGGCTTTCGCCGCTACATGCACCGGATCACGGTGCAGGGCTGCGCGCTGGAACCCGCCCGGGGCGACGCCCGCCGCACGGCGGTGGCCTGAGCCGGCACGAACGGGCGGCCCGGCCCCGGGCCGCCCCACGGACAACATACCAACGGGAGGTGAATTCCATGCGCATGACCATGACGGCGCTTCTGGGCGCCGCGCTGATCGCCCTGATGCCCCATCCATCGCGGGCGGAGGCGCCGCAGGTGCTCAAGCTGTCCTTCGGCTTTTCCCTTGCACACTGGACCTGGACCGAGGGGGCGGGGTATTTCGCCGGGCTGGTCGAACAGCGATCCGGCGGGCGGCTGAAGATCGAGCCCTATCCCGCCAACCAGCTCGGCAAGGAGGCCGGGGGGCTTGTCGGCAAGGGCGTGGCCGAGATCGGGCTGATCGCGACCTCCTATGAACCGGCGCGCTTTCCGCTGTCGTCGGTGGTCGAACTGCCGGGGCTGCACAAGACGTCCTGCGGGGGATCGGCGGGGTTCTGGCACCTGGCGGACGAAGGCGGCATCCTCGCCGATCTGGAATACCGGCCGAACAACCTGCGGGCGCTGGCCGTGAACGTGCTGCCGCCGTTGCAGCTTGTCACCAACCGCAGGCAGGTCACGACGCTCGAGGATGTGGGGGGTCTCAAGCTGCGGGCGAACGGCGCCTCGATGGATGCGACGGTGCGCGCGCTCGGCGCGGTGCCGGTGCGGGTGACGGGGCCGGAACTCTACGACAGCCTGTTGCGCGGCACCATCGACGGCGGGGTCTATCCGATCGGGTCCACCTATGCCGGCGGGCTGGAGGATGTGATCAAGTACACCCTGCAAGGCGCGCAACTCGGCAGTTCGAGCCTGCTTCTGGGGATCAACGCAGATATCTGGCAAAGCCTCGCGCCGGATCTGCAAGCGGTCATGCTGGAGGCGGGGCAAGAGACGCAGGCCCATCTGTGCGCCTATCTCGACGCCCTCGACCTTCAGACCGAGGCAAAGCTGGTGTCCGAAGGGCGGCTGACGGTCAGCAGGCTGACACCGGCAGAGGTCGACCGCTGGCACGCCGCCCTTGCCCCCATCGGGGCGGAATGGGCAAAAGGGATGGAGGCCACCGGCCGCCCCGGCGCGGCGGTGCTGGACGCCTATCGCGGCGCCATGGACAGGGTGACAACCGCGCAGACGCATTGAACGCCCCGGGCCGTGCGCGCGGCCCGGCCATGGTGGCCTTCCGCCCCGCAAGACGGGCACAGGTTCATCCCGAAACGAGGAAGCCGCAGGAACACTTCTTCAAGAAAGAAGAATGCCTGTCCATTTTCTGTCTCTAAATATCCCGGGGGTCCGGGGGCTGGCCCCCGGCCCGCGCTCGCCCCCGGGCCACCCCTCACCGCCCGTGAAACGCCGCTTCCGCCGCGATGGCCGCGTTGTTGATATGTTCCATCGACGCCTGCCGCGCCGCGTCGGGGTCGCGCGCGACGATGGCGGCGAAGATCGCCGTCATCTCGCGCAGGCTTTCGCTGGCCCTGTCCCCCCGCGCCATGGACCGCACGCGCAGCACATTGATGCGCGACACCAGCCCCTGCAACACCTCGTTGATGGTCTGGTTGCCGCTGGCGCGCTGCAACGCATCGTAGAATTCGGCGGTATAGCGGATGCGGCCCTCGCTGTCGTTCGCGGCCGTCGCGGCGGCAAAGGCGTTGAGCGCGGTCTGCATCCGGGCGATGTCGTCATCCGTCGCGTTGCGGGCGCAAAGGGCCGAGGCTTCGCCTTCCAGCAGGGCGCGGACAAGATAGATCTCCTGCGCCTGCGCCCAGGTCAGTTCGACCACGAAGGGGCCCCGGTTGGGCGCGATCACGATCAGCTTTTCGGTTTCCAGCACCCGCAGCGCCTCGCGCAGCGACGGGCGGCTGACGCGCAGCTTTTCGCACAGGTCAGTTTCGACCAGCCGCTGCCCCGGCTTGAACACGCCGCTGACGATAGCGCCGCGCAGTTTTTCGACGGCCTGCCGAAGGACGGTTTTCGGTTCGACTGCAAGTTCCAATTCCGGTCCTCCGGTGTTCAACGCCACTCTATGTTGTCCGAAAGGTCAAAACAAGATTTGCCAGAATGTCTTACAATGAATCCCGCTGCGGCAGATCATCCCGCCGCAGCGTCCCCGGACAACAGCCAATGCGCATGACCGAACAGCCGCGCATCACTGCCATGGCCGGAAAAGATCTGCAATCCCAACGGCATGCCATCATCTTCCAGAACCGGCAGCGACAGCGCCGGCGCCCCCAGAAGCGAGGCCGGCACGTTGAAGGCCGGGTTGCCGGTGTTGACGAAACTCGCCGGCGCCGCCCCCGGCGCGCCGAGTGTGATCACGGCGTCATAGGCGCAGGCCACGTCACGCAGCCGGGCGCGGGCGGTTTCGCGGCGCGACAGGGCGCGGGCATAGTCGGCCTGCGTCATCGCCTCCCCCTGCGCCAGACGGAACTTCATCGCCGCGCTCAGCCCCTCTGCCGCGTCGTCGCGCCATGAAAAGGTGTTGAGCGGCCAGCGCATTTCCCAGACCAGCACCTCCCACGCCAGATCCAGCGCCCCGGCAAGGGACTGTTCCAGCCCCTCGATCAACGGGCAGGTGCGGCGGTCGGCGATCTCGACCCCCGCCGCGCGCAGGGCATCCAGCCGCGCCGCAAGGGCCGCCCGCGCGCCGGGCGTGGCATCGGCCATCCCGTCGGTATCCAGCAGCGCCAGCCGGCCCGGGCGCATCGGCGCGGGCAGACTGTCGGGGCCCAGCACCCCCACCTGCCCCGGGTCGCCGCCGATGCGGCTGGCGATGGCGCGCGTGGCCAGCCACACATCCTCCAGCGCCATGCCGAGCATGCCGACGCAGCTCTGGCTCAGATAGTCGAAACTGCCGCCCCGGTTCAGCCCCCCGGTCGTCGGCTTGTAGCCGATGCAGCCGTTGAAGCTGGCCGGGCGCGTGGTCGAGCCCACCACCTGCGAGGCCAGCGCGAAGGGCAGCATCCCCGCGCCGCAGGCGGCGGCGGAACCGCTGCTCGACCCGCCGGGGGTGCGGTTCGGGTCGTGCGGGTTGCGGGTGGGTTCCAGCAGTTCGGTAGAGGCGAATTCGGTCGTGGTGGTCTTGCCCACCACGATCGCCCCCGCCTCGCGCAGCGCCTGCACCGTCGCCGCATCGCGCCGCGTCTCGCTGCCGCGCCACATCGGGCTGCCCTGCCCGGTGGGAAAATCGGCGGTCTCGATGATGTCCTTGACGCCGATGGGCATGCCGTCCAACGGCGACAGGGGCGCGCCGTTCCGCCAGCGCAGGTCGGCGGCGGCGGCCTGCGCCCGGGCGCGGCCGGGGTCGAGGCAGACGAAGGCGCGCACCCCGGGTTCGCGCCGGGCGATGGTGTCGAGATAGTGTTCCATCACCGCCGAGGGCGAAGTCTCGCCGTGCAGGAAGGCCCGCCCGAGCGCCGCATAATTGGTGATCATCCTGTCCGTCCCCTTCCTTCGCCCGCGCCGCCGCCTTATGCCCGCGCGGCCTGCCTGCGCGCCGTCACGTCCTCATGCGTCAGGCCGCCCACACGCGCGTTCAGCCGCTTGCCCGTGGACACGCAGAAGATCAGCACCAGTTCGTCCGCCTGCGGGCTGCGCGGCACCGATACCGTCATCCCGTCGTAATGCGAACGCACATAGACATCATCGACATGGTTCATCGGAATGTCGATCTTTTCGCCCGGCACCGCCAGTTTCTGGAACGAGGAAATCCACGCCTCGCCACAGCCGAGCGCCTCGCGGATCGGGTTGGCGAAAACGGTGGTCAGCATGGCGTTGGCATGTTCGGCCTCGCCGTTCAGCCCGACAAGGCCGCCCTTGCCATAGCCCTGCACCTCGCGGTCGCCCATCACCTCGCGGATCTTCTCGCCGAAGATCCGCCCCATGTCCCTGCTGGCCTCGATCATCGCCGTCAGGTCGGCGCCCTTGGTGCCGGCCATCGGGTTCTCGATCACGAAGATGATCGCCGCCTTGCGCTGCGGGGTTTCGACGCGCGTCACACCCTCTTCATAGGTATCCTCGATCTGGGTGAGGACACGGCGGATCCTGATTTCCATCTGCTTGCTCGCTCCTTGAAATGACGCCCGGCACCGGCCCGGGCGGCGGTCGCGGCCGCGCGCCCGGGGGCCGCGGCCGCGGGGTGTTCAACGCGCCCGCGCCCTGCCCGGCCCTGCCTCAGCCCTGCCGCGCGCGTTCGATCGCGGCCTTGAGCAGTTCGTAGGTGGCGTTCAGGTTCGCATCGCCCTGCGTGACCTGCGGGCCGACCGGCAACAGCACCTCCATCAGCGCCTTGCGCTGGTCGGCGGTCAGTTCCACCACCTCGCCGCCCTTGGCCACCCAGTCCTTCTTGGACTGTTCGATGTCCGACAGCGAATAGTCATAGACCTGCGTCGTCGCCTCGCGCCCGGCCTCGATCACCATCGGCTGAAGATCGGCGGGAAGTTCCTCGTAGAAATCGCGCGAGATCGCGGCGATGGAGGCGATGACGCCGTGGTTCGTCTCGATGAAATATTTCGCGCCGTCCATGTAGCCCAGACCCTCCAGCACCGGGATGCAGCTCAGCACCCCGTCGAGCGTGCCCTGTTGCAGCGCGGGCAGAACCTCGCTCGGCGGCATCGGGATGGGCGTGCCGCCAAGCGCGCGCACCTGCGCCATCTGCAGATCGGCGGCGCCGACGCGGATCTTGGATCCGGCGAAATCCTCGGGCTTCACCCAGGGGTGCTTGGACGCAAAGGCCGTGGGGCCCGAAATGAACAGGCCGATCCCCATCAGCCCCTGATCGGCGCCAAGGGCCAGAAAGGCGGTGTTGAATTCCGGGTCGTCCAGCGTGCGCTGCGTATGGGCCAAGTCATCGAACAGGCCCGGCGCGGCCAGCGCCTGGAAACGGCTGTCGATACCGGCCAGGAATTCGGGCGGCGTGACGACGCCCTGGATCAGGTTCATCTGCGTCTGTTCGATCATCCGCCCCGAGGCGCCGAGCTGGCTGGCCGGATAGACCTCCACCTTGATCCGGCCCCCGCTTTTGTCGCCGAGGATCCGGGCGAAGGTGTTCATCCATTCGTGCTGCGAATCGTTCAGCGTGCCGGTGCCGAGCTTCATCACGAAGGGCTCTTGCGCCAGGGCCACGGACGGAAGGCAAAGGCTGCCCGCGGCAACCACCGCAGCGGCGAGGAAATTTCTGCGTTTCATGGTCTCTCTGCACTCTCTCTGTTGGCTGGTCGGTCAGGCTGGCGGCGTTCTTGTTCTGCACCGGGCATCCGGCGTGCGTTCCCCTGCACCGCACAGGATTTGCGCAAAGGCTTCGTGCGGGCCGGTCCTGCCGCCGTTATGGTCGCCCGAGGCGGCCCAAAGGGTGGCAGGCGGGCAGAAGCGCCTTACAATTGAAGATTGACATATCGTCTGACGATAAGTCAATCTGGTTTTTGACGGCGCATTCTGGACGGCGCGCAAGCCCGCCGCGCGGCCCGCCGGAACCGGGGCAGAAAGAAAGACATCGCGGATGAAAGTAGCCATCACCAACATCGGCCGCATCCTCAGCGGCGACATCGCCGCGCCGGTCGGCACGGGCGACACGATCGTCATGCAGGACGGCCTGATCACCGCCGTCGGCACCGCCAGCGCGGCAGAGGTCGAGGGCTGCGACGTCATCATCGACGCCGACGGCATGATGGCCTGCCCCGGGCTGATCGACAGCCATGTGCACATCACCTTCGGCGACTACACGCCCCGGCAGAAAACCGTGGGCTTTCTGGAAAGCTATGTCCACGGCGGCGTGACCACCGCGATTTCCGCGTCAGAGGTCCATGTGCCCGGCCGGCCCAAGGACCCGGCGGGCGTCAAGGCGCTGGCGCTGGCGGCGATGAAATGTTTCGAAACCTTCCGGCCCGGCGGCATGCGGGTCTGGGCCGGGTCGCTGATCCTCGAACCCGGCCTGACAGAGGCCGACCTGGCCGAGGTGGCGGCGCAGGGGCTGTGGATGGTCAAGGCGGGCTTCGGCGCCTTCGGCGACCCTTCGGAATATGCGCCGCTGGTGCAGGCGGCGCGGCGGCACGGCATGATCGCCATGGTGCATACGGGCGGATCGTCCATCCCCGGATCGGGCGGGATCTGGGCCGAACATCTGCTGAAGATCGACCCCGACGTATCCTATCACGTCAACGGCGGCCCGACGGCGATCCCCGAGGCGGGATTCGCCCGGCTTGTGAACGAAAGCGGCATGGCGCTGCAACTGTGCACCGCCGGCAACCTGCGCACGGCGCTGCTGGTCACGCGGCTGCTGGCGGAAAAGGGCGAACTGCCCCGCCTGCTGATCGCGACCGACACGCCGACCGGCAGCGGGATCATGCCGCTCGGCATGTGGTACACCATATCCCATCTCGCCGCGCTCGGCGGGCTCGACCCCGAACTGGGGATCGCGGCGGCCACGGGCAACAACGCCCGCGTCTACCGGCGCAATTCCGGCCTGCTGGCCCCCGGGCGCGACGGCGATGTGGTGCTGATCGACGCCTGCGACGGCGGTTCGCAATCCGACGCGCTGTCGGGGCTGCGCAACGGCGACGTGCCCGCCATCGGCGCGGTGGTTTCGGGCGGGGTGCCGCGTTTCGTCGGGCGCAGCCGCAACACCCCCGCCACCATCCGCAAGGCCCGCGTCGCGAAAAGCACGCTGATGCAGACCTTCGACGCCAGCGCACATTGAACGAGACAAGACACAGGGAGCCCACGATGTCTGATGCCCGAAGATCAGACAAGACCGTCCCCGCCGCGACACCGGCCTTTCCGGCGCTGGTCCTGCGCATCGGGGACTTTCTGTCGACGCTTTGCAAGCAGGTCGCCGGCGCCGCGCTGGTGATCATCACGCTGATCTGCACGCTGAATGCGGGCAGCCGCTATCTGTTCAACCACGCCTTCAGCTGGGCCGAAGAGGCGATGGTCTATCTGATGATCCTCGTCGTCTTCGCCGGTTCGGCGTCGGTGACATGGATGGGCCTGCACCTCAAGCTGGACCTGATGTTGCGCAGCCTGCCCGCAACGGCGCAGCGCGTCATCGTCGTCGCGACCTCGGTGGGGTCGGCGGCGCTGCTGGTGCTGTTCGCCACCCAGTCGCAGCGGGTGGTGGAACGGCTCTGGCGCTACAACCAGAAATCGGAGGCGCTCGGGATTCCGATGTGGGTGCCGCAGGGCATCGTGATGGTGGGGCTCTACCTCATCGCGCTGATGCTGATGCTGCGGCTTCTGTCGCGCGATCCCCTGCCGCCGCCAGTGGACTATACCGAAGAGGAACAGGCCCTATGATCGGCGCCATCTTTGCTGCATTGCCGCTGCTGCTGACGGTGGCGGGGGTGCCGATCTTCATCATCCTGCTGGCCGTCACCGCGCTCGGGATCAACCATCTCGGCACCGCCGACCTGCGCATCATCCATACCAGCATCTTCGGCGGGCTCGACAGCTTTCCGATGCTGGCGATCCCGCTGTTCATCTTTGCCGGCGACGTGATGGCGCAGGGGGGCATCGCGCGGCGGCTGATCCGGCTGATCCTGTCGCTGGTGGGCGGGATCCCGGGGTCGATGGGGGTCGCGGCGATCGGGTCGGCCTCTGTCTTTGGCGCCATGTCGGGGTCTTCGGTGGCCTGTGTCGCCGCGATCGGCCGGCTGACGGTGCCGACGCTGATCGAACAGGGCTATGGCCGGCGGTTTTCCGGCAGCCTGATCGCCGCCACCGGCGTGATCGACATCATCATCCCGCCCTCCATCGCCATGATCCTCTATGGCATCACCGCGCAGGTGTCGGTGACGCAGCTGTTCGTGGCTGGTGTCGTGCCGGGGATCATGATCGCGGCGCTGCTGTCGCTTTACGTGATGGTGCGCGCCTCGGTCATGGGGACGGTGCGGTCGGCCCGGCCGCAACTGCCGGTGGTGCTGGGGGCGCTGCGCGACAGCACTTGGGCGATGTTCGCGCCGGTGCTGATCCTCGGCGGGATCTACGGCGGCATTTTCACCCCGACCGAGGCCGCGGGCATCGCCTGCACCTATTCCATCATCGTGTCGGTATTCATCTACAAGGAACTCAGCTGGGCCGACATCTGGCGCATCGCGACCAGTTCCAGCGTGCTGGTGGCGCAGATCATGCTGCTGGTCGCGGCGTCGAGCGCCTTCGGCTGGCTGGTCACGACCTCTGGCCTGCCGCAGAAGTTCATGGCGCTGATCCAGGGGATGAACCTGTCGGTCTGGGCGATGCTGCTGATCTTCAACGTGGTGCTGCTGCTGGTGGGCAGCCTTCTGGACCCGCCGCCGGCGATCCTGATCCTCGTGCCGCTGCTGGCGCCGGTGGTGCAGGCCGCGGGCATCGACCCGATCCATTTCGGGCTGGTGGTGACGATCAACCTTGCCATCGGGATGTTCCTGCCGCCCTTCGGCATCAACCTGTTCGCGGCGAACGCCCTGTTCAAGATACCTTTGGGCGAGCTTTACCGCGGCGTCCTGCCGTTCCTGGTGATCTACCTGATCGTCCTGGGCCTGATCACCTATATCCCGGAACTGACCACCGTTCCCGTGGGCTTCATCATGGGGCTGACGCAGTAGGGCAGCCGGGCCCCACGGCCGGGCCGGGCGGGATCAGGAAACGCACTGCGTTTCCCCCGCCCGTTCGCGCGGCGGTGCCATTGGAAACGGTGGACACACGCGAAAAGGAGAGGCCAGCGCCTGCCCCGGCGGGCGAGTAGCGCCCGCCATGGGCGGGGCGGGCGCTGGCCGGGGGCTTGGGGCCCCCGGCCGGGGCAGCGGAACCCGCAGGATATGGCGAAGGCACGCGCCTTCGCCAGCCCGGTGGAAGGGTTGGATGTCGCGCCGAACCCGACCCCAAAACGAAAGGCCCCGGAAACCCCGGGGCCTTTTCCCTTACCGTCCCGCAGGCGCGGTCAGCCCTTCGACAGGATCCGGTGCGAGATCTCGTTGGCGTAAAGCGAGATACCGAGCGCGGGGGCCAGCGGCGCGGGCAGGCCCTCGGTGCGTTTCAGGAACTCCTTGACCAGCGCGATGGACCGGCGGTCATGGCCCGCCACCTCTGCCGCCATGGCCTGCGCCGTGGCCAGCAGGTCCGCCGCCGGCACCGCACGGGCGGCAAGACCCGCGCCCACGGCCTCCGCCCCGGTCAGTTCGCGCCCGGTGAAGATCAGGTCGCCCAGAAGGTTGCGCGGCAGGACATAGCGGTAGTGGCTCAGCACGATGGTCGGCGGGATGCCGTGGGGGATTTCGGGAAAGCCGACCCGCGCATCCTCGGCCATCAGCGCGATGTCGGCGCGCCCCGCCAGCGACAGGCCCGCGCCCTCGCACCGGCCCTGCACGGCGGCGATGGTGACGGCGCGGCAGTGCTGCACCGCCTCGTTCAGCCGCTGGATGGCCGAAAACTCCGCCACCACATCCAGCGGGTCCGCCGACTGCCGTTCCGGCCGCTGCCGGCCGAGCGAGAAATCCGGCCCCTCCGCCGTCAGCACGATCACCGCGGGACCGCCTTCCAGCGGGCGGGCACCTTCATATTCCGCCGTCAGCGCCGCCAGCAGCGCCGGGTCGATGCGGTTGCCCGCCTCGGGGCGGTCGAGGCTCAGCGTCAGGACATCGCCGTCGCGGGTTTTGATCAGGCTCATCAGGGCCTCCGTCACAGGGGGTTGTCTTCGAGGAAACGGTCCGCCACCGCGATCCGGCGCGATCCGTTGCGCCGCATTTCGGCGGCGGCGGCGGCAAGGGCGGCGGGGCTGTCCACCGCCTGTTCTGCGGCCAGCCAGTCGCGGGCGAAGCTGTAGACAAAGGCGTTGCGGGCAAAGCGCGCGCGCCCGTAGGCGGCCAGCCGGTCCTCTATCCCCCCCTCGCCGTCCAGCACCGCGCGGGCCAGCGCCCAGGCATCCTCGGCCGCCATCGCGGCGCCCGCGGTCAGGTGCGGCGGCACCACATGGGCGGCATCGCCCCCCACCACCGCCCGCCCCCGGTGCCATGGCCCCGGCAGCAGGAAAGGCTCCAGCGCGCCATAGACGATGGGGCTTTGCGGCGTCAGGCTGTCGGCGATCTCGCGCACATAGCCGCCGAACTGCGCCAGCCGTTCGCGCAGCAGGCGGTGCATGTCGGCCTGCGCAAAGAATTCGTCGAACCGTTCGGGGCGGATGTTGAACAGATACATCCGGTCGGGCCCGATGGGGATCGCCCCGGCCTTGCCGCCGATGCCCTGAAGGAATTCCATCCCCGTGACATGGGAAGGGCGGTCCACCTGGATCCGCCACGCACCGAAGCCCGAGGGGCGCGGGCCGAACATGTCGCCCACCATCCAGTCGCGCACCGAGGATCGGATGCCATCGAACCCCGCCACAAGGTCATAGGTCCCGGTGCCGCCGTCCTCGAACGTGACACGGGCCGGGCCGTCGCCTTCGCCGATGCCGGAAAGGGCGGTCGCCATGCGGATCGTCACGCCGAGCGCAACCGCCCGGTCCAGCAGGATGCGGTGCAGGTCCACCCGCGCCAGCGCGCAGAAGGCCGGAAGGCCCCCGCCCCCCATCTGGAAATCGTGGTGCATGATCAGGTTATAGTCGGGGTCGAACACATCCATGTGCCCGTAATGCACCCCGATATCAAGGATCGGCGGCAGGACCCCCAACCTGTCATAGACCCGCAGCGCGCAGGCCGGCTGACCCAGCCCCACCCCCGGCACGTTGAAATCCGGGCGCTTTTCGATCAGCGTCACCTCCACCCCGCGCTGCGCGAAGGCGATGGCGGCGGAAAGCCCCCCGACGCCCCCGCCGACGACAAGGCAATTGCGAACCGCGGTCATGTCCATATCTCCTGCTGGTCGTCCGGCGGATCGGGCCGCCGCCTGTTGTTCGTGCCGCCCTTGGCTGCGGTCGCGGCCTAGCCGGCGGTGATGATCGCCTTTATCTCGAGAAACTCGGCCAGGCCATGCGGGCCCTGTTCGCGCCCGTTGCCCGACTGTTTGTAGCCCCCGAAGGGCGCACCGAGGTGATGCTGCACCGTGTTCACATAGGCCCGCCCCGCCCGCATCCGCCGCGCCAGCCGCATCGCCCGCGCCGCATCCGCCGACTGGATATAGGACGACAGACCATAGCGGGTACCGTTCGCGATCTCGACCGCCTCGTCCTCGTCGCGATAGGCGATAATGGGCAGGACGGGGCCAAAGATCTCCTCCTGCGCGATCTCCATATCCGGGGTGACGCCGTGGAAGATGGTGGGCCGCACGTAATGCCCGTGCTCCAGCCCCGCGGGCTTGCCCGGGCCCCCCGCCGCGATGCGCGCCCCCGCGTCGAGGCCGCTTCGGATCATCGCCTGCACCCGGTCGTATTGCGCCGCCGATACGACGGGGCCCATTTCCGTATCCTGCAACGCAGGGTCCCCCACCCGGATCGCCCCCGCCACCCGCGCGGCGATCGCCACCACCTGATCCACCTGATCCACATGCACCAGCATCCGCGTCGGCGCCTGACAGGACTGGCCGGAATTGGCAAAAGCCCGGCGCACGCCGGTTTCCACCACCCGGGGCAGGTCGGCATCGGGCAGGATGATGTTGGCGGATTTCCCGCCCAGTTCCTGATGCACGCGCTTGACCGTATCGGCGGCGGCCTTGGCCACCTGTACCCCCGCCCGGGTGGACCCGGTGAAGGATACGAGGTCGATCCCCGGATGCGCCGAAATCGCCGCCCCCACCCCCGCGCCATCCCCCTGCACGAGGTTGAACACCCCCGCAGGCAGCCCCGCGGCATGGATCGCATCGGCAAGGATGCAGGCCGACAGCGGCGCGATCTCGCTCGGCTTCAGCACCACGGTGCAACCGGCGGCAAGACCGTAGGCGAGCTTGGTCATGATCAGGTTGATGGGCCAGTTCCACGCGGTGATGAAACCCGCGACGCCGACGGGTTCGTAGACGACGCCATAGCCGTCCCCCGGTTCCTCGAACCGGAAATCGCGCAATGTGGCCATCGCCTGCCGCAGATGGCCGATGGCGGTATCCGCCTGCACCTGCCGGGCAAAGGTGATCGGCGCGCCCATTTCCCGCATGATGGTGGCGGCCAGATCCGGCAGGCGGGCCTGCAATTCCCCGGTGATGCGCGCCAGATGGGCGATGCGTTCGTCGGGCGTCGTCGCGGCCCAGGCCGGAAAGGCCGCCCGCGCCGCCGCCACCGCCCGGTCCACATCCGCCGCGGCGCCAAGCGCGATGCGCCCCGCCACCGACCCGTCTGCCGGGTTCTCGACCGCCAGCAGCACCGGCGCCAGCGGGTCCCGCCATGCGCCATCGACGTAATGTTGCAGCCTGTCGCCCATTCCGATGCCCTTCCCGCTGACCCCCTAGGATTGCATGATTGTAAGACAGACTGTCAATCTTGACTTTATGCAATTTGACCAGCACGGTGCCGGAAACGCGGGGAACGGCAGGCCATGGCGGATTATGACTACATCATCATCGGGGCCGGGTCTGCCGGTTGCGTGCTGGCCAACCGCCTGACCGAGGACGCGGGCCTGCGCGTGCTGCTGATCGAGGCCGGGGGGTGGGACCGCGATCCCTTCATCCACATCCCGCTCGGGTGGGGCAGGATCCTCGGCAACCGCCTGCACGACTGGATGTATTTCTTCGAACCCGATCCCCGTTTCGGCGGGCGGGCAATCGAATGCGCGCGCGGCAAGGTGATCGGCGGGTCGTCCTCGATCAACGCCATGCTCTACTGCCGCGGCCACCGCGCGGATTACGACCGTTGGGCGCAGGCGGGCCTGACCGGCTGGTCCTATGACGCGGTGCTGCCCTATTTCCGCCGGCAGGAAAACTGGGAAGGCGGCGCGGATTCATGGCGCGGCGCGGGCGGGCCGCTGCAAACGACCGAAAGCCGCTATGCCGATCCGCTGCTGGACGCCTATGTCGCCGCCTGCGTGGCGGCGGGCCAACCCCTCGCCGCAGACTACAACGGCGCGGATCAGGAAGGCATCGCCCGGCTGCAATCGACCATCGGCAAGGGGCGGCGCTGTTCGGCGGCGGTGGCCTATCTGCACCCCGCCCGCCGCCGCCCGGGCCTGCGCGTGCTGACCCATGCCCTGACCGAACGCATCCTGCTCAAAGGCCGCCGCGCCACCGGCGTCCGCTATCGCCACGGCGGCCAGACCCACACCGCCACCGCGCTGCGGGAGGTCATCCTCTGCGCCGGGGCGATCAACACGCCGCAGATCCTGAACCTGTCGGGCATCGGCGATCCCGGGCAACTGGCCGGCCACGGAATCGACACGCTGGTCCCCGCGCCAGAGGTCGGCCGCAATCTGCGCGACCATGTGTCGGTCGCGGTGGAATACCGCCGCGCCGGGGCCGGGCCCTTCGTGCAGGCGATGCGGCTGGACGGGATCGCGGCGGCGCTGGCAGGGGCCTATGCCTGCGGGCGGGGGTTCGCGACCGAACTGCCCGCGGGGCTGGTGGGCTTTTTCCGGTCCGCCCCCGAGGAACCGATCCCCGACATCCAGCTGATCTTCCGCGCCGGCCCGCTGGCGGCCTGGCCCTGGCTGCGCCCCTTCCGCGGTCCCTTTCCCGACGCCTTCGCCGCCCGCGCGGTGCTGCTGCGGCCGGAAAGCACCGGCAGCGTCACGCTCGCCTCGCCCGATCCGGCCGACAAACCGCGCATCCGCCACGATTTCCTCAGCGCGGGCGACGACCTCGCCCGCCTGCGCCGCGGGCTGCGGATGATGATGGAGATCGGGGCGCAGGACGCCATCCGCCCCCATATCGCCGCGCAACTGTCACCCCCGGCAGGCGAGGCGATCACCGACGAAGTACTCGACGCCCATATCTTCCAGACCGCCGCCACCGCGCACCACCCCCTCGGCACCTGCCGGATGGGGATCGGGGACGACGCGCCGGTCGATGCCGACCTGCGGCTGAAGGGCGTCGGCGGGCTGCGCGTGGTGGACGCCTCGGTCATGCCCGACATGGTGGGCGGCAACATCAACGCCGCCGTCATCATGATCGCCGAACGCGCCGCAGACCTGATCCGCGCGGCGGGCTGAGGGCGGCTTCCGGGAAGGTGGCGCCGGGGGCCAGCGGCCGGTGGCCGCCTTGATCCCGGCTTCAACGCCCGGGACGGCAGTCAGGCACCCACATCCGGCGGATGGCCGGCGGCACCGAATTTGCAGTCATCGGTCTTTCCCGTATGATGACCGCACGAACCGCATCGGGAAGGAGCGCACCCAAGATGCCGCGCCTCAGACAGCATGGACTGGATATGCGCTTCCTGTTGTTCGTCTCTGCGACGATGGTCGGAAGCTTGCTTGTCGGCAGCGTGGCGAGGGGCCTCACAGCCTCCTTCTCGACCGGCGATCCGGGCATGCTGTTTGTGGTTCCGTTCCTCGCCATGGTCGGGGCAGGCTTTGTGATCCCGCTGGCCTTTATCGCATGGATAGTACCCTCGGCCCTGATCTTCTCGGTCTGCATGATCTTTCTTGCAGAACCACTGGGTGCAATAAAAGCCGCCCAGTGGTCGGGGACCGTTACCGCGCTGGTTGCCGCCCTGGCTACGACATATGTTGCAACCGACTTCGGCCGCAACTTTGATGGCTTCGGAAGTCTGATGTTGTTTGTCGGCCCTGCTGCGGTTGTGATCGCGCCCTGGGTGGCGTTCATGGCATACCGCCCCGACGTCCGCTGAAGTCGCTTCCCGCCCGACATGCCGCGCCGGAAGGCAAGTTCGCGGCAACGAGAAACCATCCCGCATGCGATCCGAAGGAAGGATTTGGTGGAGCCGAGGGGAATCGAACCCCTGACCTCGTCATTGCGAACGACGCGCTCTCCCAACTGAGCTACGACCCCAACGGCGGCGTATTTGAACCAGCGGCCGGCGCTTGTCAAGCACTCGCGCGGGGGCGGGGCGGGCGGAGGGCGGGAATTCTGCCGGCCGGGGATCCATGGCGCATCGGGCCGGGTGCCGCGGGGGCGGGGGCTCTTGCGCTGGCCCGTAGACAGTATACAACTGGATACAATACCCGATACAGCACCATGACCCTACGCCGCCGCCTCTCCCCCCTCTTCACCCGCCGCCGCATCGGCTCGGTCCTGCTCGCCCTCGCCGGGGCGGTGGCGTTCGAGCTTCTGGGCCTGCCGCTGCCTTTCCTGTTCGGGCCGATGGCGGCCGGGCTGGCGGCGGCGCTGGCAGGGGCGCGGCTGGAGGCGTCGGATACCGCATCGGCGCTGTCGCGGGCGGTTCTGGGGGTCGCCGTCGGCGCCTCGATCACGCCCGAGGTGGTGGGGCGGATCCCGCAGATGACCGCATCGCTGGCGCTGGTGCCGGTCTATATCGCGCTGATCGGCATCACCGGGGTGCCGTTCTTCCGCTGGCTCGGCTTCGACCGGGCGACGGCCTATTTCGCCGCGATGCCGGGCGGGTTGCAGGATATGGTCAGCTTCGGGCAGGAGGCCGGGGGCAATGTCCGCGCGCTGTCGCTGATCCATGCCACGCGGGTGCTGGTGCTGGTGACACTGGCGCCGATGATCCTGACGGGGGCCTATGGGGTGGAACTGACCCACCCGGTGGGGCGGCCCGCCGCCGACATCCCGGTGGTGGAACTGGCGCTGATGGCGGCGGCGGCGGTGCTCGGCTGGAAGGGGGCCGAACGGGTGGGGCTCTTCGGCGCTTCGATCCTCGGCCCGATGCTGGTGACGATGGTGCTGAGCCTGACCGGCCTGATCCATGTCCGCCCGCCGAAAGAGGCGATCCTGGCGGCGCAGCTGTTCCTCGGCCTGGGGATCGGGGTCCATTACGTCGGCGTCACCCTGCGCGAACTGCGCGACACCGTGCTCAAGGGCATGGCCTTCGTGGTTCTGCTGGCGGTGCTGGCGGCGCTGTTCACCGAGATCGTGGTGCTGACGGGGCTGGCGCGGCCGGTCGAGGGCTTCCTGTCCTTCACCCCCGGCGGGCAGGCCGAAATGACCCTGCTGGCGATCGTGGTGGGGGCGGATCTGGGCTATGTCGTGGCCCATCACCTGGCGCGGATGGTGCTGGTCATCGCCGGCGCCCCGGTCGCCGCGCGGCTGATGGGGCTGCGGCGGCGGGAATAGGCTACCCTGTGGTGCCGGTGTTCAGGACAGCGCCGGGGGCCAGCCCCCGGACCCCCGGAGTATTTTTGAAAAGGTGAAGCTGCACCGCTTCTTTCCCGAAGAAACGCGCCTTCGTCTTTCACCGTGAAAGAAATATCCAGGGGGTCCGGGGGCTGGCCCCGGCGCCCACCGCCCCGTCAGGCCGCCGCCGGGGCCTTGGCCCGCACGAAGGCCACGATGTCCGCCGCCGGGCGCGCGCCGGTCAGGCGGGCGATTTCCCGGCCGCGGTGATAGAGCACCAGCGCCGGGATGCCCTGGATACGGGCGCGGGTGGCGATGTCTGGGTGGTCCTGGGTGTTGAGCTTCGCCAGCCGCGCCTGCGGGGCAAGCTGGCTCGCCGCCTTGGCGAATTCCGGGGCCATCATCCGGCAGGGCCCGCACCAGGGCGCCCAATAGTCCACCAGCAGCGGCAGGTCGTCGGCACGGATCGCCTTGTCATGCGTGGCGGGGTCGAGTTCGGCCACCTTGCCCGCCACCAGCGGGTCGCCGCAACTGCCGCAGCGGGGGGATTCGGCCAGCCGCGCGCGGGGGATGCGGTTGGTCTGGCCGCAGGTGGTGCAGGTGAGTTTGACGGAATCGGTCATCTTGAGCACTCGTCGACAAAGGGGCTTTGCGCTCAGGTAGGGGTTGCGGGGGCGCTTTTCCAGCGGCGCAGGGTCGCAGCCGGCGCCATCGGCACCAACCCCGATCCCGGGCGGATAGCGGCAATTCCAAGGGCTATCGGCAACGCAACGGGGGCGTCCCCGTGGGACAGGGCTGGCGCCCATCCATAGGCAGGGGCCGGCCCTACATCGGCCGGCCGGTCCCGATCACCGCAGGCGCCACCCACCCGTCGTTCGCCGCCCGAGGGCGGCGCGGCCGGTGGCGCCCGGGGTTATTGCGGCAGTACGCCCCGCAGGAAGATCAGGCGTCGCTGAGGCGGGTGATTTCCTCTTTCAGGCGCAGCTTCTGCTTTTTCAGCTCCGCGATCTTGAGGGCATCCGCACCGGGGGTACGCTGTTCCTTCTCTACCAGGTTCGAGAGGGTTTCGTGCTTGCGGCGCAGTTCCTGCAGGTGCGAAGCGATCGTCATGTCAGGCTCCTCTCCATCGGCTTGTTGTTCGTGTCATGATTCCATCACACTTCCCGAGTCGTGTCACCTGCCCTGCCGGAAAGAATGCTGCGAAGTTTTGTCATCCCTGCGGCGGGATCGGCAGCGCGCCGCCATCGCGCAGGATCCCGCGCAGGACCGCGCTGTGGTTTTCCCGGTCGCCGTCATGGGCGGGGCCTTCGTGCAGGATCAGCGGCGCCAGCAGGCGCAGCGGCGCGCGCCCGCCCTTGCGCGCCTGAAGGATGACGCGCCCCGCCGCCCGCCCCGCGCGCGGCGCCAGCGGCAGGACCATGACCGAGCCCATCGTCCCCGGCAGCCCGGCCAGCAGGTCGCGCAGCCGGTCGGCCGCCTGGATCACCGTCAGCCAGCCGCCGGGATGCAGCCGCCGCGCCGCGACGGCCAGCCAGTCGGCCAGCGGCGTTTCCTCGCGCAGTGCGGCCTCGCGCCCCCCGTCGCGGGCGGGGGTGCCGGCGGCGGGGGCGTAATAGGGCGGGTTCGCCATCACATGGTCGAACCCCCGGCGCAGGGGGCCGGGCAGCGCCGCCAGATCGCCGGTCAGCACCTGCACCGCCAGCCCGTTGCGCGCGGCGTTCCGGCGGGCCAGATCGACATAGGCGGGCTGGCGTTCCAGCCCCCAGAGGTCCAGCCCCGCGACCCGGCGGCCCAGACACAGGCTCGCCACCCCCGCGCCGCAGCCGAGTTCCAGCACCGCCTGCCCCGCCCGCGCCGGCACCGCCGCCGCCAGCAGCACCGGATCCATCGCCGCGCGATAGCCCGCGCGCGGCTGCAACACCTGCAACCGCCGGCCCAGAAAGGCGTCGTCGGTCAGTTCCGCCTCGGGGAACCGTTCACAGCCCGGGGTCGATGTCATTGTCGGCCAGGATCGCGCGGGCGCGGAAATGATCGGCGTCGCGCACCAGCAATCGCCGGGGCAGGATACCGATGGATCCCTCCAGCACGCTCATGTGGACGTCAACGGGAAAGGCTTCTATACCCTCGCCCTGAAGGAGCGCCGTGGCGAAAGCCAGGATCGTCGGGTCCGTGGTGCGCAGAAGCTCCTTCATGATGCATGAGTTAACCGGCAGGCCGGGGGCTTGTCGAGATGGGCGGTACGGGAGTGATGGGTCTGGACGACATTTCGCAGAAACCGCATGACCGCCTCGCGGCATGGCTGACCGACGACATGGCGGCGGTGAACGCGCTGATCCGCGAACGCATGGCATCCGAACATGCCCCCCGCATCCCCGAGGTGACGGCGCATCTGATCGAGGCCGGGGGCAAGCGGCTGCGGCCGATGCTGACGCTGGCGGCTGCGCGGCTGTTCGGCCATGCGGGCGACCACCATGTGCGGCTGGCGGCGACGGTCGAGTTCATCCATACCGCCACGCTGCTGCATGACGACGTGGTGGACGAAAGCGAACGCCGCCGGGGCCGGCCCACGGCGAACCTGCTATGGGACAATAAGTCCTCGGTGCTGGTGGGCGATTACCTTCTGGCCCGCGCCTTCCAGATGATGACGGAAACCGGGTCGATCCGGGTGTTGCGGATCCTGTCCGATGCATCGGCCACGATTTCCGAAGGCGAGGTGTTGCAGCTGACCGCGGCGCAGGACCTGCGCACGGACGAGGACGTGTATCTGAAGGTCATCCGCGGCAAGACGGCGGCGCTGTTCGCCGCCGCCGCAGAAGTGGGGGCCGTGGTCGCCGCCGCGCCGGAACCGCAGGTAGAGGCGATGCGGCGCTATGGCGACGCGCTCGGCATCGCGTTCCAGATGGTGGACGACCTTCTCGACTACGGGTCCACCGCCGCGGTGATCGGCAAGAACACCGGCGACGATTTCCGCGAACGCAAGCTGACGCTGCCGGTGATCAAGGCGGTGGCGCGGGCGGATGCGGCGGAACGCGCCTTCTGGGTGCGGGTGATCGAGAAGGGCGACCAGCGCGAGGGCGATCTGGAAGAGGCCCGCGCGCTGATGGTCCGCCACGGCGCGCTGGAGGCGACGCGGACGGCCGCGCTGCACTGGGCCGAGACCGCCCGCGCGGCGCTGGCAGAGGCGCCGGACCATGCCTTGCGCGGCATGCTGGACGATCTGGCCGGCTATGTGGTGGCGCGGATTTCGTAAGGGGCGGCGCCGGAACGCCGGCGACGGATTGACGCCGGGGCAGGGGTTCAAGTTTGCTCATCTTCGCGTGACCGCCCCGCCCGGATGGAACTTTCGTCCCCATCTTGAGTTCTTGTAGCGCCACTCGTGGCCTGCGGAACGACCGATGGAGAATACAATGAAGACACTGACCGGGCTTCTGATCTCGGCGGCCTTGGCGGCACCGGCCTTTGCGGGCGGCCCCGTCGCGCCGGTGGCGGAACCGACCGTTGCCGTGCCGTTGCCCCCTGCCCCCATGCTCGATCGCAACTGGACCGGCGGTTATGTCGGCGCCCAACTGGGCTATGGCGATATCGGCGGCGACGTCGAGGGCGACGGTGCGGTAGGCGGGCTGTTCGGCGGCTATACCTATGATTTCGGCCGTTGGGCGCTTGGCGGCGAACTCAGCTACGACCGGGCCAATATCGACATCGGCGTGGGTGAGGCGAAAGACCTCGCCCGGCTGAAACTGCGCGCCGGTCCGACATTCGGCGACTGGTTCCTTTACGGCACCGTGGGCGCGGCCCATGCCAAGGTCGATGTCGGCGGGACCGATTTCAAGGACAACGGCTGGCTGGTGGGGATCGGTGCGGAATACGCGCTGACCGACAACTGGTCCGTGGGCGGCGAGTTGCTGCACCACCGCTTCAAGGACTTCGACGGCACCGGGCTGGACGTGAAGCCGACCACGCTACAAGCGCGGGTGGCGTTCCGGTTCTGACCGGCGGATGATCAGAGGGAAAGGGCGGGCCCGCAAAGGCCCGCCCTTTTTCCTGCCGGCATGCCGCGGCGCGATCAGCCGCCCAACCGCGCCGCGCGCACCCACCAGCCGGGTTGCGGCCGCGCCAGTTGCGCCGCCGCGCGCGCAGCCGCAGCCGCGTCGGGGAACAGCCCGAACACGGTCGCCCCCGAACCCGACATCCGCGCCAGCAGGCACCCGGGCTGCGCCGCCAGCGCCGTCAGCACCTGCCCGATGACGGGATGCAGCGCCCGGGCCGGGGGTTCCAGATCGTTGCGCGTGCCGTGCAGCCATGCCGCCAGCGCGCCCGCATCGCGCCAGCGGGGCAGATCGGCGGGCATCGGCGGGTTGTCGCGGCGGTCCAGCGCGGCGAACACCGCAGGCGTCGGCACCGCGACGCCGGGGTTGGCCAGCACCGCCCAGACCGGGGGCAGCGGCGGGGCCGGGGCCAGCACCTCGCCCACCCCCGTCATCCGCAGGGTTTCGCCCCGCAGGCAGACCGGCACATCGGCGCCAAGCCGCAGCACCGCCGCCGCGTCCGGCAGATCCCGTCCCCACAGCGCCGCCAGCACCCGCAGCGCCGCCGCCGCATCGGCCGAACCGCCGCCGATGCCCGATGCGGGGGGCAGGTGCTTTTCCAGCGTGATCCGCGCCCCCGGGGCGGGCCCGAAGGCCCGGGCCGCGCGCAGGACCAGATTGTCCTCGCCCCCCGGCACGCCCGCCGCCATCGGCCCCGTCACCCGCAATTCCAGCGCATCGGCCGGTTCCGCCGTCACCCGGTCGCCCAGATCGGCGAAGGCCACCAGACTGTCCAGCAGGTGATAGCCGTCCGCCCGCCGCCCCGTCACATGCAGCGCCAGGTTCACCTTGGCCCGCGCCAGCCCCGGATCGGTCATTTCCCGCGTTCGGCCAGCGGTTTCGCACCCTCTTCGGCCAGAACGCGGTCCAGCCCCACTTCCAGCTTGCGGCGGATGCGGGCGGCGTCCTTTTCCTCGGGCGCGAAGGACAGCGCGCGATACCACTGGAACCGCGCCTCGCGCTTGCGGCCCACGGCCCAGTAGACATCGCCCATGTGGTCCGTCACCACCGGATCCACCGGCATCATCTGCGACGCGCGCTCCATCGGCTCCAGCGCCTCGTCATAGCGCCCGATCAGGTAATAGCCCCAGGCCAGCGAATCCACGATATGGCCCGCCTCGGGTTCCGCCGCCACGGCGCGCTGGATCATGCCGAGCGCCTCGTCGAGGTTGCGGTTCATTTCCAGATAGGAATAGCCCAGATAGTTCAGCACCGAGGGCTGGTCGGGCCGCAGTTCCAGCGCCTTGCGGAAATCGGGTTCGGCCTTGTCCCACTGCTTGGCGCGTTCGTAACAGATCGCGCGGTTGAAATGGATCAGCCACAGCCCCTCGTTCGTTTCGGGGATCAGGTCGATGGCGCGGCCATAGGCCGCCGCGGCGTCCAGCCAGCGTTCCTGCGCCTGCAACATGTCGCCCAGGCCGATATGCACCGTCATCATCCCGGAATGGCTGTCCGACAGCGCGGTCATGGTCGCGATCGCCTCGTCCCGCCGGTCGCTGGAAAACAGCGCCTGCGCGCGGCCCATCTGCGCGGCCAGATAGCCGGGCGATCCCGGCGCGATACGGCCATAGTTCTCGATCGCCAGATCCTGCTGGCCAAGCACCTCCAGCAACCCGCCCGAGGTCAGCACCGCATCCGCCAGGTCGGGGCGCAGATATTCGGCGATGCGCGAATACATCAGCACCAGCTGGCTGTTCGCCTCGCCCTGCAACGCGGCGGCGAGGGTCAGGAACACCTCTGCCTGCCCGTCGGTGGCGTTGCGCACGATGTCGAACGGCACCGGCTCGCCCGCTTGCAGCTTGAGCCGCAGCGCCGCCAGATCGGGGTCGGCGTCGATCTGGAACGCCTCGTCCAGCGCGGCCAGCGCATCCTGCGGGCGTTCCAGCTGGCTGAGGATCTGCGCATGGGCGAAGGCGCCGCGCCGGGTGTTGCGGTAGATCGCGTTGTCGGCGGAAAACAGCGCCTCCGCCCCCTCGAAATCCCCGACCGAGGCCAGCGCCAGCGCCAGATGATAGTCGCCGAAGATCTGCATTCCGCCCTCGTCGGTGAGCGAGCGGAACGCCTCCACCGCCTCGGACATGCGGCCGCGGCCCAGTTCGGCCCAGGCGGCGGTCAGGCCGTCGATCAGCGGGCTGGTGCGCCGCCCGGCGGCCAGATCGGCCAGCAGTTCGTCATGCGCGCCGCGCTTGATCTGCGACGCCAGCATCACCAGTTGCGCCGGCTGCGACGGTTCGGCCCCCGGCATGCCGGACAGCCGCCGCGCGATGGGGATCGCCGATTCCACATTGCCCGCGCCGACGAAGGAAATCACCGCCCCTTCCATCAGCATGGTGTTCGACGGATCCTCGACCAGCGCCTTGGTGAAATAGCCCGCCGCCTCGCGGAAATCCGATGCGCGGGCCGCGGTGCGCGCGGCAAGGTAGGGCCCGGCCACATCCGCCCGCCCCGGATCCGGCAGCCCCACGGCCAAGGCGGCGGCCAGCGCGGCAAGGGCCAGCGCGGGGCGAAAGCGGGATCTGACGGTCACGTGGGCTCTCCGGTCCGTGGCTTTGGCCCCAAGCTAGTGCCCGGCGCCCCCCATGGCAATGCGGGGCGCGCCGGGACGACCGATCACATGTTGGGGTAGTTCGGCCCGTCGCCGCCCTGCGGCGTCGTCCAGTTGATGTTCTGCGGCGGATCCTTGATGTCGCAGGTCTTGCAGTGCACGCAGTTCTGGAAGTTGATGACGAAGCGCGCATCCGCCCCCTCGCCCACCACCTCGTAGACGCCGGCGGGGCAATAGCGTTGCGCCGGTTCGTCGTATTCGGGCAGGTTCACCCGGATCGGGATCGTGGGATCCTTCAGCTTCAGGTGGCAGGGCTGGCTTTCCTCGTGGTTGGTAAAGCTGAAGGCGACGTTGGTCAGCCGGTCGAAGGACAGCACGCCATCGGGCCTCGGATAGTCGATCTTCTTGAAGTCCTTGGCCTTGCCGGTCGCCGCCGCATCGGTCTTGCCGTGTTTCAGCGTCCCGAACAGCGAGATCCCGAGCAGGTTGTTCGTCCACATGTCGAACCCGCCGAGCGCGAGCGAGGGCACCAGCCCCCATTTCGACCACATCGGCTTCACGTTGCGCACGCGCCGCAGGTCGCGCCCCACCGGACCGTCGCGCAGGTCGGCCTCATAATCGGGCAGTTCGTCGCCCGACCGGCCCGCCTTGATCGCCGCATAGGCCGCCTCTGCCGCGGCCTTGCCCGACAGCATGGCGTTGTGGTTGCCCTTGATGCGCGGCACGTTGACCAGACCCGCCGAACAGCCCAGCAACGCCCCGCCCGGGAACACCACCTTGGGGATCGACTGCCAGCCGCCCTCGGAAATCGCCCGCGCGCCATAGGCCACGCGCTTGCCGCCCTTCAGCAGTTCGGCCACCATCGGGTGATGCTTGAACCGCTGGAATTCCATATAGGGGTAAAGGTGGGGGTTCTCGTAGTTCAGGTGGACGACGAAGCCCACGAACACCTGGTTGTTTTCCAGATGATAGATGAACGACCCGCCCCCGGCGTTGGCCCCCAGAGGCCAGCCCATCGTGTGGGTCACGGTGCCCAGCTTGTGCTTGGCCGGGTCGATTTCCCAGATTTCCTTCATGCCGAGGCCGAACTTCTGCGGGCAATGGCCCTTGGACAGGTCGAACTTCGCCATCACCTCTTTCGACAGGCTGCCGCGCACGCCCTCGGCCAGCAGCACGTATTTGCCGCGCAGTTCCATCCCGGGTTCGTAGTTCGGCCCCGGCTCGCCCGTTTCGCCATCGCGGCCGAATTCGCCCGCGATCACGCCCGCGACCTCGCCCTTGTCGCCGTAGACGAGTTGCGAACAGGACATGCCGGGGAAGATCTCGACCCCCAGTTCCTCGGCCTGGCCGGCCATCCAGCGGCAGACATTCGCCATCGAGACGATGTAGTTGCCGTGGTTGTTCATCAGGGGCGGCATCGGCCAGTTCGGCACCCGCATCTGCCCGGCGGACCCGAGGATGTAGAAGTTGTCCTCTTTCACCGGCACGTTCAGCGGCGCGCCGCGGTCCTTCCAGTCGGGGATCAGCGCGTCCAGCCCGCAGGGATCCAGCACCGCGCCCGACAGGATATGCGCGCCGACCTCGGACCCCTTTTCCAGCACCACCACCGACAGGTCGGCATCCAGCTGCTTGAGACGGATCGCCGCCGAAAGCCCCGCCGGCCCGGCACCCACGATCACAACGTCGTATTCCATCGACTCGCGTTCGATACCGTCGCTCATGGTGCCCCCTCTCTGGCCATCCGCGCCCGCCGCGCGCAATTCCGCTGTTACCGGTCCGGCATCGGTATCGTATAGCGCAAGGCCCGGTCAATCATCAGGCGCGCAAAATGCCGCTTTGCAGCAAGGATCGGCAGGGAAAACCTCTAGGCACTTGCAATCCACCGGGGTCTGGGGTCAGGTAGGGCCGTTCGTGCCCCAGCGCCGTGTCCCTTTCCGGGGGCCCGGCGCTGGCATTTGCGGAAGGCGGCAATGGAAAAGATCCCGATGACCCGCGCGGGTTTCGCCGCGCTTGACGAAGAGCTGAAACAGCTCAAATCCGTGGAACGCCCGGCGGTGATCCGCGCGATCGCCGAGGCGCGCGAACACGGCGACCTTTCGGAAAACGCCGAATACCACGCCGCGCGTGAAAAACAGAGCTTCATCGAGGGCCGGATCAAGGAACTCGAATCGCTCATCGGCCGGGCCGAGGTGATCGACCCCTCGCGGCTGTCCGGCGCGATCAAGTTCGGCGCCACCGTCACGCTGGTGGACGAGGACACCGAAGAGGAATGCACCTACCAGATCGTCGGCGAGGCCGAGGCGGATATCGAGCGCGGGTTGCTCAACATCCGCTCGCCGCTGGCCCGCGCGCTGATCGGCAAGGACGAAGGCGATAGCGTAGAGGTGAAAACCCCCGGCGGCGACCGCAGTTACGAGGTGCTGGCGGTCCGCTACGAATGAATGCCGCCCCTCAGGAGCCCGCGGCGATGCCAGAGCAGAACCAGGACCGGCCCCTCGATTTCGGCCTGATCGACCGCCGCAGGACCGGCGGGCGCATCACCGCGACCGAGGTCGTGGCGGGGGTGCTGAGCGTCCTGTGGCTGGTCGCGGTCATCGCGTGGTTCGCCCTTGCCGGAAACCGGACGGATGAAGGCCAGCCCTATGGCCTGATGCTGACCCTGTTCATGGCCTTTCTGCCCGTCGCGCTGATCTGGGTCGCCGCCGTCACCGCCCGCACCATCCGCACCCTGCGCGAAGAGGCCGCGCGCCTTCAGGTCGCGGTCGAGGCGATGCGCCACGCCTATGTGCAGGGCCAGCAGGCCGCGGCGGCGGGGCTGCGCCCCTCGGTGGAAAAGAAACTGGACGAGATCGCGGCGACGGCGAAGCAGACCGAAACCGCGGTGGCCACCTTCACCTCGCGCCGCGATGCGGCCCCCCGGGTGGTGGCGCCCTTGCCCGCGCCCGCCGCGCCGGGCGACGACCAGCCCGCGCTGGCCCTTGGCACGCCTGCGGCGGACCCGCAGGGGGAACTCGCGACCGAGGATTTCGTGCGCGCGCTGAACTTCCCCGATTCGCCCGACGACAAGGACGGCTTCCGCGCCCTGCGCATGGCGCTGGAGGACCGCGAGGTGTCGCGCCTCATCCGCGCGGCGCAGGATGTGCTGACCCTGCTGGCGCAGGATGGCATCTACATGGACGACCTGCGCCCCGACCGCGCCCGGCCGGAAATCTGGCGGCGGTTCGCGCAGGGCGAACGCGGGCGGGGGATCGCCGCGCTCGGCGGTATCCGCGACCGTTCGAGCCTGGCGCTGACCGCCGGGCGGATGCGGTCCGACACCATCTTCCGCGATGCGGCGCACCATTTCCTGCGCCAGTTCGACCGCTGTTTCCAGACCTTCGAACGTGCGGCGACCGATCAGGAAATCGCCGATCTGGCCGACACCCGCACCGCGCGCGCCTTCATGCTGTTCGGCCGGGTGACGGGGGTGTTCGACTGACCCCCGGGCGGCTCGGACGGGCCGCTCAGACGGGCCGCACCATGGTGATCGAGGCGCGGAACCCGAACACGTACCGCAACAGCCCCAACCGGCTGCGCCGCACCGCCACGAACCCCTCGCGTTCGTATAGCGCGATGGCGCGGCGGTTGTGTTCCACCACGTCCAGCCGGACCTCGGCATAGCCGCGCGCCCGCGCCTCGGCGCAGATCGCGTGCAGCAGCGCCCGGCCCATGCCCCGGCCCCGGCAGGGTTCGGCCACGCAGATCCCGTCCAGCAGGAAGCGGCGGTTTTCCACCTCGCGCGTCAGCGCCCAGATCAGCGCCGCCCGCCACAGCGCGCCCACCGGGCCATAGGCCGCGCGCAGGGTGTCATGGCTGATGCGCACAAGACTGCCGCGGTTGCTGCAATACCCCGCGACCCCCAGCACCGTGCCATCCGGCCCCACCGCGGCAAAGGCATGGTCCGCCCGGATCGTCCGGGTCAGGAACCGCAGCGCCCGCGGTTCCGGCCCCAGAAGAACCCCCAGCTTGGCCCCGAACGCCTGCCAGTAGAGCCGCGCCGCCTGATCCGCCGCCCCGGGGGCAAAGCCGTGTTCTATCCGCCAGGACAGCCCGTCCACCGGCGCGTGATGCATCCTTGCCACGTCCCATCCGCATGTGATTGCAACTCAGTCTAACATTGCCTACCGCTAAGGCGAAAGCCACCGCGGAGGCCCCATGTCCAAGCCCCTTTCAACGTCCGCCGCCTATTGGCGCGGCGTGCGCGAAAGCGCGCCCCTGCTGATGGTGATCGCACCGTTCGGCATGCTGTTCGGCATCGTATCCAGCGACGCAGGCCTCAACCTGCTGGAAACCATGTCGCTCAGCGCGCTGGTGCTGGCCGGCGCGGCGCAGTTCACGGTGGTGCAGCTGGTCAGCGAACAGGCGCCCACCCTGGTGGTGATCGCGACGGCGCTGGCGGTGAACATGCGGCTGGCGATGTATTCGGCGGCGCTGACGCCCTGGCTGGGCCGCACGCCCTGGTGGATGCGCGGCATCGTCGCCTACACGCTGGTGGACCAGAGCTTTGCGATGTGCACCACGCTTTACGCCCGCTACCCGGATCTGACGATACGCACGCGGCTGGCCTATTACTTCGGCGTGTCCACCAACGCCTGCGTGCCCTGGGTCGTCGTCACCTGGATCGGCGCCACTATGGGCGAGGCGATCCCGCCCTGGATGGCGCTGGATTTCGCGCTGCCGATCACCTTTCTGGCGCTGATCGGGCCGATGTTGCAGACGCTACCCCATGTGGTGGCGGCGCTGGTGTCGGTGGCGGGCGCGCTGGTGCTGTCGGGGGTGCCCTACAACATCGGCCTTCTGATCGCGGCGGGGCTGGCGATGTTCGCCGGCGCACAGACGGAACAGTGGCTGGAACGGAGACGCGCACAATGACCGCTGCGGCCAGCATCGACCAGACCAAGCTCTGGTTCATCATCGCCGCGGTGGCGATCGGCACCTTCTTGCTGCGCTATTCGTTCCTGGGCATGATCGGCAACCGCAACCTGCCGCCGACGGTGCTGCGGCTGCTGCGCTATACCGCGGTGGGCGTGCTGCCGGGGCTGATCGCGCCGCTGGTGGTCTGGCCGCAGGCGACGGGCGGCCAGCCCGACCCCGCGCGGCTGCTGGCCACCGTCGCCACGATCGCGGTGGCGATGTACACCCGCAGCGTCATCTGGTCGATCGTGGCCGGGGCGGCGATGCTGTATTCGGTGCTCTACATCACCGGCTAGCGCGGATCGGCGGCCTCAGTTCGCCGCCTCGCTGTTCTGGGCCGCCAGCAGGGCGCTGTTGTCGTCGTCGTCGTCGTCATAGACGATCTCGAACGTGGCACCGGGCAGCGCGCCGAAAGCCTCGGACACCTTCTTGGGGAAATAGCTCTGCGGGATCGATTCGAAGCCCGGCAGTTGCCGCAGGATCGCCGAGGTCGAATTGGCGCACATCGCCTTGGGCACCGGGCCCGCCCCCTCTGCCAGCGCGATGGCGCGGTCGGCCACCTCGGGCGACACGCGGATGCGCTGGATCACCGTGCGATAGGTGACGCGGGTGTGATAGTCGATATAGCGTTTCTCGATCAGCGGCGTGATGCCGTAATGCACGTCGTTCCGTTCCGGCGACCAGCCGTGATACCAGCTGCCCGCGGGATCGAACATGATCCGTTCCGATCCGTTGATCATCAGCGCCGAATGCGCGCCTTCGCCGGACCGGTTGTTGATCACCGTGAACAGCGTGATTTCGGGCGGGCCGTCGTGACGATAATGCGCCTGGCTCACCGCCTCGTCGGGGGCCCAGACACTCGGCGCGCCGCAGCCTGCAAGCGCAAGCGCGGTCAGCGCGGCCAGGATGGCGGAACGCATCGGCAGGTCAGGCGTTCGCCAGCGCCGCGATCACGATTGCAAGAATCGCAAGGCCGAAGCCGATCTTGCCCAGCTTGAGGAAACCCGAAAAGGTCTTTTCCTGTTCGCGGATGTCCATGCTGCCATGCTGATATTCGGCCATTGCCACGCTCCTGTCCGGTGTTTCCTGCCTGTTAGCCCATTGCGGCGGCCTTGTCACGCCGTCACGTCGCCGGTCTGCGCCCGCCACAGCCATGCGCCATCCCCGTCGCGCCACCGCACCGCCCGGCCTGCCCGCCACAGATGGTTGAGATGCGCCACCGCCTCTGCCAGCGCGAGGCCATAGGCCCCGCCCTCGATCTCGCGCCCGAAGATGGGGGTGAAACATTCCACCGCCCGCCGCGGGGCGGCCAGATGCGATTCGAGCCGGTCGAGCGCATGCAGATGGTTGTCGATCATCTGCCGCAGCCGCAGCGTCAGCCCGGTGAAGGGCAGCTTGTGGCCCGGCAGGACGAGGTGATGAGGCTCCGCCAGCGGCTGGAACCGGCGGCAGGCGGCCAGCCATTCCCCCAGGGGATCGGCATCCGGTTCGGCCGGATAGACGCCGATATTGGCCGAAATCCCGGGCAGCAGCTGATCGCCCCCGATGATCAGGCCGTCCGACAGGCTCCAGAACGTCGCATGTTCGGGGGCATGGCCGTCGCCCGTGCGCACCAGCCAGTCCCGCCCGCCCATGCGCAGCACCTGCCCGTCCACGATGCGGGTATAGCCGAGCGGCAGGGGTGCGGCGACATCGGCGCTGTTGAAGGGGCGATCGGCCACCCGCCGGTCCAGCGCCGCCCCCGCCATCCCCGCCCCGCGCCAGAAGGCCACCGCCTCTGCCGGATGCACCTCTGCCCGGTCGAGCCACAGCATCCGCGCGTAAAGCCATGCGGTGCGGGTGGCGACGAGTTCCGCCCCCCGCGCCTGGAACCAGCCGGCGCGGCCGATATGGTCGACATGGTGATGCGTGGCCACCACGCGGCGCACCGGGCGGCCGCGCAGAGGCCCGGCCTCGAACGCCGCCCATGCCTGCTGGCCGAGCGTGTCGTCGAACCCGGTGTCCACCACGGTCCAGCCGTCGCCATCGTCCAGCGCATAGACGTTCACATGGTCGAGCCGGATCGGCAAAGGCACGCGGCCCCACAGCACGCCCTCGGCGATCTCGGTCATGGTGCCGGGGGCGGGCGGCGCGGCGAAGGGAAAGCGGATCTGCATCACTGTCCCATCCATCGGGCCGCGGGGGCATGCGCCGGGCTGCGGGCGGTCGGGGTCATGGGCTTTCTCCGCCGGCACGGCTTGGCATTCGCGGGGCGCGCCGGTATCAGCAGGGTCAAGGTCGTGCCGTTACGATCACAATCATCCCCCTGCGTCAAGCATGCCCGATACCCTGACCCTTTCCCCCGATACCGCCGGGATCGCCCGCGCCGCCGCCCTGCTGCGCGACGGCGCGCTCGTCGCCTTTCCGACCGAAACGGTCTATGGCCTCGGCGGCGACGCGCGGTCGGACCGGGCGGTGGCGGCGATCTTTGCCGCCAAGGCGCGGCCCCGGTTCAACCCCCTGATCGCCCATGTGCCCGATCTGGCCGCCGCCCGCGCCATCGCGCGGATGGGGGCAGAGGCCGAACGGCTGGCCGCCGCCTTCTGGCCCGGGCCGCTGACGCTGGTGCTGCCGCTGGCGCCCGGCGCGGGGCTGTCGGATCTGGTGACGGCGGGGCTCGATACCGTGGCGGTGCGGGTGCCGGCGCATCCGGTGGCCCAGGCGCTGCTGCGCGCCTTCGGCGGGCCGCTCGCCGCGCCCTCGGCCAACCCTTCGGGCCGGGTCAGCCCGACGCGGGCGGATCACGTGCTGGCGGGGCTCGCGGGCCGTATCGCCGCGGTGATCGACGGCGGCCCCTGCGCGGTGGGGGTGGAATCGACCATCCTCGGGCTGGGCCCCGAGGGCCCGGCGCTGCTGCGCCCCGGCGGCGTGCCGGCGGAGGCCGTCGAGGCGCTGCTGCGCCGCCCCCTGCACCAACAGGCCGACCCCGCGCGCCCCTCTGCCCCCGGGCAACTGGGATCCCACTACGCCCCCGCCGCCGCCGTCCGGCTGAACGCGGCGGCGGCGGAACCGGGCGAGACCTACATCGGCTTCGGCCCCGGCGCGGCGGACCTCAACCTCTCGCCCGCCGGCGACCTGACAGAGGCCGCCGCCGCCCTTTTCCACCTGCTGCGCGAGGCCGACCGCCGCGCCGGCCCGGGCGGCCGCATCGCCTTTGCGCCCATCCCCGAAACCGGCCTCGGCCGCGCGATCAACGACCGCCTGCGCCGCGCCGCCGCCCCCCGGCCCATGGGCGATACCCTGCCGCAGTGATGCGTCCGGGACAGCGCCGGGGGCCAGCCCCCGGACCCCCGGGATATTTATGGACAGAAAATGAACGGGGCCGGGCGAAGCGCGACCGTATTCATTTTCTGTCCATAAATATCCCCGCCGGAGGCTCCTGCGCCCGAAACCCGCGCTGCCGCCGGGCGGGAGGCGTTCCCTCTTCACTTTCTGTCCATAAATATCCCGCGGGGGCGCCGGCAGATAGCGCCACTGGTTCGAGCAACCAGCCGGCGCGGGGCGCGAAGCCCCCGGCGCCGCCCTCTCCGCAGGCGATGCCGCCCCGCTCAGGCCCGCCCCGCCGCCGCCGACAGCGTCAGCGGGTCGATCCGCAGCAACCGCAGCGCCGCACCCCACTTGCCGCCGTCATCGGCAGAGAACACCAGATCCTGCGGCGCATCCGCGGTCAGCCAGTCGTTGCGCAGGATTTCCGCTTCCACCTGCCCCGGGCCCCACCCCGCATAGCCGAGCGCCATCAGCGCCCGTGCCGGGCCCGCACCGCGCGCCAGCGCCTCCAGCACCTCGACCGTCGCGGTCATGCCATAGCCCCCGGCCACCTGCATCGTGGTCTTGCCGGTGCTGTAGTCGTCGCTGTGCAGCACGAAGCCCCGTCCCGGTTCCACCGGGCCGCCGTAATGCACGCCCACGCCGCGCCCGCCGGTACTGTGGCGGATGCCGACCTGCGCCAGAAGGGCCTGGAACTTGATGTCCGGGCGCGGCTTGTTCACGATCAGCCCCATCGCACCCTCGGGCGAATGGCTGCACATGAACACCACGGCGCGCTCGAACCTCGGGTCGCCCATGGCGGGCATCGCGATCAGGAGCTTGCCGTTCAAATCCATGATCGAATCCCTCCCCGCGCAGGCCAATAGCCCACCCTGTCCCCCGCGGGCGGGCGGCGCAAGCGCATGTCACACTCCGATCCCGGAATTTTGACTTCGCCGTTTTGTGACTTTCCAAGCCGGGGCGGGCGCTTATTGTCGCGGCATGCAGCACTGGACCCCTCGCCTTCTGCCCTATCTGGCCGCCGCCGCCATCGGCATCCTGCCCGCCGCGGCCGGGGCGCAGAGCCTGTCCGACATCATGGCCGCCGAGATGCTGCCCGGCTGGCGCACCGCCGAGGGGCGCCACATGGCCGCCCTGCGCATCGACCTTGCCCCGGGGTGGAAGACCTACTGGCGCGCGCCGGGCGATGCCGGGGTGCCGCCGGTATTCGACTGGCAGGGGTCGGAAAACCTGCGCGGGGTCGAGGTGCACTGGCCCCGGCCCGAGGTGTTCCGGCTCAACGGCATGCAGACCATCGGCTACAGCCGCCAGCTGGTGCTGCCGGTCGAGGTGCTGCCCCGGGATCCGGGCGCGCCGGTGCGGCTGACGGCCAATGTCGATCTGGGGGTCTGCAACACGGTCTGCGTGCCCGCCACGGTTTCGGTCGCCGCCGACCTGCCGGTGCGCGGCGGCACGGCGGATCCAGCGATTCGCGCCGCGCTGGACGCCGCGCCCGAAAGCCCGCGGCAGGCGGGGGTGCAGGCGCTCGGCTGCCGGATAGAACCGATGGCCGACGGGTTGCGCGTCACCGCCGTGATCGACATGCCTCGCCTGCCGGGCCGGGCGGAAACCGCGGTGCTGGAACCGGGCGACCCCGACATCTGGGTGTCCGAGGCCGCGACCCGGCGCGAGGGCGGGCGGCTGGTCGCGACCTCCGAGATGGTCGCCCCCGACGGGCTGCCGTTCTTCCTCGACCGGTCGCGGCTGACCATCACCGTGATCGGCCAGGGCCGGGCGGTGGAAATCCGCGGCTGCCCGGCGCTCTGACCGCCGCGCTACTTGCGCTGCCGGTGTTCCTCCAGCCGCGGCATGATCTCGACGAAATTGCAGGGCCGGTGGCGGTAGTCGAGCTGCCAGCGCAGGATCTCGTCCCAGGCGTCGCGGCAGGCGCCGGGGCTGCCCGGCAGGGCAAAAAGGTAGGTGCCCTGCGCCACGCCGCCGGTCGCCCGGCTTTGCACCGCCGAGGTGCCGATCTTCTGCATCGAGACCATGGTGAAGACGGTGGCGAAGGCCTCGATCTCCTTTTCATAGACGTCGCGATGCGCCTCGACCGTCACGTCGCGGCCCGTCAGCCCCGTGCCGCCGGTGGACAGGATCACATCCACCCCCGGGTCGGCGCACCAGGCCCGCAGCTGCGCGGCGATGGCCGGGCGGTCGTCAGCCACGATGGCGCGGGCGGCCAGCACATGGCCCGCACCCGTCAGCCGGTCCACCAGCGTATCGCCGGAACGGTCGTCGGCGGGGGTCCGCGTGTCGGAAACCGTCAGCACCGCGATGCGGACGGGGATGAAGTCGAGTGTCTCGTCGATGCGGCTCATGTCTCGCGCAGCCTTGTCTGAAGGGTCAGAAGGTCGGCCCAGGCCTGCCGCTTGGCCGCCGGGTTGCGCAGCAGATAGGCCGGGTGGAGCATCGGCAGGACCGGCTTGCCGAACGCCTGCGTCCACTGGCCCCTGAGCCGGGTGATGCCGCGCTTGCCCAGGACGGCGGCGCAGGGCGTATTGCCCATCAGCACCAGCACCTCGGGGTCGGCCAGCGCCACATGGCGTTCGACGAAGGGCATCATCATCGCCATTTCCGCCGCCTCTGGCTCGCGGTTGCCGGGCGGCCGCCAGGGCATGATGTTGGAGATATAGAGCGCGCGCTCCATGTCCGGCGAGGCGCGCGACAGGCCGATGGCGGCGAACATCAGGTCCAGCAACTGCCCGGCGCGGCCGACGAAGGGCTTGCCCTGCAGATCCTCGTCCCGCCCCGGCGCCTCGCCCAGGACCATCACCCGCGCGCCCGCCCGGCCATCGGCAAAGACGAAATTGCGCGCGCCGCGTTTCAGCTCGCAATGCTCGTATCCCGCCTGCGCCTCTGCCAGCGCCGCCAGATCGGGCGCCCCCGCGGCAAGCCGGCGCGAATCGACCACCGGGTCGGCGGCAGGCGCCGCAGGCGCGGGGGCCGGGGCGGACGCCGCCGGTTTCGGCGCCGCCGCGGCCAGCGCATAGCGGTCCACCGGCGCATCCCCGATCGCCTCGTCGGCGCCGAGTTCCGCCTGCCATTCCAGCAGGGCCGCCAACAGCTGCGAGTCGAACATCTGGCTCATGCCCGCAAGCTAGGCCCCGCAGGCGCGCGGGTAAAGCCCGCAGCGGACCGGGGGCGCGCCTGCCGCCCGGCGGATGGCCCGGCGGCGCGGATGGCGGCCTCCGGCGGGGATATTTGGGGACAGAAAGTGATGAGGGGCGCACCCTATAGCTTCACCTTTCCATAAATACTCCCGCGCGGCGCGCGCAGCTTTCCACCCGGCCAACGGCGGGCAGAAAGGCATCGCGCCCGCCCGTCCGGTAAACCCGCTTGTCGCCCCGCCTGCCGCTTTCTATAACCGCCGCATCACCAGACCGGAGCAGGCCATGTCCTTCCGCGCGCGCCATCTTCTCGGGATAGAACAGCTTTCGCCCGCGGAAATCCGCACCATCCTCGACCTGGCCGACAGCTATGTCGACCTCAACCGCCGCACGGTCAAACGTACAGATGCGCTGGCTGGGATGACCCAGATCAACATGTTCTTCGAGAACTCCACCCGCACGCAGGCGAGTTTCGAACTGGCGGGCAAGCGGCTCGGCGCCGATGTGATGAACATGGCCGTGGCGCAGTCGAGCGTGAAGAAGGGCGAGACCCTGATCGACACCGCGCTGACGCTGAACGCGATGCACCCCGACCTGCTGGTGGTGCGCCATCCCAGTTCGGGGGCGGTGAACCTGCTGGCCTCCAAGGTCAACTGCGCGGTGCTGAACGCGGGCGACGGGCGGCACGAACATCCCACCCAGGCGCTGCTGGACGCGCTGACCATCCGCCGCGCCAAGGGCCGGATCCAGCGGCTGACGGTGGCGATCTGCGGCGACATCGCGCACAGCCGGGTGGCGCGGTCGAACCTGATCCTTCTGGGCAAGATGGAAAACCGCATCCGCCTGATCGGCCCGCCGACGCTGATGCCCGCGGGCGTGGCCGATTTCGGCTGCGAGATCTACGACGACATGCGCCGGGGCCTCGACGGTGCGGATGTGGTCATGATGCTGCGGTTGCAGCGCGAGCGGATGGACGGCGGCTTCATCCCGTCCGAACGCGAATATTTCCACCGCTACGGGCTGGATGCAGAAAAGCTCGCGGTGGCGAAACCCGACGCCATCGTGATGCACCCCGGGCCGATGAACCGGGGCGTGGAAATCGACGGCACCATCGCCGACGACATCAACCGTTCCGTCATCCAGGAACAGGTGGAAATGGGCGTGGCGGTGCGCATGGCCTGCATGGACCTGCTGGCGCGCAACCTGCGGGCCGAACGCGGGCGCGCGGCGGTGGGCGAGGCCCATGCCTGAGCCGGATGATCCCCCCCGCCCGCCCCGCAAGCGCCGGTCGGACGCCGCCATGTCGGGCATGGTGGCAACCGCCGTTCTGGCGGTTCTGGCCGGGCTGACGGTGGCTTTCGTGCTGATCGGGGGCTAGCGATGGGCACCGCCACCGGCTGGGAAGGCATTCTGGAAGAGGGCGAGGTGATCCTGTGGCAGGGCCGCCCGGACGGGCGGTTCCGCCTGCACCGGGCCGATGCCGTCGCGGGCCTTTTCGGGCTGTTCTTTTCCGGTTTCGCGGTGTTCTGGATGTTCGGGCTGATCCATTTTTCCGCCGGCATCGGCCTGATGGCCGCCCGTCCGGTCGGGTCGTGGTGGCGGCGGCGGCACAGTTTCTATTCGCTGTCGAACCGGCGGGCCTTCATCGCCTCCAACACGCCATTCCGGGGCCGGGCGCTGCGGTTCTGGGACATCCGCCCCGATTCGGTGCTGGATCTGATCGGCAGCGCCCCCCAGACCGTGCTGTTCGCCACCGAGGCGAAGCGCGGCGCCAAGGGCACCGAGACCACCACCCGCATCGGGTTCGAGGGCATTCACGACGGGCGCCGGGTGATCGGCCTGATGCGCGACATCCAGAGGGGGGCGGCATGACGCTTCATTTCACCAATGCGCGGCTGATCTGCCCGGAAACCGGCACCGACGCGCCCGGCACGCTGACCGTGGCCGGGGGCCGCATCGGTGCGCGCGACGGGGCGGCGCCGGAAGGGGCGCAGGTCATCGACTGCGGCGGGCGCTGCCTTGCGCCCGGCATCGTCGACATCGGCGTCAAGGTGGGCGAACCGGGCGAGCGGCACCGCGAATCCTTCCGCTCCGCCGGGCTGGCGGCCGCCGCCGGGGGCGTCACCACCATCGTCACCCGCCCCGACACGCTGCCCGCCATCGACAGCCCCGAAACGCTGGAATTCGTCACCCGCCGCGCGCAGGCGGCAAGCCCCGTCAACATCCGCCACATGGCCGCCCTGACCAAGGGCCGGCAGGGGCGCGAGATGACGGAAATCGGCTTTCTGCTGGATGCGGGCGCGGTGGCCTTCACCGATTGCGACCATGTGGTGACAGATACCAAGGTGCTGTCGCGCTGCCTGTCCTATGCCCGCAGTCTTGGCGCGCTGGTGATCGGCCATCCGCAGGATCCCGGCCTGTCGGCGGGCGCGGCGGCGACCAGCGGCAAGTTCGCGTCCCTGCGCGGCCTGCCGGGCGTGTCGCCCATGGCCGAACGCATGGGCTTCGACCGCGACATGGCGCTGGTCGAGATGACGGGCGCGCGCTACCACGCCGACCAGATCACCACCGCCCGCACCCTGCCCGCGCTGGAACGGGCGAAACGCAACGGACTCGACGTGACGGCGGGGATTTCCGTCCACCATGTCACGCTGAACGAATTCGACGTGGGCGACTATCGCACCTTCTTCAAGCTGCGCCCGCCGCTGCGGTCCGAAGACGACCGGCTCGCGATGGTCGAGGCGCTGGCCTCCGGGCTGATCGACATCCTCTGCTCCATGCACACCCCGCAGGACGAGGAATCCAAACGCCTGCCGTTCGAAGAGGCGGCGGCGGGCGCCGTGGCGCTGGAAACGCTGCTGCCCGCGGCGCTGCGGCTTTACCATGCCGGGGCGCTCGACCTGCCGGGGCTGTTCCGGGCCATGGCGCTGAACCCTGCGCGGCGGTTCGGGCTGCCGGGGGGGCGGCTGTCGGCGGGGGCGCCGGCCGATCTGGTGCTGTTCGACCCCGACGCGCCCTTCGTGCTGGACCGTTTCGCGCTGCGGTCGAAATCGAAGAACACCCCCTTCGATGGCGCGCGGATGGAAGGCCGGGTGATCGGCACATGGGTCGCCGGAGCCCGGGTTTTCACGGCGGAGGGCGCGGATGCCTGAGATCGTCACCTCCCCCGCGGCGCTGATCGCCTGCGCGGTGCTGGCCTATCTTCTGGGCGCGGTGCCCTTCGGCATCGTCATGGCGCGGGTTTTCGGCCTTGGCGACCTGCGGCAGATCGGGTCGGGCAACATCGGCGCGACGAACGTTTTGCGCACCGGGAACAAGGCGGCGGCGGCGCTGACGCTGGTGCTGGATGCGGGCAAGGGCGCGGCGGCGGTGCTGGCGGCGCGCGCCCTGCTGGCCGAGGATGCGGCGCAGGTCGCCGGTGGTGCTGCGTTTCTGGGGCATCTCTTCCCGGTCTGGCTGCGCTTCAAGGGCGGCAAGGGGGTGGCGACCTTCCTCGGCACCCTGCTGGCACTGGCGTTTCCGGTGGGCCTGGCGGCCTGCGGCACATGGCTGCTGGTGGCGGTGGCGGCGCGCTATTCCTCGCTCTCGGCGCTGGTGGCTGCGGTGGCCGCGCCGGTCTGGGCCGTGGTTCTGGGGCGGGCCGATCTGGTGGCGCTGGCGGTGGTGCTGGCGGCGCTGATCGTCGAGCGGCACCGCGCCAATATCGCCCGCCTGCTGGCGGGGACAGAGCCGCGGATCGGCCGCAAGGGCTGATCCTCAGACGGTCATCAGGCCGACCACCAGCGAGACGGAAACCGCACGCTGCACCGTCCGCCCTGCCGCCCGGCAAGCCCCATCGGCGTATTCGTGGGCCCCGGCGCAAGCAGCAGCACGGCCACGGCAGTGGCGAAGGCGGTCGGCGTCATGGCCCCCCCGGTCCGGCGAATGCCCCCCTAACCTGCAAGCGCGGGGAAGGATTTGACCGGGATCATGCTGTGGCGGGAAAATTGGGGGAGCCTGTCGCTGATACCACGGTTCGGGCCGGGCGGGAAAAGGAAACGCACTGCGTTTCCCCCGCCCGTTCGCGCGGCGGTGCCGTCAGGGACGGAGATGTCAGGCAACCCGGCCGGGGCAACTCCACCTGCATCGCGGTGGCGGAGGCGCGCGCCTTCGCCAGCCGGACGGAGGGGATTAGCCACCTACCGCCGCCGCACCGTATCCCCCGGCTGCAAGGTCGGCGTCAGTTCCACCACCACGCCCGCCTGCCGCGCCAGCACGATCCCGGCCGCCCGCCGCCCGATCTCGCGCCGGCAGGCGTCCATCGTCGCCAGCCGCCGGGGCAGACCGTCCAGCAGCTCGATATTGTTGAACCCCGCAAGGCCGAGCCGTTCGGGCACGTCGAACCCCTGCTCCAGACACCACAGCAACCCGCCCGCCCCGATCATATCGTTGGAATAATAGAGGAAATCCAGATCCGGCGTGCGCCCCAGAATGGCCGCCGTCATCTCGCGCCCCTTCGCCAGCGCCGACCCGCCCGCGTAATATTCCCGGTCGGCAAGCGTCAGCCCGGCGGCGGCCAGCCCTTCCTCCAGCCCCTCCATCCGCTTGCGGGCGCGGTGGTCCTCGGGCATCAGCGTGCCGAGAAACCCGATCCGGCGATAGCCAGCGGCCACGATCGCCTCTGCCATCGCCAGACCCGCGCGGCGATGGGAAATGCCCACCATGCTGTCGACCGGCACCCCGTCGGTATCCATGATCTCGACCACCGGTACACCCGCCTGCCGCAGCATCGCCCGCGTCGCCGCGCTGTGTTCGACCCCCGCGAGGATGATGCCCGAGGGCCGCCAGGACAGCATCTCGTAGATCACCGTCTCTTCCCGCGCGGCGGCATAGCGGGTGACGCCGACGACGGGTTGCAGCCCGGTTTCCTCCAGCACCTCGGAAATACCCGCCAGCACCTCGGGAAAGACCATGTTCGACAGCGAGGGGATGATGACCCCCACAAGGTTCACCCGCTGGCTGGCCAGCGCCCCGGCGATGCGGTTGGGCACATAGCCCAACCGCCGCGCGGCATCCATCACCCGCCGCCGCGTGGGTTCCGACACGTCGCCCCGGTTGCGCAGCACGCGGCTGACCGTCATCTCGCTGACGCCGGAGGCTTCGGACACGTCGCGCAGCGTCAGCGGACGGCGGCGCGGGGGCGGGGGGGGCGGTTCGGTCATGCGGGTCCAACCTGCGGCGGCGCCCCATGTTAGCCGCCGATCCCCCCGCGGGCCAAGCCCCCTCGGCTGTTGCATCCCCCCGGGTTTGCGCGCATTAGTACCCGCGACGGCCCCGTAGCTCAGGGGATAGAGCGGCCGCCTCCTAAGCGGCAGGTCGGAGGTTCGAATCCTCCCGGGGTCACCATCCAGCCACCGCAGCGTTCAGCCCCCGGGCCCACCCGGGCCCACACCCCCCGTCAATCCGGCAACGGCGCCAGCCCGGCCTGCGCGGTGCCATAAGGTGCCGGGCGCATCAGGTGGGTGTCGCAGCGCAGGAAGATGGGGCGGCGGTTGTCGTCGCGTTCGCGGGCGCGGGCGGCGAGGATGCCGGGGTCGGTGTCATAGGCATCCATCGCACGCTGGCGGGTGTCCATGTCGGGCCAGGCCAGCAGCGTCACCGCCTGCGGCAGGCGCGTGCCGTACCAGCCCGCGAACACGCCCAGAACCACCGCCCCCCGCGCGGTCAGGAAGGGCAGGTCGATTTCGGCCAGCGCGGCATGGGCGCGGGCGGGATCGTCGTTGAGCACCTGATGCAGGCGCAATTCGTGGATGCCGCCCACCGGCCCGGCGGCGGCGGGGGTGCGCCAGGGCTCCCACGCGGGCGAGGGGCGCAGGATGAAGATATGGGTCGTGTCCACCATCTGCCTGCCGGCGTTGGACCCGTCGCGGATCTCGATCCATTCCGGGTCGGCGTAGAAGGCGTTCCACGCGGCCATGCGCGCATCGAGGTTCTGCCAGCGCAGCAGATAGGCGTAAAGCGGGTTGATCGGCCCGGCGAAGCCGTCCCAATAGGCCAGCGGCCGGGGAATGCCGTGGCGGGCGAACAGCGGCGGGACCTCCACGCTCATCCGGTGGTGGAGGTCGGGGGTACGGCCCGGCACCATCTCGTAGAGCCGCAGTTCGTAATAGTCGTCGATATGGACCTCGGGGGCCATCTGCACGGGCGCGGTCATTCCAGGCCTCCGAAACTGGCGGTGGGCAGGCCCCATCCGGGGACCGGGGCAAGGATGTACTGGTCCATCCGGCCGAAGACGCGGCGGTGATGGCGGGCCATCTCGCGGTCGCGCTGCTGGATCACGCGGGGCTCCACGTCCAGCCGGGCGGCGGCGCGTTGCTGGGTGTCGAAATCCGGCCAGGCGAGGAAGGTGACGAAACAGGGGGAGTTCGGGCCGAACACCATCTCGAACACGCCGAGGACGCGCGCGCCGAGCCGGCGGGCCAGCGGCAGGTCGACGGTGGCCAGCGCCGCGGCGGCCTCGGCCTGCGTGCCGGCGGGGACATGCTGCACCCGCATCTCGTGCACCCCGCCGATGGGGGTGGCGGAGGGCGGCTCGACCAGCGGCCCCCAGGCGGCGGAGGGGCGCAGGATCCAGTCCTCGATACTGTCCACCAGCGGGCTGCCGTCCGCCCCCTTGGCGCGCAGGGCCAGCCAGTAGGGGTCGTTCCAGAACCGCGGATAGGCGCTGTCGCGGTGGGTCAGGCTGTCCCACCGGATGATCGACAGGAACCCCGGCGCCCCCTGCCCCGCCGCCACCGTCCAGGCCCCCAGAGGGCGGGGGATGCGGTAGCGGTCCCAGAGCGATTCCGCACAGGCGGGCGGCCCGCCCGGTTCCGCAGGCGCCCCCGCGATCGCCACGTCATGGACCCGCGCGATTTCCGCGGCAAGCCGCCCGTGCGCGACGGAATAGAAACGTACCTCGTACATGGATGCCCCGCGTTGCTGTTGGCAGGGCCAGAATAGGCGACGGGGCGGGGCGGTATGTCCCGTTTCGAGGGCACGGGAACCGGTCATGCCGGGGCTTGCCCCGGCCTTCGGGTGCCCTGCCCGGCCTTGGGTAGGGGGGAGAAGTCAGTGGCCTCCGGCGGGGATATTTCTGGACAGAAAATGCACACGGGCGCGCCCTTTCGGAGAAGGGCGAGCCCGTGTTCTTCAGGCTGGACTCAAATATCCCCGCCGGAGGCCGCCGGGCCAGCGGCCGGGCGAAGGGGTGCAGGCCGGGGTTTTGCCCGCGCTACCCGCCGAAGCGCCCCTCGAACGCCAGTTCGGCCAGCGGCTGGCGGGGGCCCGGCGTCTCGCGCGGGCGGTGCTGTTCGGGCAGCAGGTCGGCCGGGCCCTGGCGGCCGATGGCGATCACCGCCATGATCCGGTGGCCCGCCTCGGGGATCGCCAGCGCGCGGTGCAGGGCGGCGGGGTCGAACCCGCCCATCGGATGCGCGCGATACCCCAGCCTTTCGGCCTGTAGCGCCATCGCCAACCCCGCCGCGCCGGTGTCGTGTTCCGCCCACCGCTGCGCGCGCGGGTTGCCCCCGGCGTCCCGCCCTTCGGTCTGCGCCACCGTCACCACCAGCGCCGCGGCGCGGGGCGCCCAGTCCCGGTTTCCGCCGGTCAGCCCCTCGGCGATCGCGGCGAAGCCCGTGCTGCCGCGCAGGCCATAGACGAACCGCCACGGCTGCGTGTTCGAGGCGGAGGGCGACCAGCGCGCGGCCTCCAGCACCGTCAGCAGATCGGCCGGCGGCATGCCGGCATCGGTGAAGGCGCGCGGCGACCAGCGGGCGGGAAAGGCGGGGTCGACCGGGTGGTCGGGGGTCCGGGGGGCCGGATCGGTCATCGGGGTCTCCGTCAGGTCATGAACCAACGCCCGCGCCATAGCACCGCCGCCAGCGGAATGCACCCCGGCGCGCGCGCTATCGCGCCGCCCGCCCCCGCAGCCGCGCGACCAGCCCGCCAAGGCCATCGGGCAGCCAGATCACCACCGCCACCACCGCGATGCCGAGGATCAGCAGCCGGTATTGCCCGAATTCGCGCAACAGCTCGTTCCCGATCATCACCACGAACACCCCCAGGATCACCCCCGGGAACCGGCCCATGCCGCCGATGCTCAGCATCACCATCGCCAGCAGGAAGAATTCGTTGCCCAGAACGCGGGGGGTGATGACGCCGATGTAATGGGTGTAAAGCGCACCGCCGAAGCCGGTGATCGCCGCCGACAGGGTGAACAGCAGAAGTTTCGCCCGCATGTCGTCGACGCCGAGCGAGCGGGCGAAATCCTCTGCGTCGCGCAGGGCGACGAAGGACCGCCCGGCGCGGCTGCGCACGATCACGGCATAGATCAGCCAGACCGCCACCGCCGCCGCCGCCAGCGCCAGCAGATACCAGCCCGTCTTGTTCGCGGTGTTGAGCGTCACCCCGAACAGCTTGACCGGCGGGATGCCCATCAGCCCCGTCGCGCCCCCGGTGCCGAAGGCGCGGCCCTTTTCCAGAAAGGTCGGCAGCGCCAGATGGACGGAAAAGGTGAACAGCGCCACATATTCCCCCTTCAGCCGCAGGCAGGGCAGCGCGATCAGGAAGCCGAAGATCCCCGTGACCACGGCCGCCCCCGCCATCGCCGCCAGCGGCGGCAGGCCGAGCCGCATCGCCAGCATGGCCGACCCGTATCCCCCCACCGAAAACAGCGCCAGCTGCGCGAAGTTGAAGATCCCGGCATAGCCGATGGTCAGATCCCAGGCCGCGACCACGATGGTCCAGATGAAGCACAGGATCAGCACATGCAGGAAATAATCGTTCAGCCACAGCGGCCCCGACGCCAGAACCAGCGCCGCCGCCCCGGCCAGTCCCCATGCCCCGCGCTGCGCCATCGTCAGTTCCCCCACTTGCCCATCAACCCGCGCGGGCGCACCAGCAGCACCGCCAGCAGCACCACGAACCAGACCGGCAGGATCCATGTCGCGCCGAAAACGGCGATCACGGCGGCTTCGACGAAGGCGAGGATGAAGGCCGCCCACATCACCCCCTGCGTGCTGCCGAGGCCCCCGAACACCACGATGACGAAGGCCTTGAGGAACGGCGGCCAGCCGCCAAGGGGCGACACCAGATAGACCGGCGACAGCAGCAGCGCCGCAAAGGCCGCCAGCATCGCCGACAACCCGAAGCCGAGCGCGAACACCCGGTTCACCCGGATGCCGACGATCGCCGCCCCCGCCATGTCCTGCGACACCGCGCGCATCGCCTGGCCCAGCGGCGCCCAGGTCAGGAACGCCTGCAACACCGCCACCGCCAGCAGCGCCAGCCCCACCACCGCCAGCGTCTGGTTCGCCACCGTCACGCCCAGGATCTGCACCGCGCCCTCCATCAGCGGCGGCATCGCCTTGGCGGTGGGCCCGAAGACCACGAGGTTGAGGTTGTCCAGCACGAAGGCGAAGCCGAGCGTCGTCATCATCGTCGCCGTCTTCCACTGCGGCCGGTTGCGCACGGGACGGATGACGAACCGTTCGACCAGCAGGCCGAAGGCAAAGGCCGCCGGCATCAGCACCAGGAACACGCCCGGATAGTTCAGCCCCAGCCAGCCGTCCGACAGCAGCCACGCCCCATAGGCCGCGGTCATGTACATCGACCCATAGGCGAAGTTCAGCACCCGCGACGTGCCATAGACCAGCGACAGCCCTAGCGCGAAGATGCAGTAGATCGCGCCCAGCGACAGGCCGCTGAAAAAGATGTTGGTCAGCGTCAGCATCATGCGCCCGCCCCTTCCCCATCGCCGGCGGGGCGCACCTTGCCCTCTTCGATCTCGTAGACCGGCGACACGCGCCCGGCGATCAGCGGCAGGCTCTGTTCCACCAGAAGGATCGTGGTGCCGGCGGCGTTGATCGCGGCGATGGTGTCCAGCATCAGTTCGGTCAGCGCCGGCGCAAGGCCCAGCGAGGGTTCGTCGATCGCCATCAGTTCGGCCCCCGCCATCATGCCCCGGCCCAGCGCCAGCATCTGCGCCTCGCCCCCGCTGAGCGTGCCCGCCACCTGCCCCTGCCGTTCCGCCAGCCGGGGATAGAGCGCAAAGACCCGGTCCAGCCGCGCCCGCACCGCCGCCCGGTCGCGCGTGGCATAGGCGCCCAGCATCAGGTTCTCGCGCACCGTCATGTCCACAAACAGATGCCGCGCCTCGGCCACATGCACGATGCCGCGGGCGACCAGATCGGGGGCGTCCAGCCCGTCGATGCGTTCGCCCCGCCAGGTGATGGTGCCGCTGCGGGGCCGCAGCAGCCCGCAGATCGCCTTCAGCAGCGTGCTTTTCCCATGCCCGTTCGCCCCCACGATCCCGGTCATCGACCTTTCGGGCACATGCAGCGACACGTCATGCAGCGCATGGAAATCGCCGTAAAAGACGTTCAGGGCCGAAACCTCAATGCTCATGCCGCTTACCCAGATAAAGCCGGATGATCTCGGGATCCGACAGGATCGCCGCGGGCCGGTCGATGCGCAGCACCTTGCCGAAGTTCAGGATCATGATCCGCCCCGACAGCCGCACCAGCGCGCGGATCTTGTGTTCGACCAGAACGACCGACAGGCCCCGTTCGGCCCGGATCCGTTCGATCAGCGCCGAGAATTCCTCGATTTCCGCCTCGTTGAGCCCGCCGAGCGGTTCGTCCATGAACAGGATCCGCGGCCCGGTGGCAAGCGCCGCGGCCAGCATCACCTTCTTGCGCGCCAGCAGCGGCAGGCTGTCGGCGGGGCGGGTGGCGAACGGCGCAAGGCCGGTCTGGTCCATGATCCGCTCCACCTCGTCGCGGGCGGCGGCGGGGGTGGCGCCGGGGCGGCCGAAGATCGCGCCGGTGCGCACGTTTTCCCGCACGTCGAGCGAGGCGAAGATGCGCGGGATCTGGAACATCCGCGCCACACCCGCATGGCAGAAGGCATGCGGGCGGCCCCGCAGCAACCGCCCGTCCAGCAGAACCTCGCCCGCCGCGGGGCGCAGATGGCCGGTGCAGGCGGCCAGCAGGGTGCTTTTCCCCGCCCCGTTCGGCCCGGCGATGCCGAAGGTCTCGCCGGGTTCGACGTGAAAGCCGACGCCGTCCAGCGCGGTCATCGTGCCGAACCGGACCGTCAGCCCCCGCACCTCCAGCCGCCCCTGCGGCATGGGGGCGGGCGAGGGGGCGGGGGCAGCCGCCTGCGGCAGGCTCATCGCGCCGCCGGCGCCAGATCGCGCTGCTTCTGGCTGCCGACCATCAGCGTGACGATCTGCCCGCCGCTCGCCTGGATCAGATGCGAGGGCAGCGTGTCGTCGCCCACCGGCACATAGTGATCGTCGTTGAAGGCATAGCGGCCGGTGATGCCGTCATAGTTCATGGCGCGGATCGCGGCGTTGATCGCGGCATGGTCGTCGGCATTGCCCACCTGTTCCACCGCGGCGGCCCACAGGTTGAACTCGTCATAGATCGCGGCGCCGATGCTGAAGGGCGGCGCGCTGCCGTACCTTGCCTGCCAGGCCGCGACGAAGGCATCCCCGCGTTCGCCCGGCAGCTGCGAGGAAACCGTCATCCCGATCACCCCGTCCGCACCGCCGCGCGCCACGACCTCCTGAAAGGCGGGGGTCGAGAAGATGTAGCCCGCGTAAAGATAGGCGCCCGGCGCGGGGTCCAGCAGGAACTGGTCGATGAAGGTGCTGGTGCCGGCGGTGTCCAAGAGTTCGAACACCACGAGGCCCGGTGCGGCGCGTTTCACATCCGCGAGGATCCCCTGCCACTGGCGGTTGTCATAGGGCACCTCGGCGTCCATCACCACCTCCCACCCGGCGGCGGCGGCGCTTTCGCGCATGCCCTCGGCCACGTTCAGTTCCCAGTCGTAGGGGCCGTGGATGATGGCGATGGTCCTGGGGTGCCCCTCGGGCAGAAGCGCGCCGACCTGCGCGAACACCTGCCGCGCATAGGCGATGTCCACGTCCGAGCCCATGAAGATGTTGCCGCATTCCATCTGGTTGCGCAAAGGGATCACGTTCGAGGTGGCGTTGTTGTTGATATAGGGCACCGGATAGGCGCAGAAGGCCGGAATATCCGGCCCCATGCCGCCATAGCCGTTGATCAGCACGCTCGCCCCCTGCCGCTGGACGAGGTTCACCCCCGCCGCCTCCAGCTTGTCGGGCGTCAGGTCGCCGATGTCGAACACTTTCAGTTCCAGCGGCCGGCCCAGCAGGCCGCCGGCGGCGTTCTTCTGTTCCACCGCCAGTTCCAGCCCCTGCTGCATCGCCAGCCCGTCGCTGGCGAAGGGCCCGGTGATCGGGATCGGCGCGCCGACGACGATCGGATCGGCGGCCAGCGCCGGCAGCGGCGCGGCCAGCGCCACGCCCGCCGCGGCCCCGGCCAGCGCCCGCCAAAGGAAACCCGGTATTCTGCGCATGATCTGTCCTTCCCCATTGGTTCTGTCATTGGCGGCAAGCCTGCCCCGGGGCAACCCACGGCAATCCACGGCGGCTCGCGACGGGGAAAGCTTCGACCCCCCGCGCGTTTCGGGCAATGGTGACTGGAGCCACCATTGGCACCCCCGCCCCGCCCCGCCATCGTCGGCATATCCGGCCCGCCCCCGGCATACCCCGCGGCGGCCCGTTCAGGAATGATGGAGGATCGAATGTCGGATGCCGGAACTTTCAGCGCGGATGCCTTTTCGGGCCTGCTGCATGCGGGCACGGGGGGCAGTTTCCTGCGCACGCCGCGCCTGCCCGCCGATGCGGCGGCGATCCGGGCCGCGGGCGTCACCGCCGCCGTCCTGGGCTTTCCCTGGGATGCGATGTGCATCAGCCGCACCGGCACCAACTACGGCCCCCGCGCGATCCGCGAGGCATCGGACCAGTTCAGCTTCTTCAACGCCAACCGCGGCATCGACCTTCAGGACCACTACACCTTCGCCGATTGCGGCGACGTGCCGGTGGTGCCGGGATCGGCGGTGCGCACGATGGATCTGGCCGAACGCATGGTCTCGGCCGTGCTCGACGGCGGCGCGATGCCGATCACGCTCGGCGGCGATCATTCGATCACCATCGCCTGCGTCCGCGCCTTCCGCAAACGCCATGCCAATCCCGGCCTGATCCTCGTCGACAGCCATTTCGACACCGCCGAGGACGTGGGGGGCGAACCGCTGAGCCATTGCTGCCCGATCACCCGGGCGGTGGATGCGGGGTTCGACCCGGCGAAGATCGCGATCATCGGCACCAACGGCTGGATGAACCCGCGCAACGAACTCGACTACATCCGCCGCAAGGGCATCACCCTGATGCCCATCGAGGACATTGTCGAGAAAGGCCCCGTCGCCGTCGCGCGCGAGGCCGCGGCCATCGCCGGCAACGGCACCGACAGCGTGTACCTGACCTTCGACATCGACGCCATCGACGGCGCCTATGCGCCGGGCACCGGCGTGCCCGCCCCGGGCGGCATGACCTCGCGCGAGGCGATCGCGCTGGTGTCCGAACTGGCCAAGGTCGGGATCGGCGGAATGGATCTGGTCGAGGTCTCGCCCCCCTACGACCACGACGGCATCACCTCGCGCCTCGCCGTGCAGCTGATCCTCGAGGCGCTGGCCGGCAACGCCCGGCGCTGAGCGGCCCTCCTGCTCCGGCGGACGGGCGGCGCAGGGCCTTTCTTCCGGCGGGTGGTGCGGGCGGAGGGTGCGGGAGCCTCCGGCGGGGATATTTAAGGACAGAAAATGGTGAGGCGCGCGCCCTGTGGCTTCACCTTTCCATAAATACTCCCGCCGGAGGCTCCCGCACCCTCCACCCGGCCAACCGCCGGGTGGGGGCGATGGATATCAGGCCGGGGCTTGCCCCGGCCGACCTCAGCCCCGCAGGTCGGCCAGTTGGGTGGACCGCAGCGGATGGCCCTCGGGTGCAAGGATCTCTTCGGCGCGCGCATGCAGGAACCGTTCCCCCACCTCGCCCGCCCGGGCCGCGTCGCGCCCGTCGAAGCCCACGATGGCGCTGCCGCCGATGAAGGTCAGATCGCCATCCTGCCCGGCGATATTGGCATAGACCACCGCCACCCCGTTCTCCAGCGCCCGGGCGCGGACGAGCGTGGTGGGCACCTGCGCATAGGGGGCCATGTTGGCCGTGGGCGCGCAGATGATCTCTGCCCCCGCCCGGGTCAGGGCCCGGGCGATCTCGGGGAATTCCACGTCGTAGCAGATGGCGAGCCCCACGCGCCGCGCGCCCATCCGCGCCACCACCGGCCCCTCGCCGGGGGTGAACACCTGCGGTTCCGCCGCGCCGAACAGCTGGATCTTGCGGTAGACCCCGGCCAATGCCCCGCCTGCGTCGATGGCGACGGCGCTGTTGTAGACCCGCGCGCCGTCGCGTTCCGGCAGCCCCACCACCAGCCCCACGCCCGCGGCCCGCGCGATGTCGCGCAGCCGCGCGACCGAGGGGCCGCCCACAGGCTCCGCCAGATCGCGCAGGTCGGCGCCGAAGTTGTAGCCGGTCAGGAACAGTTCCGGGCAGCACAGGAATTCCGCCCCCACGGCGGCGGCGATGCGCGCGTATTTCTCGACCGTCGCCAGATTGGCCGCCTTGTCGCGGGGTTTCGGCAGGGCTTGCAGCAGGGCGGGCATCCGGTGTTTCCTTTCGCGACGACACACCCCGCCAGAATGGACCATCGGCCCCGGGGAACAAGATGACCGCAGTCACCCGCCCGCGCGATCCCGCCCGCCCCCGCCCCGCCACGGCGGCAGACCCGCCGATGCTGGCCCCGCAGCCGATGGATCAGGTCTATTCCGAAATCGGCTCGCTCGTCCGCGCCATCGGCAGCGATGGCTTCTACGAGGTGCTGTCGCGCTTCTTCGCCCGCGCCTTCGCCTGCGACCAGTGGCTGGTGATGCGCTACAGCGCCTATGACCGCCCGGCCTTTCTGGTCAACCGCTTCATGTCGGAATCGGCGGTGGCGCTTTACCTCTCGGGGCTTTACCGGATCGACCCGCTGGCCGATCTCGCCCGCCGCCACCGCCGCCCGCAGGTGGCGAGCCTGCGGTCCTCGGACGAGCTTCTGGCGGACGAGGCGCATTACCTGTCCGAGCTTTTCAAGATGGCCTTCATCGTCGATGAACTCGCCATCCTGCTGCCCGCGCCGGGGGGCGTGACCATCGCGGTCTGCTGCGAAAAGCTGACCTCCTCCTTCACCGGCGAGGAACGGCTGCATGCCGAGGCGATGCTGCCCGCCATCGTCGCCATCCACGAACGCCATCTGGACGAGGTGATCTTCCGCGCCATGCGCGGGGGGGCAGAACCGGGGCGGGCGGACGGGGCCTATCTGATCCTCGATGCGGCGGGGGCGCAGGTCTATGCCTCGCCCGCGTGGGAAACCCATCCCGCCGCCACCCCCGGCCTGCTGGCGGCCGTACAGCGCGCCCGGGCGGCGGGCGAGGGGCATCTGCCGCTCGACCACGGCCATATCCTGCACTGGGAGGATTGCGGCCCCGGCTTTTCCATCGCGCCGGGCGGGTTGCTGATCCGGCTGGAACAGCAGGCCGAGGGGCCGGTGGCCCTGCCGAGCCAGAGCCTGATCGACCTCTTCTGCCGCAGCCACGGGCTGACGCAGCGCGAATCCGACATCGTGGGGCTGATCCTGCACGGCTATCCGAACGCCAAGATCGCCGAACGGCTGGATATCTCCCCCGGCACGGTCAAGAACCACCGCTGGCGGCTCTACTACAAGCTCGACATCACCTCGGAACGCGAGCTGTTCCTGGCCTTCCTGACCGACATCCTGTCGCGGCCCTAGGGCGGGGCGGTGTTCCACTGCACCGCTTGACCCGGGCGGGAAAAGGAAACGCACTGCGTTTCCCCCGCCCGTGGCGCGACAGGGCCGCAGGGGCGGAGATGCCGGGAACACCGGGTAGGCCAGCGCCTGCCCCGGCGGGCGAGTAGCGCCCGCCATGGGCGGGGCGGGCGCTGGCCGGGGCAGCGGAAAGGTTAGCCCATGGCGAAGGCACGCGCCTTCGCCAATCAGAGCGGGGGGCGCCCCCGCATCCTTTGGCGACGGGGCCGCCTCAGCCCATCCGTTCGGACGTGTACGATCCGGGCGATGCGGGGAACACCACCGTCTTGGACCCGTTCAGGAACACCCGGTGGTGGATATGCGCATGCACCGCGCGGGCCAGCACCGCGGCCTCGGCATCGCGGCCCAGACCGATGAAGTCCGACGGGCTCTGCGCATGGGTGATGCGCACGATGTCCTGTTCGATGATCGGGCCTTCGTCCAGATCGGCGGTCACGTAATGCGCCGTCGCCCCGATCAGCTTCACCCCCCGCTCATACGCCTGCTTGTAGGGGTTCGCGCCCTTGAAGGACGGCAGGAAGGAATGGTGGATGTTGATGATCCGCCCCGACATGCGCGCGCACAGATCCGGCGACAGCACCTGCATGTAGCGCGCCAGCACGATCAGTTCGGTCCCCGTTTCCTCCACCACCTCCAGCAGCCGCGCCTCTGCCTCGGACTTGTTCCCGGCAGTGACGCGGATGTGGTGGAAGGGGATGTCGTGGTTCACCACCACCTTCTGATAGGTCATGTGGTTCGACACCACCCCCACGATGTCGATGGGCAGCGCCCCGATCCGCCAGCGATAGAGCAGGTCATTGAGGCAATGGCCGAAGTTCGACACCATCAGCAGCACCTTGGCCAGCCGCGCGCTGTCGTGGATCGCCCAGTCCATGCCGAAGGGTCCGGCCACCGCCGCGAAGCCCGCGCGCAGGTCGTCCAGCGTCGCGCCCTCTTCGGATATGAAGCTGACGCGGGTGAAGAACCGCCCCGTTTGCGTGTCGTCGAACTGCGCCGCGTCGGTGATGTTGCAGCCCTTTTCGGCCAGATAGCCCGCCACCCCCGCAACGATCCCGCGGCGCGAAGCGCATTGCACGGTCAGCACATATCCGGTCATCCCTCGGGCTCCTGTCACTTTCTCGGCGCGGCGCACACTAGGCAGGCGGACGGGCGGTGTACAGGGCGGCGCGGCGATTTCGTCGCCGCCCCGACCGCCGCAAACGGAGCGATGGGAAAAAGTGACCCGGCGTCAAAGGCGGCGCTTGCTTTATTTCGAATCATGCGTACCAGATACTGTTTATGAAACAGGGGCGCGCATCATGACCGGGCCTGCCAGAACCCCGCCCCCGGCGGCGCCCCTGCCCGCGCGGTTCCGCAAGGCCGATCTGGCCCGCCTCGGCCGGCATCTGGCCGACCAGCGGCAGGCGGCGGGGTTGACGCTGCGGGCGCTGTCGGATCGCAGCGGCATCAGCATCGGCGCCATCCGCGCGCTGGAATCCGGCCAGTCGAACCCCAGCCTCGGCACCGTCGTCGCGGTGGTCGAGGCGCTTGGCGTCTCTCTCGACCGGATGGTGGCGGCGGCGGGGGCGGAACGGCCGCGCGTGGCGGTGGTGACGCGGGCCGGCGCGGCAGAGGATCTGACGGACGGCCTTGCCGATGCGGCGCTGTCGGCGCGGCTGCTGGCGCTGCCCCCCGGCCCCGCGCATCCCGCCCCCGAACCGGCGGCCCGGCACCCGAGCTTTGCCATGGTGATCGCGGGCCGCGTGCTGGCCGCCACCGCCGCCGGCGACGCGCCCGCCGCACTCGGCCCCGGCGACAGCTATCACGCGCAGCCCGGGCAGGTGCTGGCGCTGGCCCATGACGGCGGCGGCCCGGCGCGGCTGCTGCATGTGACCGACATCCGCCGCGACGGCCAACCCGACGCGCCCTGACAGGAGGACGACGCCGATGATGCAGAACGGCGAGGCAAGCTATCTGGTGGCCACCGATGTGGGCGGCACCTGCACCGACACCATCGTGTTCGGCAGCGACGGTGCGATCCATATCGGCAAGGCGCTGTCGACCCCGCCGGATTTCGAAACCGGGGTGCTGAACTCCATCGCCTCGGCGGCCGGGCCGATGGGGATGACGCTGGAATCGCTGCTGGCGCGGACGCATCTGTTCATCCACGGCACCACGGTGGTGGACAACGCGGTGCTGACCCGCGACGGCGCGCGCACCGGCCTGCTGACCACGGCAGGGTTCGAGGACACGCTGCACGTCACCCGCGGCGCCTATGGCCGCTGGTCCGGCCTGACCGAGGAACGCATCAAGCATCCGGTCAAGACCGACCGCGCCCCGGCGCTGACCCCGCGCGACGCGGTGGCGGGCATCCCGGAACGGGTGGATTGCGACGGCGATGTGGTCCTGCCGCTGGACGAGGCGGCGGTGGAACGCGCCGTCCGCTTCCTGACCGCCGAAAAGGGGGTGGAGGCCATCGCGGTGTCCTTCCTGTGGTCGTTCCTCAACCCCGACCACGAACGCCGGGTGCGCGACATCATCGCCCGGGTGGCGCCGGGGGCCTATGTCACGCTGTCGTCGGACATCGCGCCGGTGCCGGGGGAATACGAACGCACCTCGACCGCCGTCATCAACGCCTATGCGGGCCGGATCACGCGCAGCTACCTGACCTCGCTGCAAAGCCAGCTTGCCGGCAAGGGTTACGGCGGCGCGACCATGGTGATGCAGGGCTACGGCGGCCTTCTGCCCGCCGACGAGGCCGCCGACCGCGCCGTGGGGCTGATCGAATGCGGCCCCGCCGCGGGCGTGATCGGCGCGCGGTTTCTGGGCGACCTGATGGGCGACCGGGATGTGATCGCCGCCGACATGGGGGGCACGACCTTCAAGGTCGGCGTGATCCAGAACGGCCAGCTGGAATATGCGCGCGAGCCGATGGTGGACCGCTTCCACTATGTCGCGCCCAAGATCGAGGTGGTGTCCATCGGGTCCGGCGGCGGGTCCATCGTCACCGTCGATCCGCGCACCGGCCTGCCGATGGTCGGCCCGCGGTCCGCAGGCGCGCGGCCCGGCCCGATCTGCTATGGTCAGGGCGGCGAGGAACCGACGCTGACCGATGTGATGCTGATGATCGGCTATATGGATCCGGGGCAGTTCCTTGGCGGGTCGATCACGCTCGACCGCGAAAAGGCCGAACGCATCTTCCGCGAAACGGTGGCCGAACCGCTCGGCCTGCCGGTGGAACAGGCGGCCATCGGCATCTACCGCATCGCTAGCGCCCAGATCACCGACCTGATCCGCGAAATCACCGTGGAACGGGGGTTGGACCCGCGCGATTTCGTGCTGCATTCCTTCGGCGGCACCTGCGGCATGCTGGCCGCGGCCTTCGGCGAGGAACTTTCCGTCAAGCGCGTGGTCATTCCCTATACCGCATCGGTCAACTGCGCCTTCGGGCTGGTGTCGGCCGACATCGCGCATGAATACGCCGTGACGCTGACCCTGCCCGCCGATACGCCGGCGGAACGCATCAACGCCCTTTTCGCCCCGCTGGAAGAACAGGCCCGCGCGCAACTGGCGGCCGAAGGCGTGACGGGCGACCGGGTGCGCATGGAATGGTCGGTCGACCTGCGCTATTCGCGGCAGGTGCACGAGGTGACGACCGCCGTTTCCGCCCCGACGCCGCTGGACGGCGCGGGCGTGGCCCGGCTGGTCGACGATTTCGAGGCGCTTTACGAACGCAAATACGGCAAAGGGTCGGCCTACCGCGAGGCGGGGATCGAGATGACGATGTTCCGCCTGACCGCACGCGGCCTGATGCCCCGCCCCGCCCTGCCCGAGGAAGCCGAGGGCGCCGCCGACGCCACCCCCGCCCTGATCGGCCGCCGCCGCATCTTCGACGCCACCGGCGGGGCGATGGCCGAAGGCACGATCTACGATTTCACCCGCCTCGCCCCGGGGATGGAGGTGACGGGCCCCGCGGTGATCCACACCCCGATCACCACCATCGCGCTGCATTCCGGCCACCACGCCCGCATGGACCGCTGGCGCAACATCGTGGTGCAGTATCATGCCTGAACCCGGACAGACCGAACGGAGGCCCGACATGGACCCGATGACCTTTTCCATCATCCGCCACCGCCTGTTCCGCATCGTGGACGAGGCGGTGATCACCCTCAAGCACGTCTCGGGCAGCGCGATCACGAACGAGGGGCACGACCTCATGGTCTCGCTCTACCGGGCCGACGGGACGCTGCTGATGGGGGGCGTGGGGTTCCTGCACCACCTGACCTCGGCGGCAGAGGCGTGCAAGGCCATCATCCGGCGTTTCGCGGGCGACATCCACGAAGGCGACGTGTTCCTGCTGAACGACCCCTATACCGCGGCGCTGCACACCTCCGACATCTACCTTGTCGCGCCCATCCATCACGACGGGCGGCTGGTCGCGTGGTCGGCCTGTTTCGTCCATGTCACCGACATCGGCGCGATGAACCCCGGCGGTTTCGCCCCCCAGGCGGTCGACATCTTCACCGAAGGGTTTTCCTCGCCCGGCATCCGGCTGGTGCATAAGGGCGAGATGCGGCAGGACGTGCTGGACACCATCCTGAACATGGTGCGGTCGCCGGAAATGGTGTCGCTCGACCTGCGGTCGATGATCGCCTGCAACAACGTCGCCCGCGACCGGATGCAGGCGCTGATGGCGAAATACGGGGCCGAGGCGGTGGATACCGCCTGCGCCCGGCTGATCGAACAATCGGAAACCCTGCTGCGCGCCCGGCTGCGGGAACTGCCGGACGGGCAATGGCAATCGCGCCAATACCTCGACGTGAACGGCACCACCGCGCGGGTGGTGCTGACGATGACGAAACAGGACGACCGGCTGGTCTTCGACTTCACCGGGTCGGACCCGCAAAGCCCGTTCTCGATCAACTGCACGAAATGGGCCTCGCTCGGGGGCCTCTTCGCGCCGCTGTTCCCGCTGCTGTGCTATGACATCACCTGGAACGAGGGCGTGATCCGGCCCATCGAGATGATCGCGCCGGAAGGCACCATCGTGAACTGCACCCGCCCCGCGCCGGTATCGGTGGCGACGGTGGGCGCGATCCAGTCGGTGAACAACGCCGCCTGCACCACCATCGGCAAGATGCTGGCGGCCTCCGACAAGTACCGGGAAGAGGCGACGGCCGTCTGGCACGCCAACCACTTCGCCATCTTCAAGTTCGGCCGCAACCAGAAGGGCGGCTATTCCATCGGCATCCTGACCGAAACCTTCGCCGGCGCGGGCGGCGCGCGCAGCTTTGCCGACGGGGTGGAAATCGGGGGCGAGATCCCGAACCCCATCAGCCGCATGGCGAATGTGGAAACGGTCGAGGGCGCGTTTCCGATCCGCTATCTGTTCCGCCGCCGCGCACCGGATTCGGGGGGCCCGGGGATGTACCGGGGCGGCACCGGGGGCGAAATGGCGCTGGTCGCGCACAAGGCCCCGGATGGCGGCATCGACTATGTGATTTCCGGCAAGGGCGCGCGGCATCCGATGTCGGAGGGGCTGGCCGGCGGCTGGCCCGGCGCGCCGAATTCCTACGTCTGGGTCAAGGCGCCCGAAAGGGGCAACACCCCCGCCGCCGCCGCGGGGCTGGACGATATTCCGGGCACGGCGGAACGGGTGTCCTGGGGCGTCTTTCCGCTGAAGGGGCACGATGCGCTTTACGTCCGCTGGAACGGCGGCGGCGGGTTCGGCGACCCGATCGCCCGCGACCCCGACCGGGTGGCGGCGGATGTGGCCGCAGGGCTGGTCAGCGCGGACAGCGCGCGGGCGATCTATGGCGTGGCGCTGGCCGACGGCGCGGTGGATGCCGCGGCGACCGCGGCCCTGCGCGCGGGTATCCGGCAGGACCGGCTGGCAGGGGGGATGGTGCAATGACCGATACGGCGACAAGGGGGCGGCTTCTGTCGCCCGCGATCCGGCTGGCGGGGGGCGATTGCGCCTGCGCCGCCTGCGGCCATGTGCTGGGTCCGGCGGCCGATCCGTGGAAACACCACGCCGTCCGCCGCGAAACCCCGCTGGCCACGGCGGGCGGGCATGGCTGGGATACCGGCGACGATGCCGTCCTGCTGCGGCAGTTCTTCTGCCCCGGCTGCGCGGCGCTGCTGGATACCGAAACCGCGATGCAGGGCGACCCCCCGCTGATCGACCGGCTGGCAGGCGCGTGATGACCCCCGCGCCCGAAGGCCCGCCCCTTGCCACCCTCGGCGACACGCTGCGCGGCCTGCGGCAGGCGCGGGGGTGGAGTTTGGGCGAACTTTCGGCGGCCTCGGGCGTGCCCACCTCGACCATATCCAAGATCGAGAACGGGCAGATGAGCCCCAGCCTCGTCCACGCCATCAACCTCGCCGCCGCGCTGGAGGCGAACCTCGGCTTCCTCATCGACCGCGGCGCGCGCCCCGCCGCCTTCAGCGTGATGCGCGAGGGCGCGCGCCCCCGGCTCGACCTGCCCGAAATGGGGCTGGCGCTACAGGACCTGCACGGCGATTTCGCCCCCGGCGTGCTGGAGGCCCGGTTGGGCGAAATCGCCCCCGGCGGCCGGTCGGGGGACGAACCCATGACCCACCCGGGCGAGGAAATCTGCCACATTCTGGACGGCGCGATCCGTTTCGACATCGACGGCGAGGTGCACGACCTCGGCCCCGGCGACACCATCCACTTCAAATGCTCTGTCCCCCATCACTGGGAAAACACCGCCCCCCGCACCACCCGCGTGGTCTGGGTGTTTTCCGACGGGCTGAGCTTCTGACCCATGCGAGGCAACGACATGCACGACACCGCCATCCGTCAGGAAATCATCGACCGCGTTCTGGCCCGCCGCGGGCGGCTGCACCTGTTCGACCGGCTCGACCCCGCGCGCACGGCGGTGGTGGTGATCGACATGCAGAACACCTTCTGCGAACCCGGCGCCCCGGCCGAGGTGCCGCTGTCGCGCGCCATCGTGGCGCCCATCAACCGGCTGAACGCGGGCGTGCGCGCGCGCGGCGGGCGGGTGATCTGGGTCACGCATGCCAACATGGGCGCGGGCACGGGCAGCGACTGGCGCGGCTTCTTCGACAATTTCGTCGCCGACGACGTGCGCGCCCGCACCATCGCCAGCCTGTCGCCGGGCGGCGAGGGGCAAAAGATCTGGCCGGAACTGGACGTGCACCCCGACGACGTCCAGATCTTCAAGAACCGCTACAGCGCGCTGATCGCGGGGTCGTCGAACCTCGAACGGCTGTGCCGCAGCCTTGGCATCGACACATTGCTGATCACTGGGACCAAGACCAATGTCTGCTGCGAATCCACCGCGCGCGACGCGATGATGCTGGATTTCAACGTGGTCATGGTATCCGACGGCACCGCCGCGCTGTCGGACGACGAACACCGCGCATCGCTGGAAACCATCATCCAGCAGTTCGGCGACGTGCTGAGCGTCGACGAAATCCTTGCCCGCATGTGACGACCAGAACCAACCATAAAACACAGGGAGACCGCCATGACCGCCCGCCTGCCCAAATCAGCCCTGATCCTTGCCCTGCCGCTGGCGGCGCTGCCGCTGGCCGCGGGGGCCGAAACCCTGCGCGTCGCGCTGGTGCTGCCCGGTTCGATCACCGACGGCACCTTCAACGCCGCCGCGAACGAAGGCATCCTCGCCGCCAAGGCGAAATACGACATCGAGGTGTCGGTGCGCGAGAACACCGATTTCGCGCAGATCGCCGAGGTGCTGACCTCTTACGCCCGCGACGGCTATGACGTGGTGATCGGCCACGGCTTCCAGTTCGCGGAACCGGTGCTGGAAATCCACGCCCAATACCCCGACACATGGTTCATCGTGAACACCGCGCAGGTGGCGGCGGAACCCAATGTGGCGTCGTTCGACAACCGTTGGGGCGATGCGGGCTATATCGCCGGGGCCGTCGCCGCGCTGGTGACGGAAAAGGGCGTGATCGGCCATATCGGCGGCATCCCCGTCCCGGTGATCGAGGATTACAACGCCGGTTTCGCCGCCGGTGCCACGCGGGTGAAGCCCGATGTGAAGGTGCTGTCGGCCTATGTCGGATCCTTCTCCGACATCGCGCGGGGGGCAGAGATCACCACCTCGCTGATCGAGCAGGGGGCGGATGTCGTCACCTCGACCGGCAACGAAAACGTGGTCGGCACCATTCAGGCCGCCGGTCAGGCCGGGGTGATGGCGATCGGCACCGCCTTCGACGCCTACGAAATGGCGCCCGACACCATCGTCACCACGGCGCTGATCAACATGGGCGTCAACATCGACATGGCCATCGGCAAGGTGGTGGATGGTTCGATCAAGCCCGAGGTCACGGTTCTGGGCCTGAACGAAAACGGCATCGGCCTCGCCCCGTTCCGCGGCAGGTTCGAGGCGATGATCACCCCCGAAAAGCAGGCCGTGGTGGATGCCGTGCTGGCCGACGTGCGCGACGGCAAGGCCGGCAAGTGACCGCAGCCGTTCTTGCCCTGTCGGGTCTGGCCAAAAGCTACGGCGCCGTGCGCGCCGTGGCGGGGCTGGACCTTGCGCTGCACCCCGGAGAGGTCGTGGCGCTGGTGGGCGAGAACGGCGCGGGCAAAAGCACCGTGGTCAACATGATCACGGGCATGACGCAGCCCGATGCCGGGACGATCCGCATCAAGGGGGCGGCGGTGACGCTGCCCAACCCCCGCGCGGCGCAGGGCCGCGGCATCGGCGTGGTGCATCAGCATTACGCGCTGGTGGACAGTTTCACCGTGGCGGAAACCTTCGCCCTCGGCGCCGCTGGCCCGGGGCGGCTGGACCGTGCGAGCCTGCGCGCCCGGGTGGCCGCGCTGGCGGCAGAGGTCGGCATCGCCATCGACCCGGATGCGCGCATCGGATCGCTGGATGTGGCGGGGCAGCAAAGGGTGGAAATCCTGCGCGCCCTGTCGCGCCCGGTGGACCTGCTGGTGCTGGACGAACCCACCGCCGTGCTGACGCAGGAAGACGCGGATCGCCTCTTCGCCGTCATCGCAAGGCTGCGCACCAAGGGGGTGGCGGTGCTGCTGATCACCCACAAGCTGGCCGATGTGTTCCGCATCTGCGACCGCGCGGCGGTGATGCATGCGGGGCATCTGGTGGCCGACCGCCCGGTGGCCGCATTCACGCCGGAAGCCGTGGTCTCGCTGATGATCGCGGGGCAGGAAGGATCCGATGCGGCGGCGGAAATGGCCGGCCGCCTGTCGGCCGATTTCGCCACCGACGACGCCGCCCCCGTGCCCGAGGACCACGCGGCGGGCCCGGTGTTGCTGACGGCCGAGGGCCTGCGGCTGCGGCGCGCCAACGGGTCCGTGGCGGTGGAGGGCGTGGGGTTCGACCTGCGCGCGGGCGAGATCCTCGCGCTGGCGGGGGTGGAAGGCAACGGGCAGGCCGAACTGATCCAGTGCCTCGCCGGCCTCGCCCTGCCCGATGCGGGGCATGTGGCCTTTGGCGCGTTCGACAGCCGCCGCCCGGGCTTGGATGCGGCTGCGCTGCGGCGCGCGGGGCTGGCGCATGTGCCCGACGACCGCCGCCACCAGGGCATCGCCGAGGGGCTGAGCCTGACGGAAAACCTGATCCTGTCGCATCTGTCCGGCCCCCGCTATGCCCGCGGCCCGCTGTTGGACCGCGGCCATGCGCGGGCGGATACGGCGGCGGCGATCGCGGATTACGCGATCCGCACCACCGGGCCGGATCAGCCCATCGGGCGGCTGTCGGGGGGCAATCAGCAGAAACTGGTGCTGGCGCGCGAATTGCTGGGCGAGCCCCGGCTGCTGCTGGCGGCGCATCCCTCGCGCGGGCTCGACATCCGCACTATTGCCGCCGTGCAGGATCACCTGCGCGCCGCGCGCGACCGGGGCGCGGGGGTGCTGCTGGTATCCGCCGATCTGGGCGAGATCTGGCGGCTGGCCGACCGGGTGATGGTCTTTGCCGCAGGCCATATGCGCGGGCCGGTGCGGCTGGCGGATGTGACGCGGGCGGAACTGGGCGGCTGGATGGCGGGGCATTGATGGGAACGCAAGTCATGACACGGACGCGCGACCCCGCCTTTGCCGCCGCCGTGGCGGTGCTGGTGCTTGGCGCGGCGGCGCTGGCCGGGCTGATCGCGCTGGCGGGGGAAAACCCGGTGGCGGTGCTGGCCGCGCTGGTGCGCTATGGGTTTTTCACCGCGAACGGGCTGGCCGATACCACGGTGCGCGCGATTCCCTTCTGCCTGATCGGCCTCGGCGTCGCGCTCGCCTTCCGGGCCGGGGTGTTCAACATCGGCGCGGACGGGCAGTTGACGCTTGGCGCGGTGGCGGCGGTGGCCTGTGCGCCGCTGCTGGCCGGGCTGCCGTGGCCCTTGGGGCTGGCGGGGCTGCTGGTTGCGGGCATGGCGGGCGGGGCGCTCTGGGGGCTGGTCGCCGGGGTGCTCAAGGCCCGCTTCGGCGCGAACGAGATCATCGCCACCATCATGCTCAACTATATCGCCGTGCAGCTGCTCAGCTGGCTGGTGCGCGGCCCGTTGCAGGAACCGACCGGCATCTTCCCCCGGTCCGCGAAACTGGCCGCCGATCTGACGCTGCCGGTGCTGGTGCCGGGCACGCGGGTGTCGGCGGGGCTGCTGGTCGCGCTGGCGGCGGTCGCCGTGGTCTGGGCGCTGGTGGCGCGCAGCCGGTGGGGCTTTGCCCTGACGCTGACCGGCGCAAACCCCGAGGCCGCGCGGTACGGCGGCCTGCGCCCGGGCTGGGTGGTGATCAGCGTCATGGGCGCGGGCGGCGCACTGGCGGGGCTGGCAGGCATCGTGGAGATCGCGGGCCTGCACGGCCGGCTGCAAGAGGGTTTCGCCCCCGGTTTCGGCATCACCGCCATCGCGGTGGCGCTGCTGGCGCGGCTGAGCCCCCTGTGGGTGCCGGTGTCCGCCTTCGGTTTTGCGGGGCTTTATGTGGGGTCGGCCACGGTGGCGCGCACCACCGCCGTGCCCTTCCCGCTGGTGCATGTGATCGAGGCGGCGATCATCCTCGCCTTCCTTGCCGCGGCGGTGCTGCGGCGGCGGGCGGGGCAGGGATAGGGGGCGGATATGGACATGGTGCTGATCCTCGGGCTGGTCGCCTCGGGCATCCGGTTCGCGATGCCGATCCTGTTCGCGGCCCTTGGCGAAACGGTGGCACAGCGCGCGGGTGTGCTGAACGTGGGGCTGGAGGGCATCATGCTGGTCGGCGCCTTCCTGGCGGTGCTGTTCGCGGTGCAGACCGGCAGCCCCTGGGGCGGGCTGGCGGCGGCGATGGCGGGCGGGATGGCGATGGGCCTGCTGCACGGGGTGTTCGCGGTCAGGCTGAAGGTGGACCAGATCGTATCGGGCATCGCGCTGATCCTGCTGGGTCTGGGCCTGTCGGGCTTCGGCTACCGGCTGGCCTTCGGGCAGGGCACGCCGGCGCAGGTGCCGGGGTTCCAGCGGCTGGATTTCGGGGCGCTGGCCGATCTGCCGGTGCTGGGCCGGCTGGTATTCGGCCACCATGCGCTGGTCTATGTCGGTGTGGCGCTGGCGGTCGCGCTGGCCTGGATGCTGGCGCGCACGGGGCTTGGCCTGACCCTGCGGGCGGTGGGCGAAAACCCCAAGGCCGCCGATGCCGCCGGGATCGACGTGGACCGCGTGCGCATGGCCGCCTGCGCCTTCGGCGGCGCGATGGCCGGGGCCGGGGGCGCGTTCCTGTCCACCGCGCAGCTGGCGGGGTTCGTGGAAAACATGGTGTCCGGGCGCGGCTTCATCGCCATCGCCTGCGTGGTCTTTGCGCGCTGGAACCCTTTGGGCGCGCTGGCGGTGGCGCTGGTCTTCGGCATGGCCGAGGCGGCGCAGATCCGGCTTCAGGCGCTTTACCCCGGGGTACCGTACCAGCTGTTCACCATCCTGCCCTACGTCGTGGCGCTGGTCGGGCTGGTGACGGCGGCACGGTCGGCCCATCTGCCGGCGGCCTTGGGCAAGCCTTACCGGAAGGAGTGAGGGATGGGGCGGGTTTGCGGTCAGTCCAGATCTTTGAACAACTCATTCAGCGCCGCTTGGCTTTCGCTTCGTTTCATGATGGCGAAGCGGGAAAGGTGGGGCAGGCCAATCCATGTTCCACCTCCAAAGTCACCTCGAGAAGCAACGTAATTTCCCCAGCCTATAGGGTAGCTCTCGGTATTGCGAACCTTGAGCAACCGGCAGATTTCACGGTTTGCCGTGCCACCCATTGACACCACAACACTTGGACGGACTTTGCCGAGGATTTCACCGGCTCTGTTGCACAAATCGCGTGAGGGATTCATCTCGTGAATCCAGCGTGGTAGCTTGACTGCATGAGCAGACCGACACCCCCGATCTACAAGACCAGGAACTGGCCCGCCTATAACCAAGCGCTCAAGCGCCGCGGCTCTCTGACGATCTGGTTCGACCCCGCCATGACGTGGAAGGCCGCGCCGACTGGCAAGC
>NZ_JAVKPH010000129.1:0-757 GCF_031432425.1 Ruixingdingia sedimenti | reverse complement strand
TCGTGCTGGCCAACGCGCTCATCCGCGACAATCGAAAATGGAGCCCAAATGCCACTTGATCGACACGGATACTACGGCCCGCGCCCTTCCGACAGGGAGGCGCGCCATGGCTGATCGCGAATGGACCGCCGACTGCGTCGCCGATCATTTCGAGGAAGCGTTCCGCACCCTGCGCAAGCTGCCACCCGTGAAGGCGCAGGGCTACTTCAATACCTGGCCCGAGATCGTGCGCACCAGCCGCGAGATCGCCGCGATGGAGCCTCAGCCGATGCGTGTCTGGCCCTCGGCCGCCGCGATCACCCGGCTCGAGCAGACCTTCGACTGGGTGCTCTGGATCGACGAGGCGGAGCGCAAGCTGGTCTGGTCGCGCGCCGCCCGCGTGCCGTGGAAGCAGATCAGCGGCGAGCTGGGTTGCGACCGTACCACCGCCTGGCGGCGCTGGCAGCTGGCGCTGACCAAGATCGCGGCGCGGCTGAATGCGTGAGCGACTCCAATGTGTTGCAACACTTTTTCCTTCGACATCTGCAACAGATCCATGCTATTCCGAAGGCAAGATGGGGAGAGTGCGCCGAAGGGCTCGCTCTCCCCTTTGCGTTGACGGGGGCCTTCTGGACCCCGGTATCCAGCGAGGGTCCGGTCGGGGTCCAGCCCGAGGCAGTTTCCGGTTCCTTCCTGGCGACATTCGTATGCTGGCGGGCGAAGCGCGGGACATCGCCAGCGACAGGGCCGATTTTTTGCGAAGCCACCTGGAGTCCAG
>NZ_JAVKPH010000128.1:0-788 GCF_031432425.1 Ruixingdingia sedimenti | reverse complement strand
ACCCCTCCGGCTCCGCCAGCCCGTTGGCGCGGTGGCAGGCGGTCAGCGTGTTGGCCAGCAGGCAGGCGATGGTCATCGGGCCCACGCCGCCGGGCACCGGGGTGATCGCGCCGGCCACCGCCGCGGCGCCCGCGAAATGCACGTCGCCCACCAGCCCCTTGCGCCCCTCGACCCGGTTGATGCCCACGTCGATCACGGTGGCGCCGGGCTTGATCCACTCGCCCCGCACCAGCTCGGGCCGCCCCACCGCCGCCACCAGGATATCCGCCCGCCGGCACACCGCGGCCAGGTCGCGGGTGCGCGAATGCGCCACCGTCACCGTGCAGCTTTCGCCCAACAGCAGCTGCGCCATCGGCTTGCCGACGATGTTCGACCGGCCGACCACCACCGCCTCCAGCCCCGCAAGGTCGCCCAGATGGTCGCGCAGCATCATCAGGCAGCCGAGCGGCGTGCAGGGCACCATCGCCTTTTGCCCCGTCGCCAGCCTGCCCACGTTGGAGACATGGAAGCCGTCCACGTCTTTCCCCGGGTCGATGGCGTTGATCACCGCATCGGCGTCGATATGCCCCGGCAGCGGCAGCTGCACGAGGATCCCGTGCACCGAAGGATCCGCATTGAGCCGCGCGATCAGCGCCAGCAGGTCGGCCTGCGGGGTGTCCGCCGGCAGAAGATGCTCGAACGACGCCATCCCGGTCTCGACCGTCTGGATGCCCTTGTTCCTGACATAGACCCGGCTCGCCGGATCCTCGCCCACCAGCACCACCGCAAGCCCGGGCGTCACCCCATGC
>NZ_JAVKPH010000127.1:0-802 GCF_031432425.1 Ruixingdingia sedimenti | reverse complement strand
TGCGTGTTTCACGGGATCGCGGGCACTGATTTCAGCTGATCGCGGGCAGCGATTTCACGGGAAGGCGGGCACCTGTTTCACGGGATCGCGGGCAGTGATTTCACGCGATCATGGGCAGGACTGGCCAACGAACTGAAGTTACTCCGCCTCCTGAAGAACAGGAGGATTGGAATGCCGACAGGACGTTTGACCATGCGCCGCATTCGGGACGTATTGAGATTGAGATTTGCCCAAGGGCTGAGCGAACGTGCGATCGCGGCGTCGCTGGGGCTTGGGAAAGGAAGTGTTGGGACCTACCTGTGCCGCGCGCGCGACGCTGGCTTGGCGTGGCCGCTGCCGGACGGTCTGGATGACGACAGCCTCGAGTTGTTGTTGTTTCCAAACGCATCGGATGTATCTGACCCGGACCGCCCGGTTCCGGATTGGGCGGAGATCGATAAAGAGCTGCGCCGTCGCAACGTGACCCGCATGTTGCTGTGGCAGGAATATCGTGCGCAGCACCCCAACGGGTTTGGTTACACCTGGTTTTGCACCCATTTTGAGGCGTGGAAAGGGCGCGTCCGACCGAGCATGCGGCAAACGCATGTCGGCGGTGAGAAGGTATTTATCGATTTTGCGGGTGACACGATCGACATCGTCGATCCGGCCACGGGTGAGGTCAGCGAGGCCAAGCTGTTTGTCGCTGCGATGGGGGCTTCCAGCTATACCTATGCTGTGGCTATTGCCAGCGAAGGCCTTGAGGACTGGATTGCGGCCCATGTCGGGCTGTTCGCCTATCTGGGCGGCGTGCCACAGGTCGTTG
>NZ_JAVKPH010000126.1:0-835 GCF_031432425.1 Ruixingdingia sedimenti | reverse complement strand
GTAGTCGAAGGTGACCGCGGTGACGGTGAAACCCCTGTTACCGACGGTCAGCTTGTTGGTGGCGATGGTGTTGGCGGAGATGGCGCCGCCGTCGATCTTGGTCTCGTCGCCGCCCTTGCGCCAGTCGGCCAGGGTGGTCCCGCCGGTAATGGTGATCTTGCCGGGGTCGATCTTCGTGTTCGCGATGTTGATCTGTGCCGCCGGATCAGCCGCACGGCCCTCGACCAGATCCAGGGTCGTGCCGTTGACCGTGATCGTGCTCGCCAGCGCCGTGCCCGCGATCAGCTTGGCAGCCGACAGCTCGACGATCTTGGCATTGGTGATGATGCCGTCCTTGATGTTGGCGGTATTGGCGACGATCTCGTTCGTGCCGACATGCACGGCCTGGATCGAGCCATCGACGATCAACTCGCCTGAGGCCATGCGGCGACAAGATACGCCGCCAACCTGGACGTTCCCGGTGGTGATGCCGCGCTCGACGTAGAAGCGGATCTCGGCGAACTTGGCATTGGCCGGTGGATCGATCCTGAGGGTGCGCGTCACCATGGTACCGGTGCTGGTGACCGTGGTCAGGTTGATGTTGGTCATCGGGGTGGTGGTGAGGGCGGTGCCGGTGGCATCGAACCAGTGGACGCGCCCATAGACCTGATAGGTGACGCCGGACGCTGCCCATGTCTGGTAGCGGAAATAGTAGGGCTTGCCCGTTTCAACCGGGAATAGCTTTGATGCCGCATAACCACTGTAGCCGGTGCTGACCCCATCATCAGTGAACATGAGCGAGTTCGGACTCTCGAAGCCGAAGGAGGTCGCGCCGGGGTTGCGGCTCCAGCCTGTC
>NZ_JAVKPH010000125.1:0-879 GCF_031432425.1 Ruixingdingia sedimenti | reverse complement strand
ATCCCCGCGCATTCTGCCCTGCGGAAGCTTGGCCTCCCCGCCGTTCCGCGATACCCTCGCCCCGCAACCACAACAGGAGCTCGCCTTGGCACGGTCCTTCAGGACGCTCATGGCCCTTCCCGGCCCGGACGAGGAAAAGACCGACCGGCAGTTCATCACCGCGCTCGCCCGCGGGCTCGAGGTCCTGCGCGCCTTCGAGCCCGGCGACAGCTTCCTCGGCAATCTCGAGATCGCGCAGCGCACCGGCCTGCCGCGCCCCACCATCGCCCGCATCACCTATACGCTCACCAGCCTCGGCTATCTCGAATACAGCGCCAGGCTGGAAAAATACGCCCTCGGCACCCCGGTGCTGGCGCTCGGCTATGCGTATCTCGGCAGCATCGGGCTGATCCGCACCGCGCGCCCGCATATGCAGGAACTGGCCAACCACGCCAATGTCTCGGTCGCCTTGGGCAACCGCGACCGGCTCAACCTGGCCTATCTGGAACTCGCCCACGGTTCCGCCACCGTCAGCCTGCGCCTCGAGGTCGGGGCCCGCATCCCGATCGCGAAATCGGCCATGGGCATGGCCTATCTGCACGCGCTGCCCGAACCCGAACGCGCCTTCCTGATCGAGGCCATCGCCAAACAGGACCCCGAGGGCTTCCCCGCCTTCCGCGACCGCCTTGCCAAAGCCTTCGCGGAACTCGACAGCCACGGCTACTGCGTCTCGCTCGGCACATTCGAGCGGTCGGTCAACGGCGTCGGCGCGGCGCTGACCGCCCGCGACGGCGGCGTCTACGCCTTCAACTGCTCCGGCCCCGCCTTCCAGCTCACCGAAGCCCGCATCCGCGAAGACGTCGGGCCAAGGCTCACCCTCATGGTCCAGAACGTCGAGGC
>NZ_JAVKPH010000124.1:0-900 GCF_031432425.1 Ruixingdingia sedimenti | reverse complement strand
GCGTTGCGCGCCAGCTGCGCGGCGTCGTATTCGAGCCCGAGGTCGACCGAATCCAGCACCATGTTGATGGCATTGGCCCCGAGGTCGATACCGGGCACCTTCTCGGCCTCCTGCTGGTGCTCCACCGGCACGACGCCTTCCAGCGCATCCTGCACGAGCGAGATCGTGTCGCCGGCATAGCCGTACTGCACGCGCTTGACGTTCGAGCCCGGCGCGCGGCGGGTGTTCAGCTTGCGGAACGCCTCCTTGCCGAACTTCAGCACCGACATGGAGCGGTTCGGGACCGGCACGCGCGGAAACAGGACGCTGGAGATGAAGGCCGCGTTGCGATAGCCGCGGGCGTGGTTCGACAGGATCGGGTCGATCACTGCCGCGGTACGGGCGTTGAGGGGACCGGACATGGGACTTCCTTAGCGCAGGAGGATGGAGACGAACTCGCCATCGGCGGCGGTGTTCAGGGCGGTGGCGAAGATGTTGACATCGGCCGGCACGATGGGGGGGCCGGCGTCATATTCCGCGGCCTGCTTGACGCCACCGGCCGCCGCCGAGACGACGCCACTGCCTGCGGTGATCGCGCCCACGGCCTTGACCCGCGCGACGCCCATCACCAGCACCGCGGCCTGATCGCCGATGACGGTGTTGGGGCTCTTTGCGACGCCGAGTACCTGGGCGTCGGCGGTGGTGACCTTGGCGCCGGCGTAGCTCACGAGGTCATACGCCCCGAAGGTGCCGGTGGTGGTGACCGAGATGGTCAGGATATCCTGAAAATGCTGCATCGGGGTTCCTCAGGAGACGGCCTTGACGGCGTCGATGTAGGAGGTGTTGGGGTGGTCGAGCTGGTACCGCTCGGCCTTCCGGTGGAGTTCGAGGCCGGAGGGATCGACCGGGCGGCCGTCGGCG
>NZ_JAVKPH010000123.1:0-904 GCF_031432425.1 Ruixingdingia sedimenti | reverse complement strand
GCCTTCGGTGAGAACGTGGCCATCCTCGCCACCTACCAGGGCGGCAAGAACCTGATCGTGGACTATGGCAAGACCATCATCGACGGCGGGATGGTCAAGACCGGCACCCTCAAGGCCGACAGCGTCGACACCTCCTCGTTCTCCACCGCCGGTCTGGCCGTGTTCGGGGACAGCCTGCAAAGCACGGATTTCTCGGCCGGGACGGCAGGCTGGCGGATCCAGAAGAATGGCACCGCCGAGTTCGGCACCCTTGCGTTGCGGGAGGGGGCCGTGTCCGCCGTCTACGGAGCCGAGCAAGAGGCGGAGATCAACACGCAGGCAACATGGCTGACGATCTGTTCCCTGACGTTCACCCCGTCCACAAACCGGCAGCTGCTGGTGATGTATTCCGCCCTCCTGCGGTGCAACCCGTCCTTTTCCGGGGGGGACGACATCCAGACCGTTTTTGATGCCGTGAACTACAGGATCGTATGGCGGGGGAGCGCGGCGCGAAGCCGCACACTCTCCTTGCCCCGCACAATCGCCTTCGCCCAGCGCGGTCAGCACATCAACGACATCATGCTGGTCAGTCCTGGTGGCCTGACCTCGGGCACTCTGGAATTCCAGTTCCAGCGGGGCTCGGCCGACGCCAACCGGGCCTATGCCTCACAAGCCACCCTCGTCGCGCAAGAACTCAAGAGGTAACGAAGATGCTTGAAGTGCTCCAGTTCTACGTCTCGAGCTTCTGGATCTGGCTCGGCCTGACCTGCGGCCTGGTGATCATCGTGCAGGGCATCGCCAACATCCTCCACGGACTGTTCGGACTGTACGGTCGAGGAAAGTAGGCTGTCAGGAAAGGGCGGTGGGCAAACTTTTCCCGGCCAAAGCTGACGCCCTATTCGGCCAAAGCTGACGCCGCGCTACA
>NZ_JAVKPH010000122.1:0-928 GCF_031432425.1 Ruixingdingia sedimenti | reverse complement strand
GTCGGTCTGCTCATGCCACCCAGCTACCATGCTGGATTCACGAGATGAATCCCTCACAGGATTTGTGCAACAGAGCCTCATCGATCAGTCTCCTCACGGAGCCTGAATCACGCCCCAACCGCAAGATCAATGGGTCCTGACCCTAGGTTGGACTGGTACCGGAAAGCTGCCGGGGCTGGTGGGGTTGGGGCAACGGTTGGGGCGGTTGGCGGAGGGGAGAAATAAGCGTTGCCTTGGGTAAATCGCCTGCCTAACGTAACGTTTGATCAACCGGTGGGTCGGGAGCCTGCCTTGCGGTGAAGCTGGAGACTGCGGTGCGCCCCCGCTGGTGGTGACGTGCGGTTACGATTGAAGGAGACGAGAATGAGCACGACGGTGATTGCCGACATCATACTTCAGGGAATGCCCGGGGAAGTGGATGACATCTTCCCCCAAATCACCATCCTTGAGGGAGACGAGCCTGCAGTCACGGTGTCCCATGGCCAGTTTGATGGCTTGCTGTTCGATGCGATGACGGACAGTGAACTCCAACCGCCGAGAATGACGGGAAACGGGGGCGGCGAGGGAATCGCGGATATCGTGCCTGACGGGGGCGGGTACGCACCCTCCCGGACAGACAGCACCGTCGGTTTTGATCTTGCCGCCGCCGAAGCGCCTGTCGCGGACTCTGCTTCGAATGACATCATCTACGTGACGAGGATAGACCAGAATGTCTACGCCGGTGCTGGCGACGATGTGGTGATCCTGCAAGCGATTTCGTCAGGATACCCCAATGTGGTCATCGACGGTGGGGCAGGGCGGGATGTCTTCGATGCCCGCAACATCTTCGTGGGCTACAACGGCTCTGTTGCACAAATCCTGTGAGGGATTCATCTCGTGAATCCAGCATGGTAGCTGGGTGGCATGAGCAGACCGACACCCCCGACCT
>NZ_JAVKPH010000121.1:0-972 GCF_031432425.1 Ruixingdingia sedimenti | reverse complement strand
GCGTTCGGGCCTCTGGCGGCGGCGGTGTCGGCGGCGGGGGGGCTCGGGACCATCGCGGCCATCTCGCCCACGCCCGCGCGGGTGGAGGAGGAGATCCGGCTCGTGCGCAGCCGCACCGACCGCCCGGTCTGCGTCGACATCGGCTTTCCCGCCCGCGCGCCCAAGGACCTGTCCGAGGTCAGGCTCGACCGCCTGCCCGGCCCCGTCGCCCGCCTGCAGGCGGAAATCGAGGCCGAGGGCGTCGCCGTCACCCCGGTCGAGGACCAGGCGATGAGCATCGAGGACGCGAAGGAAAAGCTCGACATCTGCTTCCGCCACGGGGTCGAGGTCATCGCCTGCGCGCTCGGCACGCCGAAATGGGTGGTCGACGCCTGCCACGAACGCGGCGTCAAGGTGCTCAGCATCGTCGGTTCCGCCCGCCATGCGCGCACGGCGATCCGCAACGGCACCGATGTGGTGGTCGTGCAGGGCACCGAGGGCGGCGGGCACACGGGCGACGTGGGCCTGATCACGCTTCTGGCCGAGGTGCTGGAATTCGCCACCGTGCCGGTGGTGGCGGCGGGCGGGATCGTCCATGGCGGGCAGATCGCGGCGGTGCTGACGATGGGGGCGCAGGGGGTCTGGGTCGGCACGCGGTTCATCGCCACGCCGGAATCGAGCGTGGGGCCGAACTACAAGCAGTCGATCGTGGAGGCGGATTACGACCGCACGGTCCGCTCGCTGCTGTTCGACGGGCTTTATGTGCGCCAGATCCGCAACCGCTTCACCGAGGTCTGGGAGGGGCACGAGGCCGAGATGCTGCCCTATCCGCTGCAACGCATCGCCCAGGGCCCGACCCGCTTCGCCGCCGCCGCCGCCGACCTCAAGCACCACCAGGCGCTGCCCGCCGGCCAGGGATCGAGCGTGATCCGCGACGTCATCCCGGCCAAGGAAGTGCTCGACCGGCTGGTCAACGAAACCGTCGAAACCCTC
>NZ_JAVKPH010000120.1:0-975 GCF_031432425.1 Ruixingdingia sedimenti | reverse complement strand
CATCATCAGTGAACATGAGCGAGTTCGGACTCTCGAAGCCGAAGGAGGTCGCGCCGGGGTTGCGGCTCCAGCCTGTCAGAAGCGTCCAGGCGGCGGGGTCGGCCATCTCACCGTCGGGGACGATATTGCTGAAGTCGCTGATGGCCAGCTTCGAGGCGAGGATCGAGCCGGCCTCGATCTTGTCGGCCGAGACGGCACCGGCGGCAATCTTGGAGGCCACGACCGCACCATCGACGATCAGTTCGCCCGAGGCGGCCCGACGCAGGACCGGGGCGCCGAAGTATGCGTTGGTCACCCCCGTCGAGGTCACGAACCGGATCCGGGCAAAGACGGCGCCGACGGGGACCGTCACCATGGCCGAGCCGAGGGTCGCACTGGTGGATGTGATCGCGACGCTCGTACTGGAGGCGATGACCGCAAAATCTGCCGTCTCGGAAAACTGCACCTGACCGTAGATCGTGCCCGTGCCAGCGACGACGCGGGCATAGAACTGGAAATAGAATTGTTCACCCGGCACCACCGGGATCGGCAGGCTGTTCGAGGCCCGGGCAACACTGTCCATGATCCTGATCAGCGTTGTCGTGTTCCAGTAGGTGGGCGAAACCGGGATCGTGGAGACGGCGCTTGCATGGAGTGTCCAGGTCACGCCCAACTCTTCGAAGCGCGGATCCGGCACGAGGTTGGCGAAATCCGTCACGGTCAGCTTCGAGGCGAGGATGGAGCCGGCCTGCAGGTGGATCGAACTGACGGCGCCGGCGGCGATCGCGTTGGCGGTGACGGAATTGACCGCCAGCTTGTCCGCGACCACTGTACCATCGACCAGAACGTCGCCGCCAAAAAACGCAGCCAGGAGAGCCCACGCCCCGCCCGTCGTGCGGACGCGCGTCTGCGACCAGCCTGCGGCGTTGTTGTAGAGCGTTACCACGTCCCCAGCCCGAGGCGATCCTCCCCCGGCATCAGAGATGGCGGTATTCG
>NZ_JAVKPH010000012.1:0-116313 GCF_031432425.1 Ruixingdingia sedimenti | reverse complement strand
GCTTGCCAGTCGGCGCGGCCTTCCACGTCATGGCGGGGTCGAACCAGATCGTCAGAGAGCCGCGGCGCTTGAGCGCTTGGTTATAGGCGGGCCAGTTCCTGGTCTTGTAGATCGGGGGTGTCGGTCTGCTCATGCAGTCAAGCTACCACGCTGGATTCACGAGATGAATCCCTCACGCGATTTGTGCAACAGAGCCCGTCGCCGCCGTAAAGCGAGTCGACTCGCGATCCGCCGTAAAGTACGTCATCGCCCGCGCCGCCATAAAACATATGGCTTCCACTGCCGCCTATCAGCGTGTCGTTCCCATCGCCGCCGTACAGCCTGTCGTTGTCTTCGCCGCCGTCCAGGATGTCGTTGCCCGCACCGCCATGCAGCGTGTCGCGTCCGCTGCCACCTGTCAGCGTGTCGTCACCCTCGCTGCCTGACAGCATGTCATCGCCGGCGCCGCCGTCGAGGAGGTCCTCACCATCGCCGCCGTCCAGACTGTCGTCGCCGTTACCGCCGTCCAGCGTATCGTTGCCGTTGCCGCCGTCCAGGCTGTCGTTGTCCTGGTTTCCCATCAGGTGATCGTCGCCCCCGAGCCCCAGCAACAAGTCCGGTCCCTGAAGCCCATAGATGGTGTCGTCACCCTCGCCGCCTTCCAGCGTGTCGGATCCGTTCGTTCCGTAAATGATCGGCATATCAACCTCCCAGACAACGGTCATGATGGCACGTCCAGTATGTCCCACTGCGGTTTCAGGTCAATCGCCGGCTCTTGTCCCCTTGCGCAGTGATCGCAAGGCACGGTCGCGCCCGTCACAAAGGATCGGAAGGGCCCCTCTTGTGCCCGGATCATGGCCTTTGCCGGCAGGGCGGGGGCAGGGGCGCGGCATATTATGCAGAAGGACTGCCATGAAAATCACCTCGATCGAGATCATCGCGCTGGATCAGCCGCACAAGGGGCGGCTGATCTTCGCCACCGGGCCGACGCCGGCGTCGAACAACTTCATCCTGATGAAGATCCATACCGACACCGGGCATACCGGCATCGGCAGTTCCTACAGCTATCCCGATGCGCCGCTGCTGAAATCCGGCGTCTCGCGCGAAGGCGCGATGGTGCTGATGAAGGACATGGCCAGGATGCTGATCGGCGAGGATCCGCGCCGCACGCATCACCTGCTGAACCGGCTCGAGACCTCGATCAACGGCTGGTATTCGGAAAACTGGTACGTTCTGGGCACCTTCGACTGCGCGCTTTACGACCTCAAGGGCAAGATCCTGGGCGTGCCGGTCCATGACCTTCTGGGCGGCATCCAGCGCGACCGGATCCCGCTGGAACATATCCAGTCCTTCCTGCCCACGCCCGAGGAAGCGGCGGCAGAGGCCAAGGCGCATATCGACGCGGGCTTCCGGTCGATCAAGCTGCATGTGAACGCCGATCCGAAGAACGCGCTCGCCCGGTTCCGCGCGATGCGCGACACGCTCGGCGCGGAGGTGCCGATCGGGGTGGACATGGGCATGGCCTACAACCTGTCGGGCGCGCTGCGCACCATCGAGCAACTGGACGAATACGGGTTGAACTTCGTCGAACAGCCGCTGCCCGCCTATGATGTCGAGGGCCATGTGCTGCTGCGGTCCAAGACCCGCGTGCCGCTGATCGCCGACCACGGCATGATGTCGGTCGGCGAGGCCTTCGGCGCGATCAAGGCCGGGGCCTATGACGGCGGCCATTGCCTCGTCTGCCGGGTGGGCGGCATCCATCGCGCGGTGAAATGGGCCGACCTGATGGACCAGGCCTTCCTCGACTACCAGATCTGCAACCAGGGCAACTCCATCGCCGCCGCGGCGGGCGCGCATTTCGCCGTGACGCGCCGCAAGTCGGACCGGTTCAACGACGAACTGTCGCTGTTCCTCTACCTGCACGGCACGATGGACACCGCCTCGATCACCGACGACATCGTGAAGACGCCGGGCTTCGTGATCGAGAACGGCACGCTGCGCGCGCCGGGCGATGCGCCGGGTCTGGGGGTGGAACTGGTGGACGAGGCGGTGGAACACTACCGCCATCGCGACTTGCCGGTGATCACCGTGAAGTGACCCCATCCCCTGCGCCGCCCACCCTTTGGCCGGCGGCGCAGGGGGCATTCTGCCCCCTCTTGGCTGCGCCAATTCACCTCCTGAGGATATTTTCAGACAGAAAATGAAGAAGGGTGCGCGGAGTTCCGAAGAGGGGCGCCCGTTCCATTTTCTGTCCTTAAATATCCCCGCCGGAGGCCCCCGCACTCTCGCTACGCGATGCCGCCGGGCAGGGGCGCGGGCCTTGCCACGGGCCTGCCAAAGGTGGACATTCGGCCCATCGCCAGCAAGGATGCCGCCATGCAGATGCCCGCGCCCAACCCCGAGATCCTGTCGCGCAAGGGCCGGATCGTGGCGCGGTTGCAGGCGGCGCTGCCTGCCGATGCCGTCATCCATGCAGAAGAAGAGGTGCGCGCCTATGAATGCGACGCGCTGACCGCCTATCGCTGCCCGCCGCTGGCCGTGGTGTTGCCGCGCAGCACGGCAGAGGTTTCCGCCGTCATGCGCATCTGCCATGACGAGGGTGTGCCGGTCGTGCCGCGCGGCGCGGGCACCAGCCTTGCGGGCGGCGCGCTGCCCACGGCGGATGCGGTGATCCTCGGCGTGGCGCGGATGACCGCGGTGCTGGAGGTCGACTATGCCGACCGCCTGATCCGGGTGCAGACCGGGCGCACCAACCTTGCCGTCACCGGCGCGGTGGAGGGCGACGGGTTCTTCTACGCCCCCGACCCGTCCAGCCAGCTGGCCTGTGCCATCGCGGGCAATATCGCCATGAACTCGGGCGGGGCGCATTGCCTGAAATACGGGGTGACGACGAACAACCTTCTGGGCGTCACCATGGTGCTGATGGACGGCACGGTGGTGGATCTGGGCGGGGGCGCGATGGATCCCGGGGGGCTCGACCTGCTGGGGGTCGTCTGCGGGTCCGAGGGGCAGTTGGGCGTGGTGACCGAGGCGACCCTGCGCATCCTGCCGAAACCCGAGGGCGCGCGGCCCGTGCTGATGGCCTTTGCCGCCAACGAGGTCGCGGGGGCCTGCGTGTCCGACATCATCAAGGCCGGTGTCCTGCCCGTCGCCATCGAGTTCATGGACCGCCCCTGCATCGAGGCCTGCGAGGCCTTCGCCAAGGCCGGCTATCCCGATTGCGAGGCGCTGCTGATCGTCGAGGTCGAGGGCAGCGCGGGCGAGATCGACGAGCAACTGGCGCTGATCAAGCAGGTCGCGCTGCGCCATGCGCCGCTGGAACTGCGCGAGGCAGGCGACGAGGACGAGGCCCGCCGCATCTGGCTGGGGCGCAAGTCGGCCTTCGGGGCGATGGGGCAGATCGCGGATTACATCTGCCTCGACGGCACGATCCCGGTGTCCGCCCTGCCGGATGTGCTGCGCGGCATCGGCGATCTGGCGCGCCGGTACGGGTTGGGCGTGGCCAATGTGTTCCATGCGGGCGACGGCAACATGCATCCCTTGATCCTGTTCGACGCCAACAGGCCCGGCGATCTGGACAAGGCGGAGGCGTTGGGCGCCGATATCCTGCGGCTTTGCGTGCGGGCGGGGGGCTGCCTGACCGGGGAACATGGCGTGGGGGTGGAAAAGCGCGACCTGATGGAGGTGCAGTTCACCCGCGACGACATCGAGGCGCAGTTGCGCGTCAAGGACGTGTTCGACCCCCGCTGGCTGCTGAACCCCGCCAAGGTGTTCCCGCTGCATCTGACCGAGGGGCGGCGGGCATGATGCGCCCGGGGGACGAGGCCGAACTGGCCGCCATGCTGCGCGATGCCGAGGGCCCGCTGGCGGTGCGGGGCGGGGGCACGCGGGTGCCGTGCGCGCTGGCCGGGACGGTGCTGGAGACCGGGGGGTTGTCGGGGATCACGCTTTACGAGCCCGGCGCGCTGACGCTGGTGGTGCGCGCGGGCACGCCGCTGGCAGAGGTGGAGGCGGCCCTGGCGCGCGAGAACCAGCGGCTGGCGTTCGAGCCGCCGGATCTGCGCGGGCTTCTGGGGCGCGGGGGCGCATCCACCATCGGCGGCGTGGCGGCGGCCAATGCCTCCGGCCCCCGGCGGGTGCAGGCGGGGGCGTGCCGCGACTACATGCTGGGGGTGCGGTTCGTCGATGGCGCGGGCATGGCGGTGGCCAATGGCGGGCGGGTGATGAAGAACGTCACCGGCTACGATCTGGTCAAGCTGCTGGCGGGCAGCCACGGCACATTGGGCGTGCTGACCGAGGTGGCCTTCAAGGTCCTGCCGGTGCCGGAAACCGAGGCGACGCTGCGCCTGACCGTGCCGGGCGAGGCGGCGGCGGTCGCGGCGATGGCGGCGGCGCTCGGCTCGCCCTACGAGGTCACGGGGGCGGCCTTCACCACCCCGCATTGGGGCAACCCGGGCGAGGTTCTGCTGCGGATCGAAGGATTTTCGCGGTCGGTCGCCTATCGGGCCGAACGGCTGGCGCATCTGCTGACGGCGCACGGCATCGCCGACATCGACCGCGACCCGGCGGCGTCCGCCGCGCTGTGGCGCGGGCTGCGCGATGTGACGGCGTTCCATGACATGCCCTTCGTCGCGCGCCTCTCGCTGCGTCCGTCGCAGGTGGCGGGGATGATGGCCGGGGTGGCGCGGGCGCATCCCTGTACGGCGCTGCTGGATTGGGGCGGCGGGCTGGCTTGGGTCGCGGCGGACGAGGGGTTGGACGGGGGCGGCGCCGGGCGGCTCTTGTCGGCGCTGCACCGGGCGGCGGCGCAGGCGGGCGGGCATGCGACGCTGGTCAAGGGGGCGGACCTTGTGGGCGACGTGCCGCTGTTCCAGCCGCAGCCCCCGGCGGTGGCGGCGCTGGCCGCCGGGCTGCGGGCGCAGTTCGACCCGCGCGGGATCCTCAATCCGGGGCTGATGGGGTAGAAAGATGCAGACGAACTTCACCCCCGAGCAGTTGCAGGATCCCGGCATCGCGCGCGCCAACGAGGTGCTGCGGACCTGCGTCCATTGCGGCTTCTGCACCGCCACCTGCCCGACCTATCAGGTGTTGGGCGACGAGTTGGACAGCCCGAGGGGCCGCATCTACCTGATCAAGGACATGCTGGAAAAGGGCCGCCCCGCCGATGCGCGGACGGTGAAGCATATCGACCGCTGCCTGTCCTGCCTGTCCTGCATGACCACCTGCCCGAGCGGCGTGCACTACATGCATCTGGTGGACGAGGCCCGCGCCTATATCGAAAAGACCTACCGCCGCCCGCCCATGGACCGCGCGCTGCGGTGGGTGCTGGCGCGAATATTGCCCTATCCGGGGCGGTTCCGGCTGGCGCTGGCGGCGGCGAAGCTGGGGCGGCCCTTCGCGCGGCTGATGCCGGATGCGCGGCTGCGCGCGATGCTGGACATGGCGCCGGTGCATATCCCCCCGGTCAGCCGCAACGACGACCCGCAGGTGTTTCCCGCGCAGGGCGCGCGGCGGATGCGGGTGGCGCTGATGACGGGCTGCGCGCAACGGGCGCTGAACACCGACATCAACGACGCCACCATCCGCCTCTTGCGCCGCTTGGGGTGCGAGGTGGTGATCGCGCGCGGCATGGGCTGTTGCGGTGCGCTGACCCATCACATGGGGCGGGTGGGCGAAAGCCACGCGGCGGCGGCGCGCAACATCGCCGCATGGATGGGGGAAAAGCGGGCGGGGGGGCTCGACGCGGTGGTCATCAACACCTCGGGCTGCGGCACGACGGTGAAGGACTACGGCCATATGTTCCGCAATGATCCGCTGGCGGCGGATGCGGCAGAGGTGTCGGCACTGGCGCTGGATGTGACCGAACTGCTGGTCCGCCTCGGCCTGCAGGAAGGCGCGCCCAAGGGCCTGCGGGTCGCCTATCACGCCGCCTGTTCGCTGCAACACGGGCAGCGGGTCAAGGCCGCGCCCAAGGACCTGCTGAAACGCGCCGGGTTCGAGGTGGTGGAGCCCGTGGACAGCCATCTGTGCTGCGGGTCCGCGGGCACCTACAACCTGATGCAGCCGGAAATCTCGCGCCAGCTGCGCGACCGCAAGGTGGCGACGCTGGAGGCGCGCAAGCCCGATGTGATCGCCGCCGGCAACATCGGCTGCATGATGCAGATCGGCGCGGGCACCGGGGTGCCGGTGGTGCATACGGTGGAACTGCTCGACTGGGCCACGGGCGGGCCGAAACCCCGCGCGCTGGCCGCATCCGGGCCATAATCCTGCCGCAGCCCGGGGCTACGCCCGGCAAAGACCCGACCGGAGCCCCCGATGCGCCTGATCCTCGCCCTGATCCTTGCCCTCGCCGCGCCCGCCGCCACGGCGCAGGAGGGGCTGAAGCGGCTCGACACCGGCACCGACAGCCGGGGGTGGGAGGCCGTGGGCCGGCTGGAACTGGCCGGGCGGGGGTTCTGCACCGGGGCACTGATCGCGCCGCAACTGGTGCTGACCGCGGCGCATTGCCTGTTCGACAAGGCCGGCAAGCGGATCGCGGCCGGCGACATCCAGTTCCTCGCCGGCTGGCGCAACGGCCGCGCCGCCGCCTATCGCGGTGCGCGGCGCGCGGTGCCGCATCCGGGCTACCGTTTCGGCGCGGATGACGATCTGGGCCGGGTGGCGAGCGATCTGGCGCTGGTGGAACTCGACCAGCCGATCCGCCTGCCCTCGATCCGCCCGTTCGAAACCGCCGGGAACCCCGGCACGGGGCAGGCGGTCGGCGTCGTCTCCTACGCCCGCGACCGGGCAGAGGCGCCCGCGCTGCAAGAGGTCTGCCATGTGCTGGGCCACCAGCCGGGGGTGCTGGTGCTGTCGTGCAACGTCGATTTCGGATCGTCCGGCGCGCCGATCTTCACCACGGGCGAGGACGGGGTGGCGCAGGTCGTTTCCGTCGTGTCGGCCAAGGCGGAACTGACGGGGCGCAAGGTCGCGCTCGGCACGATGATCGGCGGGCCCTTGCAGGAACTGCGCGCGGCGCTCGAGGCGGAAGACGCCGTGATGCACCGCGCCCGCCCGCCCCTGCGCGAAGGCACGGGCGGCGGCACGCCGGGCGGGGCGAAATTCGTGCGGCCCTGAGACGGCCTGCCTGCCTGCCTGCGGCGCGGGCGGAGCGGCGGATCGCTCATGTCCCGGACAGGCACGGATGGAGGCGCTTGGCAAGGCACCGGCGCTCCATTATGAACCCCGCCATGGGGTAAGGGACCATGCCGCGGCATTGTCTGGAACAGGGCCTTGGTCCTGTATGTTCTTGCCGTTGCGCCGCGTCATGGGTGCGGGGCTGTATGTGCCGGCGGTCGATACGCCCTTTACCGGAAACCAGCGGTGCGCGCGCAAGAGGTGATCTGATGGCAAGGAAAGCGAAACCACAGACCATCTACCTGCATGTCGGATTGCACAAGACCGGCACCACCGCGATCCAGTCGGCCTTCGAGGGGTATCGGGGCGATGGGGTCCGGTATGCGGAGCTCGGCTATCGGAACCATTCCATTCCCTTTTACACCGCCTATTCCGGGCGTCACCAATCCTATCACATCTGGGAGGCGGCCGGGCTGACGCCCGCGCAGGCCGACGGGAAGAAGGAAGAGTTCGCGCATCTGATCGACAGCTATTTCGACGCCCATTCCGGGGACGACATCATCGTTTCCGGCGAGGACATATCGATGATCCCCCCGCCCGGCATTTCCGGGATGTTCGGGGCGCTGGCGCGCAACGACAGGAAGGTGATCGTGATCGTATATGTCCGCGATCCCGTATCGCTTGCCGCGAGCAGGTTGCAGGAGGTCATCAAGGCCGACACCTACAGGGGCACCCCGCCGAGTTCCGGCTATCGCCAGCGCATCGAGAAATTTCTGAAGATCGCCGGAAAGGACGATCTCGTCATCCGCAATTATGCGCGATCCGAACTGAAGGATCGTGACATCGTTTCGGATTTCGCCGCCATCGTCGGTTGCGCGGCGCCGAAGGCGCCGGAGAACACCAATGAAACCCTGTCGGTCGAGGCGGTCCGGATCATCCATCTTCTGAACGGATTCGTCTCTGCCTTCGGGGAGGGGCGGCAGATGCGGGAAGCGCGGTGGATCTTCGTCGAACGTATCCGCGCCCTTTTCCCCGGCCCCTTCCACGTTCCCGCGCATCTTCTGGCCCCCTCCGTCGACGCCGGGGATGTGGCCTGGCTGAAATCCGTTTCCGGTATCGACTATGGCGATGCGATCGCCCCGGCCCCTGCGGATGACGGCTGGCGGAGCCTCGATCAATTCCTGTCGACACCGCGCGAGGCGACTTTGCGGATCCTGCGCGACGAATTCATTCCGGGGCGGAAGATCCCGGCGCCCGGGGCGGATCCGGCGCTTGTCGTCGCGCGGTGCTTTCTGGCGTTTCTGGAAACGCGCCGCGGGCGGGGCTGAATATCGCCGGGGCGATCCCGCCGCGCGGACGGCCGGGCTTTGCACCTTTCCCCGCGCGCGGGCCGGGCCTAGGATGGGGCGGCCCGTTCCCGGGGCGCCGCGCGTGCCTGCGATCGGCGGCGGGGCCGGGCGGGCGCAGGAAGGGCAGGCGGCGATGCGGACAGAGGTGGACGTTCTGGTCTCGGGCGGCGGGGTCGCGGGGCTTTCGGCGGCGGCGGCTTTCGGGGCGGCGGGGTTTTCGGTGCTGGTGGTAGACCCGGCCCCCCCGGTGACGGCAGAGGGCGACGCGGGTGCGGATCTGCGCAGCACGGCTTTCCTGCAACCCTCGATCCCCGTGCTTCAGGCGGCGGGGCTGTGGGACCGGCTGGCGCCGCATGCGATGCCCCTGCGGGTGATGCGCATCGTCGATGCCGGCGGGCCGCGGCCGGAACCGCGGGTGGTCAAGGATTTCGACGCCGCCGACATTTCCGACCAGCCCTTCGGCTGGAACCTGCCCAACTGGCTGTTGCGGCGGGAAATGGTGGCGCGGCTCGACGATCTGCCGGGTGTCACCTTCCGCCCCGGGGTGGCGACGGCGGATGTGCTGACGCGCGAGGGCGCGGCGCTGGTCACGCTGTCGGACGGCACGCGGGTTTCGGCGCGGCTGCTGGTGGCGGCCGACGGGCGCGATTCTGCGGTGCGCCGCGCGCTCGGCATCGGGGCGCGGGTGACGCGCTATGGCCAGAAGGCGCTGGCCTTTGCCGTCACCCATCCGGTGCCGCATGACAATGTGTCGACGGAAATCCACCGATCCGGCGGGCCGTTCACGCTGGTGCCCCTGCCGGACCGCGAGGGCCGCCCGGCCTCTGCCGTGGTCTGGATGGAACGGGGGCCGGAGGCGCAGCGGCTGGCCGCCCTGCCGGTGGAGGCATTCGAGCCGGAGATGACCGAGCGGTCCTGCGGCCTGTTCGGCCCCCTGCGGCTGGAAACGCGCCGCACGGTCTGGCCCATCATCAGCCAGATCGCCGACCGGATGACCGCCGAACGCACCGCCCTGATCGCAGAGGCGGCGCATGTCGTCCCGCCCATCGGCGCGCAGGGGCTGAACATGAGCCTTGCCGATCTGCGCGTGCTGCTGGAACTGGCCACCACCGCGCCCGGCCGGCTGGGGGATCGCGCGATGCTGGATGCCTATGCCCGCCGCCGCCACGGGGAAATCGCGCTGCGGGTGCGGGGGATCGACCTGCTGAACCGCGCCTCGATGATCGGCGCGCCGGCGTTGCGCGATTTGCGGGCGGGGGTGCTGAACGCGCTTTATTCCGCGGCGCCGGTGCGGCGGGGGCTGATGCGGGCCGGCATGGGGATGCGGTAGGGGCCCGCCCCGGCAGGCTACCAGCGGCGCAATGCGTCCTCGTCGTCAGCCTTCGCCGCCACCCAGGCGGCGCCTGCCGCGGTGACTTCCTTCTTCCAGAAGGGCGCGCGGGATTTCAGGTAGTCCATCAGGAATTCCGCCGCGGCGAAGGCCTCGGCCCGGTGGGCGGCGGCGGTGGCGACCATCATGATCGGCGCGCCCGGCCGCAGCGCGCCGTGGCGGTGGATCACCAGCGCGTCCAGCAGGTGCCAGCGTTCCGCAGCCTGCGCCACGATGGCGGCGATGGCGCGTTCGGTCATGCCGGGGTAATGCTCGATCTCCATCCGGTCGAGCCGGCCTTCGGCATCGCGCACCATGCCGGTGAAGGTGACGACAGCCCCCGCCCGTGCGCCCTGCGCGGCGGTGAAGGCGGCGGCCTCTGTCCCCGGGTCGAAGGGTTCGGCCTGCACCCGCACGTCCATCTCAGCCCCCGGTCATCGGCGGAAAGAACGCCACCTCGCGCGCGCCGGCCAAGGGTGCGTCGAATTCCGCCAGTTCCTGGTCGATGGCCACGCGCAGGGCGGCGGTGTCGGCAAAGGCGGCTTCGTGCCCGTCGGACCGCGCGCGCAGTTCGGCGATCAGCGCGGCCACGTCCTTCGCCGCGGTTTCCACCCGTTCGCGCGGGGCGCCCACCCGTTCGCGCACCCAGGCGAAATAAAGCACATCCAGCACCGTCATCGCGCATCGTCCCGCAGATAGGGCATCGCCTTGCGCAGGTATTCCCATCCCGTCGCAAAGGTCAGCGCCGCCGCGATCCAGATCAGCACCAGCCCCGCCCCGGTGGCGATGGAGGCATAGGTGACGCCCGGCGGCAACTCGCCCTCGCCCGCCAGCGGCGGGCGCCCGGATTCAAGATAGGCAAGGCCGGTGCCGAGGAAAAGGACCGCGATCGCCACCATCTGCGCCGTCGTCTTCCACTTGGCCAGTTTCGTGACCTTGAGAAGATGCGCCCGGTCGCCCAGGAATTCGCGCAGGCCAGAGACGAACACCTCGCGGAACAGGATCACCGTGGCCGGCAGGATCAGCCAGGGGTTCATGCCGGAATAGCCGGTGATGACCATGATCGCGATCACCACCATCGCCTTGTCCGCGATGGGATCGAGCATCGCGCCGAAGCGGGATTCCTGTTTCCACAGCCGCGCGAGATAGCCGTCGAACCAGTCGGTGATCGCCGCGCCCACGAACAGCGCCAGCGCCAGCCAGTCGGCCCAGGGACGGCTGAAATAGAGAAACATCACCGCCACCCCGGGCGCGGCGAGCAGACGCAGAAGCGTCAGGATATTGGGGATGTTCCAGACCATGGCCGAAGTCGTAGCCCATGACGGGGCAGGGGGGAAGGGGGTGCCGCGTCGCGGCCGGGTGCCCCCTGGCCGAGGGGCGGGGATTTGCAAGGGAAAGGCGGGCGAGCGGCGTTGTCACAACGAAAAGCGGGGCATATCACTGCGTACCGGCGCAGAGGTATCTTGGCCTGCGCGGAGGAATTGGTTTGAGAGTTTTCGTCCCGCTGCTGAATCTGCTTTCCGCCATGCTGTTCATGGCATTCGCGCCATTCTATTTCACATGGAAGAATGCCTGCGGGATGGATGTGCCTCTCGCCTGCTATGGCGTCTACGGGGGTGCTGCTGTCGTCGTGCTGGGATCGACGTTCGGCCTCGATCTTGCGGGCGACAGGATCGGGCTGGCCAGACTGGTTCTGGCCAAGCTGGCTATTTTCCTTGCGGCGCTTGCGATCCTGATCGCCGTGTGAAGGGGCTTCACACGTCCACATCCTCCACGAACCGCGCGTTTTCCTGGATGTACTGGAACCGCAGTTCGGGTTTCTTGCCCATCAGCCGTTCCACCAGATCGCCGGTCTCGCCCGGTTCGTCCTCGTCGATGCTGACGCGGATCAGCTTGCGGGTGGCCGGGTTCATCGTCGTGTCCTTGAGGTCCTTGGCGTCCATCTCGCCCAGGCCCTTGAAGCGGCTGACGTCGATCTTGCCCTTGCCGCCCAGACCCTTTTGCAGCCATGCATCCTTTTCCGCCTCGTCCAGGCAATAGACGCGGCGCGCGCCCTGCGTCAGGCGGTAAAGCGGCGGGCAGGCCAGATAGAGGTGCCCCTTGTCGATCAGGGGCCGCATCTGGGTGAAGAAGAAGGTCATCAGCAGGCTGGCGATATGCGCGCCGTCGACATCGGCGTCGGTCATGATGATGACCTTGTCGTAGCGCAGATCCTCGACATTGAACCGGCTGCCCATCTGCACGCCGAGCGCCTGGCAGAGGTCGTTGATTTCCTGGTTCGCCCCCATCTTGCCCGAGGCCGCGCCCAGAACGTTCAGGATCTTGCCGCGCAGCGGCAGCAGCGCCTGGTTCTGCCGGTCGCGCGCCATCTTGGCGCTGCCGCCGGCGCTGTCGCCCTCGACCAGGAACAGTTCGGTGCCGTCGCGGTTGGCGGCCGAACAATCCACCAGTTTCCCGGGCAGGCGCAGTTTCTTCGTCGCCGATTTGCGCGCGGTTTCCTTTTCCTGCCGGCGGCGCAGGCGTTCTTCGGCCCGCAGCACGAGGAAATCGAGGATCGCGCCGGCGGATTTCGGGTCCGACACCAGCCAGTTGTCGAAATGGTCGCGCACCGCGCCCTCGACCCACCGCGCGGCTTCTTCGGTCGACAGGCGGTCCTTGGTCTGGCCGACGAAGCTGGGTTCGCGGATGAAGATCGACAGCAGCGCGCAGCCCCCCGCCATCAGGTCGTCGCGGGTGATGAGGTCGGCCTTGCGGTTCTTCGACAACTCGCCATAGGCGCGGATGCCCTTCCAGATCGCCGCCCAGAAGCCGGATTCATGCGTGCCGCCCTCTGGCGTGGGGACGGTGTTGCAATAGGACTGGATGAAGCCGTCGCGCATCGGTGTCCAGTTGATCGCCCATTCGACCGACCCGGGGACGCCGTATTTTTCCTCGAACGACACCTTTCCGGTGAAGGGCCTTTCGGCATAGGTCATCGTCTTTTCGAGCGTGTCGCCCAGATACTGCCCCAGACCCCCGGGAAAGTGGAACACGGCCTCCAGCGGCGTTTCGCCATCGTCGACGGCCGTTTTCCAGCGGATTTCGACGCCGGAAAACAGATAGGCCTTGGACCGCGCCATCTTGAACAGCCGCGCGGGCTTGAGGTGGAGCGAGCCGAAGATGTCGGCATCCGCATGGAACGTCACCGCCGTGCCGCGCCGGTTGGGGGCGGGGCCGACCTTGACCACCGGTCCCTGCGGCTTGCCGCGCGAAAACTCCTGCGCGAACAGTTCGCGGTTGCGCGCGACCTCGACCCGCATCAGATCGGACAGCGCGTTCACCACCGACGACCCGACGCCGTTCAGGCCGCCCGAGGTCGAATAGGCCTTGTTGGAAAACTTGCCCCCCGCGTGCAGCGTGCACAGGATCACCTCCAGCGCCGATTTGCCGGGGAACTTGGGATGCGGGTCGATCGGGATGCCGCGGCCGTTGTCGCGCACGGTGACGGAATGGTCGGCGTGCAGTTCCACCTCGATCCTTGTCGCATGGCCCGCCACGGCCTCGTCCATCGCGTTGTCGAGGATTTCCGCCACCATGTGGTGCAGCGCCCGTTCGTCGGTGCCGCCGATATACATGCCCGGGCGCTTGCGCACGGCCTCCAGTCCCTCCAGCACCTCGATGGACGAGGCGTCATAGGCTTCGACATGGCCGGAAAGAAGGTCGTTCGGCATCGGCTGCTCGATTCTTGTTCTGGGGTATCAGGGCAGCAATAGACCATCCGCCCCGGCAGGGCGCAAGACTTTGGGGTGGGGCGGGGGGGGATCAGGCCGGTTCGGCGTTGCGCCGCGCCCACATCGCCTGCCATGCGGGCCGCGCCTGACACCGCGCCAGCCAGTCCGCGAGATGCGGATAGGGGGCGAGCGCGGGGGGATGGCCCTGGGCATAGCGCACGCATTCGGCCAGCATGACATCGGCCACGGTGAAACGGTCGGCCACCAGCCAGCGGTGATCCGCCAGATGCCGGTCGAGCCAGGCGAAGGGTTTCGCCAGCTGCGCCGTCCCCTTGTCCCGCGCGGCATCGTCGCTGGCGCCGAGGATGGTCAGCGCCGGGGGTTCGATCGTGGTTCCGGCCAGCAGCATCCACTGCGCCATCTGGGCCTCTTCCTTCTGGGTCTGGGGCCCGAAGGTGCCGCCATAGCGGCGCGCGATGTACCAGGTGATGGCGAGGGATTCGGTCAGCACCATCCCGTCGTCCTCGATGCAGGGGATCTCGCACATCGGGTTCAGCGCGGCGAAATCGGGCGAGGTGGTGTGCAGCGGCGCTTCGCCCGCCCCCGCGCTGGCCAGCCGCCGGGTCTGGATCACCGGCACATGGCGCCATTCCATCCCGATTTCGCCCAAAAGCCAGATCGGCCGCGTCGCCCGCGATCGGTATACGCCATAGACCGTAAGCATCCGGTTCCTCCCCGCTACGTCACGGGCAGGTTAGGCGCGGGGTGCGGCGGGTGAAAGCGGATTCTGCGCCCCTCATGGCACGGGGATGACGGCTTTGTGATCGGCTTGACGCCGATCAACGCGCCGCGGGCGGTTATGTGTCATGATGTCCAGATGTCTGCCCGCAGCACGAGGAGCCGATGACCGCGAACGCCCCCGCCCCCCGGCCCGAGGCCGAACCGGCCGCCCCCACGACCGGCCCGACCCCCGGCGCGCCCGGGGCCGCGCCCGCACCCGAAGCCGCGCCCGGGGCCGCGCCCGCACCCGAAGCCGCGCCCGCCCCCGCGCCCGGGGCCCCGCAGCCGACCCTGCCGCGCCTGACGCCGGATGCCGCCACCATCCGCCGCAGTTTCGAAAGCGGCCGCTATCCCTATCCCCGCCTGATGGGCCGCGCCCCCTACGAGGCCGAAAAGGCCCGGTTGCAGGCCGAACTGCTCAAGGTCCAGATCTGGGCGCAGGATACCGGGCAGAAATTCGTGATCCTGTTCGAAGGCCGCGACGCCGCCGGCAAGGGCGGCACGATCAAGCGGTTCATGGAACACCTGAACCCCCGCTATGCCCGCGTGGTGGCGCTGACCAAGCCCTCGGACAAGGAAAGGGGCGAATGGTTCCTGCAACGCTATATCGCCCATCTGCCGACCGCGGGCGAAATGGTGTTCTACGACCGCAGCTGGTACAACCGCGCCGGGGTGGAACGGGTGATGGGCTTTTGCACGCCCAAGGAATACCTCGAATTCATGCGCGAGGCGCCGGAGTTCGAACGGATGCTCGTCCGCTCCGGCATACGGCTTTACAAATACTGGTTCTCGGTCACGCAGGAGGAACAGCGCAAACGTTTCCTCGCGCGCGAGACCGATCCGCTGAAACGGTGGAAACTGTCGCCCATAGACAAGGCGAGCCTCGACAAATGGGACGCCTATACCGAGGCGAAAGAGGCGATGTTCTTCTATACCGATACCGCCGATGCGCCCTGGACCATCGTGAAATCCGACGACAAGAAACGCGCGCGGCTGAACTGCATGCGGCATTTCCTGTCGACCATCGACTATCCCGACAAGGATGCCGAGGCCGTGGGCCGTCCCGACCCGCTGATCGTGGGCCGGGCGGCGAATGTGATCGACCATTCCGCCCGGATCCTGAACGCCACGACGCCCGGCGCGCTGCGCCGCACCGCGGCGGCGGAGGGGCGGGGATGAGCTTCTGGGACGACCGCTATCGCGGCGCGGATTACCTCTTCGGCACCGAACCCGCCGATTTCCTGCGCCGGGCGGCCCCCCTGCTGGCACCGGGGGCGCGGGTGCTGTTTCTTGCCGATGGCGAGGGGCGCAATTCCACCTGGGCCGCGGCACAGGGCCTGCGGGCAGAGGCGATGGAACCCTCTGCCCCCGCGCTGGAAAAGGCCCGCGTGCTCGCCCGTGCCCGGGAGGTGGAGGTGACGTTGCACCAGGCCGGGATCGAGGACTGGGACTGGCGGCCAGAAACCTACGACGCCGTGGCCGGCATCTTCATCCAGTTCGCGCCCCCTGCCTTGCGCGACCGGATCCATGCCGGCATCGCCCGCACGCTGCGCGCTGGCGGGCTGGTGCTGCTGCACGGCTATGCGCCGCGGCAGGTGGGCTATGGCACCGGCGGGCCGGGCGCGGTGGAAAACCTCTATACGCTCGACGGCCTGCGCGCCGATTTCCCGGGGTGGGAGGTGCTGGCCGCCCGCGACTTCGACGCCGAGGTGGCCGAGGGCGCGGCGCATCGCGGCCTGTCGGCGCTGGTGGATTTCGTGGCGCGCAAACCCGGCTGAGGTGCATGTGTCCACCGGGCAGGGGGCATTCTGCCCCCTCTTGGCTGCGCCAATTCACCCCCTGAGGATATTTTCGGACAGAAAATGAAGAAGGGCGCGCCCCTTGACCATTTTCTGTCCTTAAATATCCCCGCCGGAGGCCGCCGACCTTTCCCCCGGCGCCACCACCGGGCGGGGGCGTTTTCGCTGTGGACCGGCGCGCGGGCATTCGCTAAGCCTCGGCCCGACCGTCAAGGAGACCGCCATGTCCGCCCATGCCGAACCCGTTCCGATGACCGCCCGCGCCTCGGGCCCGCTGCGGGGGCGCGCCGAGGTGCCGGGCGACAAGTCGATCAGCCACCGTGCGCTGATCCTGGGCGCGATGGCGGTGGGCGAGACGCGGGTGACGGGGCTGCTGGAAGGGCAGGATGTGCTCGATACCGCCGCCGCCATGCGCGCCTTCGGGGCGGATGTGGAACGGCTCGGCCCCGGCGACTGGCGCGTGGCGGGCGTGGGGGTGGGCGGGTTTTCCGAACCCGCCGATGTGATCGACTGCGGCAATTCCGGCACCGGGGTGCGGCTGATCATGGGCGCGATGGCGACCACGCCGATGACGGCGGTGTTCACCGGCGACGCCAGCTTGCGCAAGCGCCCGATGGGGCGGGTGACGCAGCCGCTGTCGCTGTTCGGCGCGCGGGCTTTCGGGCGCGCGGGCGGGCGGCTGCCGATGGCGGTGGTGGGCGCGGCCGATCCGCTTCCCGTGCGCTACACCGTCCCGGTGCCGAGCGCGCAGGTCAAATCCGCCGTGCTGCTGGCGGGCCTCAATGCGCCGGGCGAGACCGTGGTGATCGAGAAGGAGGCGACGCGCGACCATACCGAACGGATGTTCGCGGGTTTCGGCGCCGGGATCGGGGTGGAGGATACCGCCGAGGGCCGCGTCATCACGCTGACCGGCCGGCCCGAGTTGCGCCCGCAGCGCGTGGCGGTGCCGCGCGATCCGTCCTCGGCCGCGTTTCCGGTCTGCGCCGCGCTGCTGGTGCCGGGGTCCGAGATCCTCGTGCCCGGGGTCAGCCGCAACCCGACGCGCGACGGGCTCTATGTCACGCTGCTGGAAATGGGCGCCGACATCGCCTTCGAGAACCCGCGCGAGGAGGGGGGCGAGCCGGTGGCCGACCTGCGCGTGCGCCATTCGGTGCTGAAGGGGGTCGAGACCCCGCCCGGCCGCGCCGCCAGCATGATCGACGAATTCCCGGTGCTGGCCGTGGTTGCCGCCTGTGCGGAAGGTGTCACGGTGATGCGCGGCGTCAAGGAACTGCGGGTGAAGGAAAGCGACCGGATCGACGCGATGGCCCGGGGGCTCGAGGCCTGCGGCGTGCGCATCGATGAGGACGAGGACACCCTGATCGTCCACGGCATGGGGCCGGGCGGCGTGCCGGGGGGCGCGACCTGCGCGGTGCATCTCGACCACCGCATCGCGATGAGTTTCCTCACCCTCGGCCTCGTGGCGCGGGCGCCGGTCAGCGTGGATGACGGTGGCCCCATTGCCACCTCCTTCCCCGGGTTCGAGGCGCTGATGACCGGGCTCGGCGCCGACATCGCGCGGACCCCGGCGTGACAGGCGCGTTCACCGTTGCCATCGACGGGCCCGCGGCGGCCGGCAAGGGCACGATCGCGCGCGCGGTGGCGGCGCATTTCGGCTTTGCGCATCTGGATACCGGGCTGCTCTACCGTGCCGTGGGGGCGAAGGGCGGCGATCCGGTGGCGGCGGCGCGGGGGCTGGTGCCCGCCGATCTGGCGCGCGACGGCCTGCGCACGCTCGACGCCGGGCAGGCGGCCAGCCGTGTCGCCGCGATCCCCGAGGTGCGCGCGGCGCTGGTCGCCTTTCAGCGCGATTTCGCCCGCCGCCCCGGCGGCGCGGTGCTGGACGGGCGCGACATCGGCACCGTGATCTGCCCCGAGGCCGAGGTGAAGCTGTTCGTGACCGCCGGCCCCGAGATCCGCGCCCGCCGCCGCTGGCTGGAAGCGGGCGGCGAGGCCGGGCCCGAGAGTTATGAGGCAGTGCTGGCGCAGGTGGTCGAGCGCGACGCGCGCGACAGGGGCCGCGCCGATGCGCCGCTGCGCGCGGCCGCGGATGCGGTGGTGCTGGACACCAGCGGCATGGATGCCGAAACCGCCGCGGCCCGCGCCATCGCCCTTGTCGCCGCGCGGTTGCAGCGGTGAGCGGGCAGGGGGCATTCTGCCCCCTCTTGGCTGCGCCAATTCACCCCCTGAGGATATTTAAGGACAGAAAGTGAGGAAGGGCGCCCCTGTTCACTTTCTGTCCTTAAATATCCCCGCCGGAGGCCGCCGACCTTTCCCCCGGCACCGCCGCCGGGCACGGGGCTTTTCCTTGCCACCGGCGCGTGAACCCGGTATAGGCCCCCCATCCTGAGGCAGAGTCGCGCGCCGCCCCGGTTCACCGGGCTGCCTGTGCGTTCCGCAGCGGGGCCATCAAAGACCGGCGGAGCCAACCGCATGGCCAGTGAAACAGACCATAAGGAAACTGAACCGCATGTGCGCCAAAGCGACGATGGAGGAATTCGAAGCCCTCCTCAACGAAAGCTTCGAGATCGACACCCCCGAAGAGGGTTCGGTCGTCAAGGGCAAGGTCATCGCCATCGAGGCGGGCCAGGCCATCATCGACGTCGGCTACAAGATGGAAGGCCGCGTCGATCTGAAGGAATTCGCAAACCCCGGCGAAGCGCCCGACATCCATGTCGGCGATGAGGTCGAGGTCTATCTGGACCGCGTGGAAAACGCCCGCGGCGAAGCCGTCATCAGCCGCGAGAAAGCCAAGCGCGAAGCCGCCTGGGACCGGCTGGAAAAAGCCTATGCCAAGGAAGAGCGCGTCGAAGGCGCCATCTTCGGCCGTGTCAAGGGCGGGTTCACCGTCGATCTGGGCGGTGCCGTGGCCTTCCTGCCGGGCAGCCAGGTTGACGTGCGCCCGGTGCGCGACGCCGGCCCGCTGATGGGCATGAAGCAGCCGTTCCAGATCCTCAAGATGGACCGCCGCCGCGGCAACATCGTGGTGTCGCGCCGCGCCATCCTGGAAGAATCGCGTGCCGAACAGCGCGCCGAGATCATCGGCAAGCTGTCCGAGGGCATGGTCGTCGACGGCGTGGTCAAGAACATCACCGAATACGGGGCCTTCGTGGACCTGGGCGGTGTGGACGGCCTGCTGCACGTCACCGACATGGCCTGGCGCCGCGTCAACCATCCGTCCGAGATCCTGAACATCGGCGAGACCGTGAAGGTCCAGGTGGTCAAGATCAACAAGGACACCCACCGCATCAGCCTGGGCATGAAGCAGCTTCAGTCCGATCCGTGGGATGCGGTGGAACGCGCCTATCCGATCGGCTCGGTCCACAAGGGCCGCGTGACCAACATCACCGACTACGGCGCCTTCGTGGAACTGGAAGCGGGCGTCGAGGGTCTGGTCCACGTCTCGGAAATGAGCTGGACCAAGAAGAACGTCCACCCCGGCAAGATCGTGTCCACCTCGCAGGAGGTCGATGTGATGGTGCTGGAAATCGACAGCGCCAAGCGCCGCGTGAGCCTGGGTCTGAAACAGACGCAGCGCAACCCGTGGGAAGTCTTCGCCGAAACCCACCCGGCCGGCACCCCCATCGAGGGCGAGGTCAAGAACATCACCGAATTCGGGCTGTTCATCGGGCTGGAAGGCGACATCGACGGCATGGTCCACCTGTCGGACCTGTCGTGGGACCAGCGCGGCGAAGAGGCGATCCAGAACTATCGCAAGGGCGATGTGGTCAAGGCGGTCGTGTCGGACGTCGACGTCGAGAAAGAGCGCATCTCGCTCTCGATCAAGGCGCTTGGCGACGACACCTTCACCGAGGCGGTCGATGGCGTGAAGCGCGGCTCGGTCATCACCGTCGCCGTCTCGGCGATCGAGGATGGCGGGATCGAGGTGGAATACAACGGCGCCAAGTCGTTCATCCGCCGGTCGGACCTGTCGCGCGACCGTTCCGAACAGCGCCCCGAGCGGTTCCAGGTCGGCGACAAGGTTGACGTCCGCGTCACCAACATCGACCCCAAGACCCGCCGTCTGGGCCTGTCGATCAAGGCGCGCGAGATCGCGGAAGAGAAAGAGGCCGTCGAACAGTACGGTTCCTCCGATTCGGGGGCGAGCCTGGGCGACATCCTCGGCGCGGCGCTGCGCGGCGACCGCAACTGATCCCGGCCGGGCGGAAGCCCGCCGACCCGGGGCCCCGCCATGCGCGGGGCCCTTTCTTTGCCCGGCAGGGGCGGGGATTCCTGTTTGTGTACGGGGATTTCCGTCTTATAGTCGCCCCCGGCCCGCCAAGAGGCCGCGATGACGGGGGACGGGACGGGATGATACGATCGGAGTTGATCCAGAAGATCTACGAGGACCTTCTGCGCAACCAGACAGATGGCAAGGCCGGAAAACGGGCCTCGCTGATCGACGCCGAGCGGATCGTGGATACGGTCTTTGACGAGATCATCGAGGCGCTGGCCCGCGGCGACCGGGTGGAACTGCGCGGTTTCGGCGCCTTCTCGGTCAAGGAACGCGACGCGCGCACCGGCCGCAACCCGCGCACCGGCGAATCGGTCGAGGTCCAGGAAAAACGGGTGCCTTTCTTCAAGACCGGCAAGCTTTTGCGCGACCGGCTGAACGGCATCGAGGATACGGAGGGCTAGGCCCACATGCGATATCTGCGCTACCTGATCCTGGGGGTGATCGCGCTTGCGCTGGTGGTGGTGGCGATCGCCAACCGCGCGCCGGTGGTGGTCAATGCCCTGCCCGCGGATCTGGCGGCGCTGACCGGCTTTTCCTGGTCGGTCGAACTGCCGCTGTTCCTGGTGATCTTCGGCGGCGTGGTCGCGGGGATCCTGATCGGCTTCGTCTGGGAATGGCTGCGCGAACACAAACACCGCGCCGCCGCCGCGACCCGCGCGCGCGAGGTCATGCGCCTGCGGGCCGAGGCCGTACAGGCCGGCGTGTCGCAGAAAACCCCCGCCGATGAAATCGTGGCCCTGATCGACACCCCCCGCAAGGCGGGCTGACCCATGCCCGCGCGGATCATCACCACCGGCGGCGCCCCGCCGCCGCAGGGCGCGGGCGTGCGGGTCAAGATCTGCGGCCTGCGCCGGGTCGCGGATCTGGAGGCCGCGGCACGGGCGGGCGCCGCCTATGCGGGGCTGGTGTTCTTCGAGAAATCCCCCCGCCATCTGTCCCTGCCCGAGGCGCGCGCGCTGGCGGTCGCCGCCCCCCCGGGGCTGGCCAAGGTGGCGCTGGTGGTGGATGCCGACGACGCGGCGCTGGCGGCGATCCTGGCCGCGGTGCCGGTCGACATCCTGCAACTGCACGGACGGGAAAGCCCCGAACGGGTGGCGGCGATCCGCGCGCGGTTCGGCCTGCCGGTGATGAAGGCGGTGGGCGTGGCCACGGCCGACGACCTGCCCGCGCTCGACCTTTACGCGCAGGTGGCCGACATGCTGCTGGTCGATGCCAAGGCGGCCAAGGGCGCGGCACTGCCGGGGGGCAACGGGTTGGCCTTCGACTGGCGGCTGATCGCGGGGCGCGTCTGGCGGCGGCCTTGGATGCTGGCCGGGGGCCTGACGCCCGCGAACGTGGCCGAGGCGGTGCGGCTGACCGGCGCGCGGCAGGTCGATGTGTCTTCGGGCGTGGAAAGCGCGCCGGGGGTGAAGGACCCCGCCCTGATCGCCGCCTTCGTCGCCGCCGCTACCGAATTGCGCGCCTGACGGCGCAAGCCTTTCTGTCGCCCGCGCGGCCGGGGCCGCGCAGGCTCCGGTTGCCTCCGGCGGGGATATTTGGCGACAGAAAGTGGAATGGGTCGGCCCTTTTTCATTTTCTGTCCGAAAATATCCTCAGGGGGGTGAATTGGCGCAGCCAAGAGGGGGGCAGAATGCCCCCCTTTCCCCGGCCCGCCAAGGGCGGTACATCGGGGCATCCAGCAGGGAGTGCGACATGGCCGAGGATCTGATCAACAGCTTCACCACGGGCCCCGACGAGGCCGGACGGTTCGGCATCTTCGGCGGGCGGTTCGTGTCGGAGACGCTGATGCCGCTGATCCTGGAACTGGAGGCGCAATACGAACATGCCAAGACCGACCCGACCTTCTGGGCCGAGATGGACTGGCTGTGGAAGCATTACGTGGGCCGGCCTTCGCCGCTCTATTTCGCGGAACGGCTGACGGACCATCTGGGCGGGGCGAAGATCTACCTCAAGCGGGACGAACTGAACCACACCGGCGCGCACAAGATCAACAACGTGCTGGGGCAGATCATCCTTGCCCGCCGCATGGGCAAGACGCGGATCATCGCGGAAACCGGGGCGGGGCAGCACGGGGTGGCGACGGCCACCGTCTGCGCCAAGTTCGGGCTGAAATGCGTGGTCTACATGGGCGCGCATGATGTCGAGCGGCAGGCGCCCAACGTGTTCCGCATGAAGCTGTTGGGGGCCGAGGTGGTGCCCGTCACTTCGGGCCGCGGCACGCTGAAGGATGCGATGAACGACGCGCTGCGCGACTGGGTGACGAATGTGCGCGACACCTTCTATTGCATCGGCACGGTGGCCGGCCCCCATCCCTATCCGGCGATGGTGCGTGATTTCCAGTCGATCATCGGCAAGGAAGTGCGCTGGCAACTGGCCGAACTGGAAGGCGAGGGGCGGCTGCCCGATACCGTCATCGCCGCGATCGGCGGCGGGTCGAACGCGATGGGGCTGTTCCATCCGTTCCTCGACGATCCCTCGGTGCGGATCATCGGGGTCGAGGCCGGGGGCAAGGGCGTGGATGCGCAGATGCAGCACTGCGCCAGCCTGACCGGCGGCCGGCCCGGGGTGCTGCATGGCAACCGGACCTATCTGTTGCAGGACGAGGATGGCCAGATCCTTGAAGGGCATTCGATTTCCGCCGGGCTCGACTATCCCGGGATCGGGCCGGAGCATGCCTGGCTGCACGATGTGGGGCGGGCGGAATATGTCTCGATCACCGATGCCGAGGCGCTGGAGGCGTTCCAGCTGTCCTGCGCGCTGGAAGGCATCATCCCGGCGCTGGAACCCAGCCACGCGCTGGCCCATGTGATGAAGATCGCCCCCGGCCTGCCGCGCGACCATATCATCGTGATGAACATGTGCGGCCGCGGCGACAAGGACATCTTCACCGTCGCCCGCCATCTGGGCGTGGAGATGACGGGCTAGCCGTCCACGGCATAGCGGCGCAGGATCGCCATCGGCACCACGGCGAGGGTGGTGCGATGCGTCGCCGCCAGCCGCAGGCGCGGCGCCGCGCCTTCCTCGTGCGCCTGAAGGAAGCGCGCGGCGCACAGGCACCAGCGGTCGCCGGGTTTCAGCCCGGCGAAGCCATATTCGGGGCGCGGCGTCGACAGGTCGTTGCCGAGGTATTTCGACATCGCCAGGAATTCCGCCGTCATCACCGCGCAGACGGTGTGCAGCCCCAGATCCCCCGGCCCGGTATCGCAGCAGCCGTTGCGGAAAAAGCCCGTCATGGGCGCGGTGGAACAGCTTTCCAGCGGGCCGCCCAGAACATTGATCGAAGGTTCGCGCATGGTTGGTTCCGCCCTGCCGCCGATGGCCAAGCCTAGGCCGGGCCCGGCCGCGGGGCAACCCGGGTTCAGCGGAAACGGTCGGCCAGCCGTTGCAGGGGGTTGCGCGGGTCGGGGTCTTGCGGGGCGGGGGCGGCGGGTTTCGCGGGCGCCTCTGCGGGGGCAGAGGACCGGGGCGGCGCGGTGCGCAGGCTGACGGCGTTCATGAAGCGCGTGGCGTCGCCTTCCGCCAGCGCCGCGGCGCCGTCGGCGATGCCGCGCAGAAGATCGTCGAGCCAGCCGCGGTCGGCCTTGGCGAAATCGTGCAGCACATAGCCCGACACCGCATCCTTGTGCCCCGGATGCCCGATGCCGAGCCGCACGCGCCCGTAGCCCTCGCCCAGATGGGCATGGATGGACCGCAGGCCGTTGTGCCCCGCATGCCCGCCGCCCTGCTTCACCCGGCAGCGGCCGGGGGCCAGATCCAGTTCGTCGTGGAACACCACCACATCGGCGGGGTCGAGCTTGTAGAAATCCACCGCCGCGCGCACGGATTCGCCCGACAGGTTCATGAAGGTCTCGGGCTTCAGCAGCACGACCTTTTCGCGGCCAAGGCGGCCCTCGGCCACCATTCCCCTGAAGCCGCGCTTCCAGGGGGAAAAGCCGTGGTCGGCGGCGATCTGGTCCACCGCCATGAAGCCGATGTTGTGCCGGTTGCCGGCATATTTCGCGCCGGGGTTTCCCAGCCCCACGAAAAGCCGCATGCGCCTTCCTTTCCGCCTTGACCCGCCCCCTCAATGCCCCGATTTTCGCCCCGACGCCAGACCGTGCGGGCCTTCGCGCGATCCAGCCAGCAGCCCCGACCCCGTGCGAAAGGATGCCGGATGTATCTGACCATGAATCGCTTCAAGGTGAAACCCGGGCAGGAGGCCGTGTTCGAGGCCGTCTGGACCGGCCGCGACAGCCATCTGCCGCAGGTGCCGGGCTTCGTCTCGTTCCACCTGATGAAGGGCCCCGAAAAGGACGGCTATCGCCTCTACGCCTCGCATACCTTCTGGGAAAGCGAGGATGCCTTCACCGCCTGGACGAAATCCGAGGCGTTCCGGTCCGCCCATCGCGGCGCGGGCGGGCATGCCGACATCTACGCCGGCCACCCCGAGCTGGAGGTGTTCACCTCCGTCCAGCAGATCGGGCGCTGAGCCGGAAGGTTTTTCGCCGAAAGATGTTCGGGCCCCGACGAAAAACGCGGGAGGCAGCGCCCCCCGCGTTCCATCGGCCCTCGGGGGCTGCTTATTCTTCTTCGGCCGCCGCCGCGAGCCCGGTAGGCGCGGTGATGTTGGCGATGACGAAGTTCCGGTCGATCGTCGGTTTCGCGCCGGCGGGCAGGACCACATCGTTGATGTGGATCACGTCGCCGAAGGTCTTGCCGGCCAGGTCCACGGTGATGTGGCTCGGGATGTCGCTTGCGGTGACTTCCAGTTCCACTTCCGGGCGGACCACGGTCAGCGTGCCGCCGCGTTTCAGGCCCGGCGCCGCGTCGTGGTTCACGAACTCGACATGGATGAACAGGTTGATGCGGCTGTCGTCGTGCAGGCGCATGAAGTCGATATGCGTCGGCAGGTCCTTGACCACATCGCGCTGCACGCCGCGGCAGACGACATGCACGTCGGGCTGGCCCTCGACCTTGAGGTTGAACAGCGTCGACAGGAAGCGGCCGGCCTTCAGGCGCTTCAGCAGGTAGTTGTAGTTGATGTTGATCGCGAGCGGGTCTTTGCCGCCGCCATAGATAACACCGGGTACGTTGCCCTCACGACGAGCTTGACGAGCGGCCCCCTTGCCTGTCCCCGTCCGTACCTCGGCCACAAGATCCGGGATCTCACGCGCCATAGAGGTTCTCCTTGCGTTGATGTCCGCCGCCCTCCAAGGGTGCGCGGCGCGACCCGCTGCCCTTAGCGGGGAATCGCGGTGAAGGGAAGCCCGAATTGGTGGGGCAGGGGGGCGGGGCATGGCCATGTTGCGGATCGCGCGCGCGCCGGTGGCGGCCTTTGCGGCGATGGGCGTGCTGTGGGGCAGCTTTGCCGCCGTTCTGCCGGGGATCAAGGCCGGGCTGGGGGTGGCAGAGGCCGAACTGGGCCTGCTGCTGCTGGGAACCTCGGTCGCCGCCGTGGGGACGATGCTGCTGGCCCCGGCGGTCGGCGCGGCCCTGGGCCGGGTGGCGCTGCCGGTGGCGGCGGGGGCGATGGCGGCGGCGTTCGTGCTGCCGGGGCAGGCGGGCGTGCCTTGGGCCTTTGCGCTGGCGATGCTGGTCTGCGGGGCGACCACGGGGTTGACCGATGTGCTGATGAACGCCCGCGTGGCGGTGCTGGAAAACGACCGGGGCCTGCATCTGATGAACCTCTGCCACGCCGCCTATTCGCTGGCCTATGCGGGCGCGGCGGTGGGTACCGGCGCGCTGCGGGCGGCGGGGCATGGACCCGGCGTGGTGATGACGGTCGCGGCGGGGGTGACGGGGCTTTGCGCGGCGCTGACGCTGGAACGCGACGGCACCATCCGCGGCCTTGCCCGCCCGCGGGGCGGGGGCGGCGCGGGGTTGGGGCTGGTGCCGGTGATCGGCGGCGGCATCGTGCTGATCGCCTTCATGACCGAGAACGCGGCCGAAAACTGGTCGGCGCTGCATATCGAAAAGACCCTCGGGGGATCGCCGGCAGAGGGCGCGATGGGTCCTGCCGCGCTGGCGCTGACGATGGGGCTGGCGCGGCTGGCGGGGCAGGGGGGCGTGGCGCGGATCGCGCCGGTGGCGTTGCTGTCCGGCGGTGCGCTGGTGGCGGCCACGGGGGCGCTGGTGGCGGCGGCGGCCACGGGCCCGGCGATGGCCTATGCGGGCTTCGTGGTGATGGGGGTGGGCGCATCGGTCATCGCGCCCACGGCCTTTTCGCTGGTCGGCCGCATGGCCCGGCCGGATGCCCGCGCCCGCGCCGTGGCCCGGGCGACATTGCTGGGCTATTTCGGCTATTTCTTCGGCCCGCCCGCGCTCGGCTTTCTGTCGGGCGCGTTCGGGCTGCGGGTGGCCTTCGTCTTTGCCGCCGCATTGCTGCTGGCGGTGCTGGCGCTGGCGCCGCTGATGGTGCGGGCGGCGCCGGCGCGGCGCCCCTAACGGGTGAACTTCTTGTACTTCACCCGCTTCGGTTCCACCGAGTCGGGGCCGAGGCGGCGGATCTTGTCTTCCTCGTAGGCCTCGAAGTTGCCCTCGAACCATTCCACATGCGCGTCGCCCTCGAACGCCAGGATATGGGTGCACAGCCGGTCGAGGAAGAAGCGGTCGTGGCTGATGATCACCGCGCAGCCGGCGAAATCGTCCAGCGCGGCTTCCAGCGCCTGAAGGGTTTCCACGTCGAGGTCGTTGGTCGGTTCGTCGAGCAGCAGCACGTTGCCGCCGGATTTCAGCAGTTTCGCCAGATGCACCCGGTTGCGTTCGCCGCCCGACAGCAGGCCCACCTTCTTCTGCTGGTCGCCGCCCTTGAAGTTGAACGCCCCGCAATAGGCGCGGCTGTTCATCGTGGCGTCGCCGAGTTCCAGCACCTCGAGCCCCTCGGAAATCTCTTCCCACACCGTTTTGTTGGGGTCGAGCGCGTCGCGGCTCTGGTCCACATAGGCAAGCTTCACCGTGTCGCCATAGCCGATCGTGCCGGCGTCGGGCGTGTCCTGCCCGGTCAGCATCTTGAACAGCGTCGATTTGCCGGCGCCGTTCGGGCCGATCACGCCGACGATGCCGCCCGGGGGCAGGCTGAAGGTCAGGTTCTCGATCAGAAGCTTGTCGCCATAGGCCTTCTGCAGCCCCTCGACCTCGATCACACGGCCGCCGAGGCGCGGGCCGTTGGGGATGATGATCTGGGCGTTGGTGATCTTTTCGCGTTCGGATTTCGACGCCATTTCCTCGTAGGCGTTGATCCGGGCCTTCTGCTTGGCCTGCCGGGCCTTGGCCCCGGCGCGGATCCATTCCAGTTCGCGTTCCAGCACCTTCTGGCGCGATTTGTCCTCGCGCGCTTCCTGTTCCAGCCGCTTGGCCTTCTGTTCCAGCCAGGCGGAATAGTTGCCCTCGTAGGGGATGCCGCGGCCGCGGTCCAACTCCAGGATCCAGCCGGTGATGTCGTCGAGGAAATAGCGGTCGTGGGTCACTATCAGGATCGTGCCCTTGTATTCGATCAGGTGCTTTTGCAGCCAGGCGATGGTTTCCGCATCGAGGTGGTTGGTCGGTTCGTCCAGCAGCAGCATGTCGGGCGCGTCGAGCAGCAGCTTGCACAGCGCCACGCGCCGCTTTTCGCCGCCCGACAGCGTGGTGACATCGGCGTCGTCGGGCGGGCAGCGCAGGGCCTCCATCGCCACGTCGACCTGGCTGTCCAGATCCCACAGGTTCTCGGCGTCGATCTCGTCCTGCAACCGCGCCATTTCATCGGCCGTCTCGTCCGAGTAGTTCATGGCGAGTTCGTTGTAGCGGTCGAGCTTGGCCTGTTTGGCCTTCACGCCCTCCATCACGTTGCCGCGCACGTTGAGCGTGGGGTCGAGTTCCGGTTCCTGCGGCAGGTAGCCCACCCGCGCGCCCTTGGCGGCCCAAGCCTCGCCGCCGAAATCCTTGTCGATCCCGGCCATGATGCGCAGCAGGGTGGATTTGCCCGACCCGTTGACCCCCACGACCCCGATCTTCACCCCGGGCAGGAAGTTCAGCCGGATGTTCTCGAAGCATTTCTTGCCGCCGGGATAGGTCTTGGAGACGCCATCCATGTGGTAGACGTACTGATAGGAAGCCATGCGCACACTCGCCGTCTGGAAGATCAGGGGGATAGAAGATCAGGGGCTAGATACAGGCTCGCGCCCCGATTTGAAAGGGCTGCCCGGGCAGAGTTTCGCCCCCCGCCCGGCGGCGGTGCCCGTGTTTGCTGTCGGAAGGGGATATTTGGGGACAGAAAGTGAGGAAGGCGCGCGCCCGGTGGAAAGGGCGCGCGCCTTCGTCTGTCCTGAAATGGTCCTGCGCGGGGCGCCGGGCCGGGGGCGGGCCTCAGGCCTGCGGCGGGTTCTTCTTCAGCATCATGCCGGTGCGGCGGAAGGTCAGCACCACCTCGTCGCGCTGGTTGTAGCTGCGGGTTTCGAATTCCACGATGCCGGAATTCGGGCGCGACTTCGATTCCCGCTTGGAGATGATCTCGGTCTCGCTGCGCAGCGTGTCGCCGATATAGACCGGGGTCAGGAACTTCACGTCGAAGAAGCCCAGGTTGCCCGTGGTGGTGCCGAGCGTGGTGTCCGCCACCGTCACGCCGCAGGCGAGCGACAGGGTGAAGAGGCTGTTGACCAGACGGCCCGGATGGCCGACCGATCTGGAATATTCCTCGTCGGTGTGCAGCCAGGCGGAATTGTAGGTCAGCGCGCTGAACAGCAGGTTGTCGGCCTCGCAGACGGTGCGGGTGATCGCGTGGCGGTAGACGTTGCCGACGTTCAGTTCCTCGTAATACTTGCCGGTTGCAAGTTCCTTGTAGTTGGCGGGCATGGTTTCTCTCCTCGTGTCAGACAGGGGGCCCGGGGGCCGGGGTCAGATGATGCCCTCGGCCCGCAGCCGGGCGAGGTCGTCGGCGGTCAGCCCCAGAAGCTGGCCGTAGATGTCGGCGTTGTCGGCGCCAAGCCGCGCCGCCGGCCGGTCGAGCCCGACCTTGCCCGCCGACATGCGGATCGGCACGCCGGAGCCCACGGCGTCGATCTCGCCCGCCTCGGGGTGGACGAGCTTTTGCAGCGCGCCGCTGGCGAAGAGGCTCGGGTCGCTCATGGTTTCCAGCGCGGTGCGCACGCGCACGCAGGGCACGCCGCGCTTGGCCTGCAGTTCCTCCAGCACCTCGTCGGTGCTGTGCCCGCTGGTCCAGTCCTCGATCAGGCGGTTGACGGCATCGGCGTTGACCGCGCGCGGGCCCCGGGTGGCATAGCGGGGGTCCTTGATCAGGTCGGGCTGGCCCATCGCCTCGAAGATCAGCCCGGCCCATTTGTCGTTCGCCGCCGCGATGGAGACATAGCCGTCGCGGGTCTTGAAGATGCCAAAGGGCGCCAGCCGCGTCTGGTGGTTGCCCGACCGCGGCGGAAAGCCCTCGCGCTGGAACACGTCGAAATGTTCGAACGGCAGCAGCGATGCGACGCAATCCAGCATCGAGATGACGATGTTCTGCCCCTCGCCCGTCGCCTCGCGCTGGCGCAGCGCCGCCTGGATGCCGATGGTGCCGTAAAGCGGCGCCAGCAGGTCGCTGATCGGCAGGCCGAAGCGCATCGGCGGGCCGTCCGTCTCGCCGGTCACGTCCATCACCCCGCTCAGCGCCTGGACGGTGATGTCCATCGCCTTGACGCCCGGATAGGGGCTGGGCCGGCCAAGCCCGGTGATCGAGCAATAGACGATGCCGGGGTTGATCTTGCGGATGGTCTCGTAATCGACGCCGAGCCGGTCCACGGTGCCGTCGCTCATGTTTTCCACGATCACGTCGGCATGCCGGGCAAGGTCGTGGAACATCGCGCGGCCCTTGTCGGACTTGAGGTCCAGCGACAGGCTGCGTTTGTTGCGCTGGCGGGCGAGGTTCGACAGCGACAGGTCGCCCTCTTCCATCCTGCCCAGATGGATGCCGTCCTTGCCGTAGAAGGGCGGGTTGAAGCGCGCGATGTCGCCGCCGGTGGGCGATTCGATCTTGATGACCTCGGCGCCGAGCCCGGCCAGCAGCAGCGTGCAATAGGGCCCCGACAGGGCGACCGTCAGGTCCAGCACGCGGATGCCTTCCAGCGGCCCGCGGCGGGTATCGTTCCGGGTATTCACGTTCCTTCCCCCCTTGTCACCCCTTGTCGCCATGCGGCCCCGCCCGGTCGCGGGCGGGGCCGCCCGGCCCTCAGTCCTTGAGCGCCTGCGCCATCGCGATGAATTCGCGCGCGGTCTTCACATGGGCGATGTCGATATGTTCGCCGTCATACATGACCGAGGCCCGGCCCTGCGCCATCGCGCCGTCGAGGGCGTCGATCATGCCCTGGTAATAGGCCACCTCGTCGTCGGTCGGGGTGTAGCTGCGGTTGATCGTCTCGACCTGCATCGGATGCAGCGCCAGTTCGCCCGCCATGCCCAACTGGCGGTCGAGTTGCGAGGATTTCGCCAGCCCGTCCAGATCCTTGATCTTCTGCCAGATGCCGCCGATGGGCCATTTGCCCGCCGCCCGCGCCGCCATGACGACCCGCGCCTTGAGGTAGTCGGATTCGCGCCCCTCCGCCGTCCAGATGAAGTTGAGCGCGCGCGACATGTCGGCGTTCTTGGCCGTGGCGCCGACGATGCCGATGACCCGCGGATGCTCTGCGATCTCGAAACACAGCTGCATCGAGCGCGCGGTTTCCAGCAGCGGGATCAGCCGGACGGTCCCCACCGGGATGTTCGCGCGGGTTTCGGCCTCTGCGATCATGGCCGAGGCCATGTGCACATCCTCGGGCCCATAGGGTTTGGAGATATAGATGCCCTCGGTCTGGGGCTGGATCACCGCCAGCAGGTCGTCGAGGTCGTAGATATGCGCGGTGCGGTTGATGCGCACCCAGATGCGCTGCCCCGCGGCGGCGAGTTCGGGGATCTTGCGCGCCACGAGTTCGCGGGCAGCGGCTTTTTCGGGCGGGGGCACGCTGTCTTCCAGATCGAGGATCAGCGCATCGGCGCCCGCGAAGGCGGCCTTGTCCAGCATCGATTCCTTGTTGCCGGGCACGAACAGGAACGAACGGATCGGTTTCATCGGTTACTCTCCGGGGATCAGTAGGATTTCGGCAGGCCCAGCTTGCGCTCGGCGATGTTGGACAGCACCAGTTGCGGCGTCACCGGGGCGATGTAGCCGATCCAGGCTTCGCGCATGTAGCGTTCGACATGGTATTCCTTGGCATAGCCGAAGCCGCCATGGGTCAGCATCGCGGTCTGGCACGCCCGCATGCAAGCCTCCGACGCCAGCAGCTTGGCGGCGTTCGCCTCGGGCCCGCAGGGCTCGCCCCGGTCATAGAGGTCGGCGGCGGCCATCATCATGTGGTTCGCGGCCTCCAGTTCGGCCCAGCTGTGCGCCAGCGGGTGCTGGATGCCCTGGTTCTGCCCGATGGCACGGCCAAAGACCTTGCGTTCCTTGGCATATTCCACCGCATGGCGCAGCGCGGCCTGGCCGATGCCGACCTGTTCGGCGGCCACGAACACCCGTTCCGCGTTCATCCCGTGGAAGATGTACTTGAGGCCCTTGCCTTCCTCGCCGATCAGGCTGTCCTTCGACACCGGCAGGTTGTCGATGAACAATTCGTTCGTGTCCACCGCCCCGCGGCCGAGCTTGTCGATCTCGCGCACGTCCACATAGTCGCGGTCGAGCCTGGTGTAGAACAGGCTCAGCCCGTCGGAATGCCGCGTGACCTCTTCGATCGGCGTGGTGCGGGCCAGGATCAGCATGTGGTCGGCCACCTGCGCGGTCGAGATGAAGACCTTCTTGCCGGAAATCAGATAGTTGCCGTCCGCCTGTTTCTTGGCCACGACCTTGAGCTTGGTGGTGTCGAGCCCGGTGTCGGGTTCGGTCACGGCAAAGCAGGCCTTGGTTTCGCCGCGGCTGAAGGCGGGCAGCCAGCGTTGCTTCTGGTCCTCGGTGCCGAAATGGACCACCGGCTGAAGCCCGAAGATGTTCATGTGGATGGTCGAGGCCGCCGCCTGCGCGCCGCCGTTCGACGCCACCGTGCGCAGGAACAGCGCCGCCTCGGTCACGCCCAGATTCGCGCCGCCGTATTCCTCGGGCATGCAGATGCCCAGCCACCCGCCCTCGGCGACGGCCTGGAAGAATTCATGCGGGAATTCGTGCTCGCGGTCCTTGCGCAGCCAGTAGTCCAGCGGGAACCTGTCGCAGATCCGTTGTGCCGCATCCACGATCGCGCGCTGGTCGTCCGTCAGCCGGTAGCCCATGTTTCTTCCTCACCTCGGCAGCAAAACCTAACAGCCATTAGGCAGAATCATCGCGTTGCGTCAAGCACGGCCGCGGGGTCCCGTTTGCCGCAGTCTGCCGCCGCCACGGCAAAACCTTGACCCAAAACGCTTTCCGCTCCAGCCCCGCGCTCTGGGGTATCGTGACACGCTTGCCGGGACATAGGCGCGCCCTGTAGTATCCGCCCTTAAGTCCCGCATCGCCGCACCCGCAGCTGAGTCGCCGCCCCGCCGCATGGCGTGTGGTCGCCCACCGCCGGGGCCGGCCAAAGAGCAGGGACATATGAAAGCCGTGGGGAAACAGGCGGATAGGGGTGTCGGGCGAGAGAAGGATCGCAGCACCCTGAAATCTACCTAACGCTTGACCAAAAAATGCTGGAACTTTTCCCCCTCTCGACGTATCACACCAACCTATGGCAACGGCAGGCAGCGCATACCGCTCAGCACAAGGATCTTCGACCGTGGCGCGATCCAGAACGCAGGCCCCCGACATCGACATCAAGCATGTCTATTACTTCCTGATGCTGGCCAAGCATGGTTCTATCTCCAAGGCGGCGCTGGCGCTCGGGCTTGCGCAGCCGTCGCTGTCGGAACATGTCGCGCGGCTGGAGGCGCGGCTGAACACCAAGCTCGCCATCCGCGGCCCGCGCGGCATCACCCTGACCGAGGCCGGCCGGTTCCTCGCGCGCGAAGGCCATACGCTGATCGACGCCGCGCGGTCGCTGACCGACAGCATCCGCGAGATGGGGCAGGAATTGCAGGGTGGCGTGTCCATCGGCCTGCCGCCCTCGCTCAGCCTTTTGGTCTCGATCCCGCTGGCCGAAACGATCCGGGTGGAAAACCCCGGCATCCGCCTGCACCTGACCGAGGGGCTTTCGGGCCATATCCTCGACTGGCTGGATCAGGAACGCATCGACCTCGGCTTCGTCTATTCCAACCCGCCGAGCACCAGCTTCCAGACCGAACCCGTGCTGGAAGAGGAAATCTTCGTCATCGCCGCGCATGACAACCTGCCGGTGGAACCAGACGAAAACGGCGATCTGACGATCCAGGCGTCCCGCCTTGGCGAACTGCCGCTGGTCATGCCCGGCCTGCCGCACAGCGCCCGGCTGGCCATCGAACGGTTCGCCCGCGCCAACGGGCTCAGCCTCAACGTCATCGTCGAGATCGACTCGCTGCCGCAGATCGTGGAAATGGTGGCGCGGGCGAGCGCCTTCACCGTGCTGCCGCATGCCTCGGTCGCCGATGCGGTGGCGGCGGGCAAGCTGGCGCTGATCCGCATCAAGGAACCCTCGTTCTTCCGCACCGTCTATCTGACGCGCAAGCGCGCGCGACCGGTGTCCATGGTCAGCCTGACGGTGGAAAAGACCGTGCTCAAGATCATCCGCGAGATGGTGGAACGCTACCAGCTGAACGCCAAGCTGGTCGAGCCGCACAAGCCGCAGCCGAAATAGACGCCGCCCGGCCGGTCGTGCGGGGTGCGCCGCGCGGGGATATTCGGGCCAGCCTGAAGATGCGGGGCGCCCCCTTTCGGGAAAAGGCGCGCCCTTCCACTTTCTGTCCCCAAATATCCCCGCCGGAGGCGCATCTCTCCACCCGGCCAACCGCCGGAGGAAAGGCCCTGCGCCCGCAGGCCGGGGCCTGCCCCGGCATGTCCCATCGGCCCCGAGGGGCCCGGGGGATATGGTCTAGGCCCGGCCTCTACCTGCGGTTCGAAAAGGCGATAGCGCCGCGGCTATCCAGACCGCCCCGCGTTTTCTGACATCCGTTAAAGACAAGACGGACCGGACACCGGACATCGACGGCATGTGCAGGGGCCCCGCGGGGCCTGCCGGTGGCGCATGTCCAGCGTCGGCTGGCAGAGGAGGATTTCGGGCATGCAGGACCAGACCGCGGCAGGCGCCGCCGGGCGGCGCAAACGCCTCGCCATCACGCAGGAAGGCATCGTCGTCGCGCGGCTGACCGGCATGCCGGTGCGCCCGGTCACGGTGGCGCAATATGTCATCAGCGGGCTGGTCGCCTATCTGGCGGGGCTGGTCATCGTCGCCTCGAACTCGGGCCTCAACACACGGCTTTACAACTCCACGCTGGTCTATGACGTGCTGCTGGTGGGTACGCTGTTCAGCGGCATGACGATCATGAACCTGTCCTGCACCACCCGGAACCCGATCAAGAGCCTGGTCCTTCTGGCCGCGCTGATCGCCGAGACGCTCATCAACCCGCGCGACGGACAGACCCCGCAACAGGGCGACATCTGAAGCCGCATCCTATCCTTGAGGGAGGAAACACGATGAAGACCAGACATGTCCTGGCCGGCGCGCTGAAGCGCAACCTGTTCTACGGCGGCGACATCCGTTTCGGCGACCGTTCCGTCCGCTATCGCGTGCCCCGGCAGGCGGTGCGCGACGGCATCGTCTATGTGACCGAGGACCGCAAGCTCGACGGGTTCTTCGAAACCATGTCGATCGCGCGCAACATCCAGATGGGCCATCTGGCGATGGGGTCGAATCCGCTCGGCCTCGTGTCGATGGCAGAGGCGCAGCAGCTTGCCGAAAGCTGGTGGAAGGATCTCAACATCCGGGCCATCGGCGCCGATGCCAAGGTGCTGGAACTGTCGGGCGGCAACCAGCAGAAGGTGGTGATCGCCAAGTCGCTGGTCCAGAATCCGCGGCTGGTGATCTTCGACGAACCCACGCGCGGGGGCGACGTGGGCTCCATCGTGGAAATCCACAACTTCATCAACCGGCTGGCCGACAGCGGCATCGCGGTGGTGGTGATTTTGTCCTGCCTGCCGGAAATCCTCGCGCCGTCCGACCGCATCCTCGTCGCCCGTCAGGGCCAGATCGTGGAAGAGATGCGCGCCGCCGGGGCGACCGAGGAACGCATCATGTACGCCGCGGTGCACTGATCCCATGGCGCCGCCGATGGCAGCCACAGGTTTTCGCGATGGTCACGGCGATTGCCGCAGCGGGGGCCACCGGCCCAGAATGATGCCCGTGGCGGGTCGGGGTGGCCGCCCGCAATCCAGACGACAACATGCGCGACATGCGCAGGGGAGGACGACATGAGACTTTCCGCCTTGACCCTTGGCCGGGTCGGCACCCTGACGGAACCGGGCGCGATGCTGCGCCGCGCGGCGGTCGCGCTGGCGGTGACGACCTGCGCCGTGGCCCCTGCCGCGGCCGAGGATGTGATCACGCTCAAGGTTTCGCATCTGTTCAACAACGAGCTTTACCTGTGGAAACACGGCGGGCAGGTTTTCGTCGACGAGGCCGAAAAGGCCAGCAACGGGCGGCTGAAGTTCGAGATCTATCCTTCGGCGCAACTGGGCAAGGACACGGTGTCGACGCTGGAATCGGGGCTGGCGGATATCGCGATCGTCGTGCCGTCGTATTCGCCCGACAAGCTGCCGCTGTCTTCCGTCGCGGAACTGCCGGGGATGTACGAAAACGCCTGCGACGGTTCGGCCAAGCTGTGGGCGATCCTGCAACCCGGCGGCATGCTCGCAGAGGCGGAATACGCCCCCCGCGGCCTGCGTCCGCTGTTCGTGAACGTGCTGCCGGCCTATCACATCGTCACCACGGCCAAGCGCGCGCCGGAAAACCTTGCCGCGCTGTCGGGGCTCAAGCTGCGGGCGAACGGCAATGCGATGAAAAAGACCGTCAGTGCGCTCGGTGCGGTGCCGGTGCAGGTGCCCGCGCCGGAAATGTACGACGCACTTGGCCGCGGCACGGTGGACGGCGGGCTTTACAGCTATATCGGCATCCCCGATTTCGACCTTCAGGACCACATGAAGTTCACCGCCGAGGGCCCGCGCCTGGGGGCGGGCAGCATCAGCTACAACATCTCCGAGGCCAGCTGGGCCAAGGTTCCCGAGGACCTCAGGCAGGTGATGCAGGAGGCGGCGCTGAAGGCCGCGCGCAACCTTTGCCAGTGGGAGGAAACCTCCGACCGCGAGGTGCGCGACCGCATCGGGCTGACCGTCATCGACCTGCCCGCCGAGGAAATCGCGCTGTGGGAGGAAAAGGTGTCGGTCGTGGTCGATAGCTGGCTCGACGACATGAAATCGGCCGGCAAGGACGGCGCGGTGCTGGTCGAGGCGTTCCGCAACGCCGATACCGGCGGGATGTGACGGGGACGGGCGGCCCCTCGGGCCGCCCTTCGCTGCCCGGCCATGCGGGCCAGAGCCCAAGGCAAAGCCGCTGCAGCCATAGGATCTTCCGATACGACAGCGCCGCATGGGGCCTGTATGGTGTCGGCAAAAGAATGCGCAAGCACGCAGGGAGCATGCAGATGACGGTTCCGGTGTTTACCGAAGGATAGCGACCCGCGCGCCGGCGGAACCGGCGCAGGCATCCATCCACAGCACGCCGTTTCAGGCCGCCCGTTCCCTGCGCCGGGCGGGGCGGGATCGTCTTGCCCGGCGCAGGGGCGTTCATCAGAAGGAAAGCCGCATCATGGCGAAATCCTCGTCCGGCAGGATCATCGACCAGCAGAAGATCATCTTCGCGCTGGCCGTCGTGCTGTGCCTCGTGTTCGCGTTCACGCTGCCGGGCTTTGCCACCGCGTCCAACGCGCTGTCGCTGTTGCAGGCGGTGGCGACCATCGGGGTGCTGGGGATCGGCATGGCCATCGTCATCATCGGGCGCGGCATCGACCTGTCGCAGATCGCGGTGCTGGTCATGCCGCCCGCATGGATGATGTACCAGATCCAGGCCGGGGTGCCGATGGCAGAGGCGGCGGCCTATGCCGGGCTCGCCGCCATCGCGCTCGGCGTGCTGAACGGCTGGCTGGTCGCCTATGTCGAGGTGCCGGCGATCTTTGCGACGCTGGCCACGGGCACGCTGATGTACGGCACCATGCAGTATCTGGCGGTGTCCAACGATGTGATCCCGCTGCCGAAACGGCTGGAGGGCTTCATCGCGCTGGTGCAGGGCGGGACGTTCGGCATTCCCAATATCGTGCTGTTCCTGCTGCTGGTGGCGCTGGTGTGCTGGCTGTTCCTGCGGTTCACCGTCTGGGGGCGCTATGTCTATGCCATCGGCGACAACCCGATGGCGGCGCGCGCCACCGGCGTGCCGTCGCGGCCGATCCTCGTGCTGCAATATGTCATCAGCGCGCTGGCCGCCTTTGCCGCGGGGGTGGTGCTGTCGGCCTCGGTCGAAAGCGTGAATACGCGGCTGTTCAACTCGACCATGATCTACGACGTGATCCTTGTCGTGGTGCTGGGGGGCGTGGGCCTCGGCGGCGGCAAGGGCAGCGTGTCCAACGTGCTGGTCGGCACGATCCTGATCGGGATCATGACCAACGGCATGACCATCCTCAACCTGTCGATCGAGGTCCAGAGCCTGATCAAGGCCGGCATCCTTCTGGCGGCGATCATCGCCGACAGCATGCTGAACCCCCGCGACGAACTGACCTCGCAACAGGGCGACATCTGAAGAACCGCGGGGCCGCGTGCACCCGCAACCAAGGGAGGAACGACATGATCCACAGCCTGTTCAGGGCCGCGCTGGCGGCCGGCGCCATGGCCGGCGTACTGGCGGCCGCGCCTGCCATGGCGCAGCAGTCGGGCTATACCGACGGCATGCGCGAACAGTACCGCGATGCGCTTCAGGGCAAGAAGGTCGGCATCGTGCCCATCGCGATGAGCTTCGACATCGCGCAGGCCTATGTCGCCGGGCTTCAGGCGCAGGCCGACAAGATCGGCTACGAACTCGTCGTCCGCGACCCGAACTGGAGCGTGGAACAGGGCGTGCAGGCGGTGCAGCAGCTGATCGCGGAAAAGGTGGATGTGATCGTGGCCCACCCGCTGGATGCGCAGGCGATGAACCGTCTGGTCAAGAAGGCGCAGGACGAGGGCATCTACTGGCTCTGGGCCAATATCAAGGGCGGGCCGAGCGGCGACGTGTTCGTCGGTGCCGACCACTATCAGGTGGGCCGCACCAAGGTCGAGATCGCTGCGCAATACTGCGCCGACCGCGAGGTCAAGAAGATCGCCATGGTCGCGGGGCCGTCGAACAACCAGGCGATCCTGGCCAGCGCGGCGGGCATCAAGGACGGGCTGCTGGACCATCCCGAACTGCAACTGGTCGCGGAACAGAGCGCCGAGGCCGACGCCAACAAGGCCAAGTCCATTTCCGACACGGTGCTGAAACAGCATCCTGACCTCTGCGCCATCATCGGCCAGTGGGACGGCGAGGATATCGGCATCCCGCCCGCGGTGGCCGATGCCGGGCTCAAGGGCAAGGTGGCGGTGATCACCTCGGGCGGCGGCTCGCATGAAACCGCCTGCGCCAAGGTCGAGGACGGGTCGTACCACGCCTATATCAGCCATGACATCGGCGCGCAGGTGGTGGCGCTGAACACCGCCATCGTCCAGTTGCTGCAAACCAGACCCCCGGCGGGCGAAAAGCCCTTTGCGGCCTATGTCAACATGCGCGTCATCACGCCCGACACCGTGGCCCAGACGCATTGCTGGTCCGTGGCCGAGGTCGGCCAGCGCGTCTACTGAGCCGCCCCTGCACAACGGCGGCCGGATCCCCGGCCGCCCCTTTCCCTGACGGAACGGATTGATGGCTGCGACCGACACCCCCCCGCCCGCGCAGCGCGCCGGTTTCTGGACCGCGCTTCGCTATAAATACCTGCCCACGCATATGCTGGGCGAGGTTCTTGCGAAATCCTGGATCGACACCGCGATCCCGGCGGTGCTGCTGGCCGTGGTGCTGGCGGTCTTTGCCGTGATCCTGCCGGGGTTCTTTTCCCCGGCCAGCCTGTCGCCGCTGGCGCGGGTGACGGGGGAATACATCCTTCTGGGCATCGGCCAGGCGGTGGTCATCATCGGCGGCGGGATCGACCTCAGCGTGGGGTCGATGTTCGCGCTGTGCAACTTCTTCGCACTGTGGCTGATGTTCACGCTGAAGGTGCCGGTGCTGCTGGCGATGGTGCTGACCATCGTGGCCGGCGCGGCGCTCGGGGCGGTCAACGGGGTGCTGATCGGCTATCTGCGGCTGCGGGCGTTTCTGACCACGCTGGTGACGCTGATCATCTTCCGGTCCATCGCCAACCTGATCTCGACCAACTACGGCGCGCGGCTTCTGGGCGACTATGCCGTGCATGGCGAGGACATCCTGACCTTCATGGGCGACGGCGACCTGTTCGGCCTGCCCGCCAGCTTCATCTTCGCCATCGGGACGAGCGTGCTGTTCTACATCCTGCTCACCCGGATGCGGCTCGGCTGGCATATCATCGCGGTCGGCGGCTCGCGCCGGTCGGCGTTTTCCGCCGGCATCAACCTGCGGCGGACGGTGTTCCTGACCTATGCCATCTCGGGCGCGCTGGCGGGGGCGGCGGCCTATTTCTACGCCGCGCGGCTGACCTCTGCGGGGGCGACCACGGGCCTGGGGATGGAACTGATCGTGATCACCGGCGTGGTTCTGGGCGGGATCAGCCTGGGCGGCGGGCGCGGCACCGTGACCAAGGCGGTTCTGGGCATCCTGATCGTGATGTGCATCTACAACGGCATGCTGCGGATGGGGCTGGAATCGGGTGCAAGCTCGATCATGCTGGGGCTGATCCTGCTGGCGGCGGTGGTGTTCGACATCCGCTGGAACAAGAACCGCCACAAGCTGCTGAACCGCGCCTATGTCTCGCCCGCGCTGGTGGAAATGCCGCCCCGCGTGTCGATCGAACGGGGCTCGGCCTCGCCCTATGCGCGCAACGACCGCATCGCGGAAACCCGGCCCATCGGCCTCGGCATCGTGGACGGGCCCGAGGACATGATCCTCGACGAGGACGACAACCTCTATTGCGGCACGCGCACGGGCGACGTCTACCGCTTCTTCGCGCCCGACTACACGCGCCACGAGGTCTTTGCCCATACCGGGGGCCGCCCCCTGGGCTTTGCGCTGGACCGCGACGGATCGCTGGTCGTCTGCATCGCGGGGATGGGGCTTTACCGGCTGACGATGGACCGGCAGGTGATCCCGCTGTCCACCCAGACCAACCGGGGCCTGTCGGTGATCGACGACAGCCGCGTGCGGCTGGCCGACGACTGCGACATCGCGCCGGACGGCAAGATCTATTTCTCGGACCCGACGACGCGCTACGAGGTCAGCGAATGGCTGACCGTGGCGCTGGAAAACCGCGGCGACGGGCGGGTGATCTGCTATGATCCGGCGACCGGCAGGTCGCATACCGCGATCAAGGGCCTGACCTTCCCGAACGGCATCTGCGTCACCCGCGACGGGCAGGCGATCCTGGTGGCCGAAACCTGGTCGGCGCGGATCCGCAAGTACTGGATCGCGGGGCCCAAGAAGGGCCAGCTGGAAATGCTGATCGAGGATCTGCCCGGCTATCCTGACAACATCAACCGCAGTTCCGATGGCTATTACTGGGCCGCGCTTGTCGGCATGCGGTCCCCGGCCTTCGACCTGGCGCTGGCGATGCCCGCCTTCCGCAAGAAGATGGTGGATCGCGTCGCACCCGACAGCTGGCTTTACCCCAACGCGCTGATGGGCTGTCTGGTGAAGTTCGACGCCGATGGCCGGATCATCGACGTGCTGTGGGACCGGCAGGGGGGCGATCATCCGCAGATCACCTCGGTGCGCGAACACAAGGGCAAGATGTATCTGGGCGGGTTCCACAACGATCGCGTGGGCGTGTTCGACCTGCCGGGCGCCGATCCGGGCTGGAGCGGCTGGAACGACTATTGGGGGCAGAAATGATCCAGGCGATCCGGTCCCTCTGGGACGATTTCCGCGGGGCGGGGGCGGCGGCGCTGTCCGTGCCCTCGATGGACGGGGCGTTCCGTCCGAACCAGAACCTCGAAGAGGCGCCCGTGGCGCTGGCCTGCGACCGGCCCGACAACGTGACCGTGGCGGGCGGGCGGGTCTACCTGTCCTCGGGTGCGCGGGTGCTGGCGCTGACCGGGCCGGGCACGGCAGAGGTGGCGGCGGATGGCGACGCCCCCGTGACCGCCATGGCGGGCCTGCCCGACGGCACGCTGGCGGTGGCGCGGTCGGGTGCGGGCGCGGTGCTGGCGGTGGACCCGCAGGGCCGCGGCGCGGGGCGTATCTATGGCGCGGGCATGGCCGACATCACCGCCATGGCCTTTGCCGATGACGGCGCGCTGGCGCTGGCCGTGGGGTCGGCGCGGTTCCGCGCGGCGGACTGGCGGCACGACCTGATGCATCCGGGCCAAAGCGGCTCGGTCTGGCTTGCGCCCCTGTCGGGGGCCGCGCCGCAACGGCTGGCCGAGGGGCTGCGTTACGCCGGCGGCATCGCGCCCGCCGGGCCGGGGCGGTTCGTGGTGTCGGAAACCTGGGCCAGCCGTCTGGTGACGGTGGGGCAGGGGGCGCCCGCGCCGGTGCTGTCGGGCCTGCCGGCCTATCCCTGGCGCATCGCGCCCGCGACGGGGGGCGGCTGCTGGGTGGCCTTCCTTGCGCCCCGCAACCAGTTGATCGAACTGGTGCTGCGCGACCGCGCCTTCCGCGGCCGGATGGTCGCGGAACTTGATCCCGAATACTGGATCGCGCCGATGCTGCGCCCGTCCGACCAGCCGCTGGACCCGATGCTGAAGGGCGTGCAGCGCGTCAGCGGGTCCGAGCCCAAGCCCTGGGGAAGCTCGCTGTCCTGGGGGCTGGTGGCGCGGATCGGGGCGGATTTCGTGCCCGACTTCAGCCACCACAGCCGCGCCAACGGCAAGCGCCACGGCTTCACCAGCGCCGCCGAACATGACGGCCGGTTGCTTGCCACCAGCCATTGCGGCTTTGTCGTCAGCCTTCCCGTGGATCAGCGATGAACATTCAGGCCCCAACCCCCGCCACGCCCGCCGCCGCCACCACCCCCGCCCCGGGGTCGGAATTCCTGATCATGCGCGGCGTGACCAAGGAATTCCACGGCGTACCGGCGCTGAAATCGGTCGATTTCACCCTGCGCAAGGGCGAGGTCCATGCGCTTCTGGGTGAAAACGGCGCCGGCAAGTCGACGCTGACCAAGCTGCTGGCGGGCGCCATGCAGCCCACCAGCGGCGAGATAGAGATCGACGGCCGGCTGGTCGAGATCCCCTCGCCCGTCGCCGCGCGCGATCTGGGCGTGGCGATGGTGTTTCAGGAAACCAGCCTCGTGCCCTCGATGACCGTGGCGCAGAACCTGTTTCTGGGCGACGAAAAGGGTTTCAACCGCCTCCGCCCGCTTTACGTCGAGGCGCAGGTGTTCTTCAGTTCGCTCAACTTCGACGTGGATCCCTGGGCGCAGGTGGCGACGCTCGGCGCGGCGAAGAAACAGATGATCGAGATCGCCCGCGCCGTGCGCCAGAACGCCCGCGTCATCATCTTCGACGAACCGACCGCCACCCTGACGCCCGAGGAAAAGCAGCATTTCTTCGCCCTCGTCCGCCGGTTGCGCGGCGCGGGCGTGTCGATCATCTTCATCAGCCACGCGCTGGAAGAGGCGCTGGACGTGGCCGACCGGATCACCATCCTGCGCGACGGCGAACTGGTGGTGACGGATGACGCGGCCAGTTTCGACCGCGACCGGATCGTGGCGGCGATGGTGGGCCGGCAGTTGTCGGAAGAAATCCATGGCGCGCATGGCAGGGCGCAGGCGCGCAAGCGCGGGCCGGTGGTGCTGAGCGTGGAAAACCTGTCGATGGGCAAGGCGGTGCGCAACACATCGTTCACCGTCGCGCGCGGGCAGATCACCGGCATCTTCGGCCTGATCGGATCGGGCCGGACGGAAACCGCCAAGGTCATCGCCGGGATCCTGAAGCGCGACTTCTTCTATGGCGGCGAGATCCTGCTGGAGGGCCGCCCGATCCGCTACCGCGTGCCCCGGCAGGCGGTGCGCGACGGCATCATCTACGTGACCGAGGACCGCAAGCTGGAAGGTTTCTTCGACACGATGTCGATCGGGGAAAACCTGCTGATCGCGCATCTGGCGGCCGCGCGGCATGCGGTGCCGATCCTGCGCATGGGCGAGGCGCGGCAATTGTACGAGGTCTGGCAGAAACAACTGTCGATCCGGGCGCTGAACGACGAGGTGAAGGTGATCGAACTGTCGGGCGGCAACCAGCAGAAGGTGGTGATCGCCAAGGCGCTGTTGCAGCGGCCCAAGCTGATCATCTTCGACGAACCCACGCGCGGCGTGGACGTGGGCGCGATTGCGGAAATCCACCAGTTGATCAACCGGCTGGCCGACGACGGCATGGCGGTGGTGGTGATTTCGTCCTACCTGCCGGAAATCATCAACCTGTCCGACCGGATCCTGGTGACGCAGGCCGGGCGCGTGGCGGCGGAATTCGACGCGGGGGCGAGCGAGAAGGAAATCATGTTCGCGGCGGTGCACTGAGGCCGCCCGTGGTGCGGGTGGATAGGGCCGCGCCGGGGGCCAGCCCCGCGCCGGCTGGTTCTCGAACCAGTGGCGCACCACCCTGCGCGCCCGGGATATTTCTTTCACGGTGAAAGACGGGTGTCTTTCCTGGGAAAGAGCGGTGCGGCTTGCGGGGACGATCCGTGCCATCCCGGCGCCCGAGGGGGGGCCTGCGCCGCCGCCATAGGGGCGGGCGGGGCGGGGTGCAGGAATTTCCTATATACCACCGCCGCCCCCGCGGGCGCAGACTGGCGCCAAACCTGTGCGCCTGCCGTCCCCGGCGGGCCGGTCATATATGGAGATGAACATGTCCTTCAGCCTTTTGCCCGAGCTTGCCGCGCTCAACCCGCGCCCGGGGCGGCTTTACATCGACGGCCGGTGGATCGACTGGGACGGCGAGCGGTTCGAGCAGCTGAGCCCCGCCACCAACGAGGTGATGGGCAGCTTTCCCGTCGCCGGGCAGCGCGGCGTGGACATGGCGGTGGCCGCCGCGCGGCGCGCCTTCGACGAGGGCCCCTGGCCGCGGATGCGCGCGCAGGACCGCAAGCGGGTGATGCAGCGCGTCATCGACGGGATCTATGCCGCCGAGGAGGAAATGCACCGCCTGCAATGCCTCGACAACGGCATGCCCTACCACATGTCGCGCGGCACCCGCGTGGGCGCCAAGGCGGCGGCCGACATCTTCGACCATTACGCGGGCTGGATCGACAAGATCAACGGCGAGACCTATCCGGTGTTCTCTGCCGCCTCGAACATGCAGTACATGACCTTCCGCGAACCCGTGGGCGTGGTGGGCGCGATCCTGCCCTACAACGGGCCGCTGTTCACCTTCGGCACCAAGGTGGGCGCGGCGCTGTCCTGCGGCTGCACGGTGGTGGTGAAGCCTTCGGAATACACCAACCTCTGCGCGCAGCGCATGGCCGAGATCTTTGCCGAGGCCGACCTGCCCCCGGGCGTGTTCAACATGGTCACAGGTGCGGGCGAAACCGGCGGGCCGCTGTCGGCGCATCCGGGCATCGACAAGGTCAGCATCACCGGCAGTTCCGATGTGGGCGAGCGGGTCTATGCCGCGGGTGCCAGCACGATGAAGCGGCTGTCGCTGGAACTGGGCGGCAAGAGCGCGGGGATCGTGTTCCCCGACACGCGCAACGTGGCGACCACGGCGGCGACGCTGATGGGGCTCTGTTCCACCTTCCTGTCGGGGCAGGTCTGTTCGACGCCGAGCCGCGCCATCGTGCACCGTTCGATCCTCGACGAATTCGTCGAACATGCCAGCGCGCAGGTCAAGGCCGTGCGCTTCGGCAACCCGTTCGACCCGGCGACCAATGCCGCGCCGATGATTTCCAGGCGGCAGGTGGACAAGGTTCTGGGCCTGATCGCCAAGGGCGTGGGCGAGGGCGCGACCCTGCGGTTCGGCGGCGATCAGCCGGGCGGCGATCTGGCGAGCGGCAACTGGATCAACCCGGCGCTGTTCACCGATGTGCGCAACGACATGACCATCGCCCGGCAGGAATTCTTCGGCCCGGTCCTGAGCGTGATCCCCTTCGAGACCGAGGAAGAGGCGATCGCCATCGCCAACGACAGCGACTACGGGCTGGCCGGCGCGATCTACACCACCGACATCAGCCGCGCCTTCCGCGTGGCGCGGGCGGTGCGGTCGGGGTCCATCGGCATCAACAACTATGCCAGCGTGCCGAATGCGCCGATGGGCGGCATCAAGCGGTCGGGCATCGGGCGCGAAGGCGGCTGGCCCACGATCGAGGCCTTCACCGAGCTCAAGACCATCAACATCAATCTGGATGCCTGAGGGAAACATGTCTGACCTGATGCAGGGAAAGGTCGCCGTCATCACCGGCGGCGCGGCGGGCTTCGGCCTGGAATCGGCACGGAAATTCGTCGCCAACGGGGCGAGGGTCGTGGTGGTGGACATCCACGAGGATGCCGGCCGCGCGGTCGAGGCCGAACTGGGCGGTGCCGTCCGCTTCGTGCGCGCCGATGTGCGGCGCGAGGCGGACATGCGCGCGGCGGTGGACGTGGCGGTGACGCAGTTCGGCGGGCTCGACGTGATGTATCACAACGCGGGCACCGTCGGCAGCGCCGGGGGCGTGGACGAGATTTCCGTCGAGGACTGGAACGCCGCGATGGAGATGTTGCAGACCGCGACGATGATCGCGATCAAGGTCGCGGTGGCGCCGATGAAGGCGCGGGGCAAGGGGTCGATCATCCTCACCTCCTCGGCCGCGGGGGTGGCGCTCGGCGGGTCGGGGCCCTATGCCTATACCATCGCCAAGTCGTCGGTCTGCATGATGGGGCGCTATGCGGCGCTGAAGCTGGGCCGGCACAACATCCGGGTGAACACCATCGTGCCGGGCGCGTTCAAGACCGCGCTGTGGGAAAAGCACGATCTGGGGCAGGGGATGATGGCGGCGGACAACTTCGCCCGGATGCAGCCGCTGCCCATAGCCGGGAACCCGCGCTATATCGCCGATGCGGCGCTGTTCCTGGCCTCGGACATGTCGGAATTCGTCAGCGGCGTGGTGCTGCCGGTGGATGGCGGGCTGACGCTGCACCGCAATTCGCATTCCTCGGTGGAGGGGTAGGGCGGATCGGCTGTCCGTCCTGTCCTTCGCCAGCCGGAGCGATGAGGATCGGCGGCGGAGTGAAGCCGATCCACCCCATAACATAGGGCTTTCCTATAGGACGCCCCGCCTTCCCTTGGCGCGGCGGGATTTCCCTTGCCCCGCCGCTGCGGTAAAGCGGCGGGACGGGACAGGGAGGGCCGGGCATGGCGCAGCAGGTTGATCTTTCGCGGCTGATCCGGCCGGGCGACACGCTGATGTGGGGCCAGTCGCAGGCGGAACCGCAGATGCTGCTGCGCCTGCTGGCCGAACAGCGCCATGCCTTCGCCCGGGTGCGCGCCTTCACCGGCATCGGTCTGTCGGGCCTGATGCGGCCCGAACATGCCGATGCCATCGACTTCTTTTCCTACTGCGGCGGCGGCACCAGCCGGGCGCTGGCCAGGGCCGGGGTGCTGGACATCCTGCCGGTGCATTACGCGCAACTGCCGCGGCTGGTGCGGGCGGGGGCGCTGCGGGTGGATGTGCTGCTGTTGCAGGTGTCGCCCCCCGACGATCAGGGGCGCTACAGCCTGGGCATGGCGCGGGAATATCTGGTGGAACCGCTGTCGCGCGCCCGGGTGGTCATCGGCGAGGTGCATCCCGACGTGCCCTGGACCCACGGCGGCCCCTACCTGCGGCGCGAGGATTTCGCGCTGCTGGTGGATTCGGACGCCGCCACCCCCGCCGACGCCCCCGTCCGCATCGGCCCGGTGGAAGAGGCGATCGGCCGCCATGTCGCCGCCCTGGTCGAGGATGGCGCGACGATCCAGACCGGGGTCGGCGCGGTGCCCGATGCGGCGCTGGCGCAACTGGCGGACCGGCGCGACCTTGGCGTGCATTCGGGCAGCATCGGCGACGGGGTTGCCCGGTTGCAGGCGGCCGGCGTCATCACCAATGCCCGCAAGAGCATCGACCCCGGCGTCACCATCGGCGGCGTGTTGCTGGGCGGATCGGTCCTGCGCCGCTTCGTCCACCGCAACCCGGCGGTCGAGATGCGGGGGACGGAATACACCCACGACCCGCGCGTTCTGGCGCAGATCAGCAACTTCGTCGCGCTCAATTCCGCGGTCGAGGTGGACCTGACCGGCCAGATCAATTCCGAAGTCGCGGGCGGCACCTATGTGGGGGGCGTCGGCGGCATCGTCGATTTCCTGCGCGCGGCGGGGTTCAGCGATGGCGGCGTGCCCATCGTCGCGCTGCCCGCCACCGCCGGGGCGGCCAGCCGCATCGTGCCGCGGTTGACCGGCCCGGTGACGGTGCCGCGCAGCGACGCCTGCGTGATCGTCACCGAATACGGCGTGGCCGATCTGCGCGGGCTGACGCTGGCCGAACGCATCCCGCGCATGATCGCCGTGGCCCATCCCGACCACCGCGAGGCGCTGGCCCGTGCCGCCCACGGGCAGGGGGGGTGAACCCCGCCCCCGGGGTCGCTCAGGCGCGTTCGAACACCGCCGCCATGCCCTGACCGCCGCCGATGCACATGGTTTCCAGCCCATAGCGGACGCCGCGGCGCTGCATCTCGTGCACCAGCGTGGTCATGATGCGCACGCCCGTGGCGCCGATGGGATGGCCCAGGGAAATACCCGAGCCGTTGACGTTCAGCCGCGCGCGGTCGTCCCAGTCCATGCCCTTGAGGCAGGCCAGAACCTGCGCCGCAAACGCCTCGTTGATTTCCACCAGCCCCATGTCGGCCATTTTCAGCCCGGTTTTCTTCAGCACCTTGGCGGTGGCGGGCACCGGCCCGATCCCCATGCGCGAGGGGTCGCACCCCACGGCGGACCAGCCGTTCAGAAAGGCGATGGGCGTCAGGCCCAGGTCGGCCAGCCGGTCCTCTGCCACGATCAGGCAGGCGGCGGCGGCGTCGTTCTGCTGCGCGGCGTTGCCGGCGGTCACGGTGCCGTCCTTCTGGATCACGCGCAGTTTCGCCAGCGAATCCGGGGTGGTGTCGGGGCGGATGCCCTCGTCGCGGGCGAAGGATACCGGGTCGCCCTTGCGCTGCGGCACGGCGACGGGCACGACCTCGGCGGCGAAACGGCCGTCATCCCAGGCGGCGGCGGCGCGGCGGTGGCTTTCGGCGGCATAGGCGTCGGCCTCTTCGCGGGTGATGCCGTAATCCTTTGCAAGGTTTTCGGCCGTCTCGATCATGCCCGAGATATAGCCGAACCGATGCACCGGCTGCGACCGTTCGCGGCCCCGGTCCAGCCGGTCGTAGAACTTGGTGGTGCCCGCGCGCGCGCCCCACCGCATGTCGGTGGTGTAATATTCGATGTTCGACATCGATTCCACGCCGCCCGCCAGCACCACGTCGCAGGCGCCGGTCTGCACCATCATCGCCGCCGTCACCAGCGCCTGAAGCCCCCCGCCGCAGCGCCGGTCGGTCTGCAGGCCCGGCACCTCGACCGGCAGTCCGGCGTCCAGCGCGATCCAGCGGCCGACGCAGGGGGTTTCGGAATTGGCATAAGACTGGGCAAAGACCACATCCTCGATCAGCGCAGGGTCGAGGCCGGTCTTTTCCAGCACCGCCTTGGTGACGGTGCCGCCCAGAACCTCTACCGGGACGGGGCGCAGGGCGCCGCCGAAGGCGCCGACGGCGGTGCGAAGCGGGCTGACGATGGCGGCGCGGCGCATGGGAAACTCCTTGACGACAGGGAAGGGCAGGGGCTCAGCAGGGGTCCCAGCTGAACACGTCCTGGCTGCGGTCCAGCGGGTAGAACGACGGGCGCAGCGCGGGGATGGCGTGGTCGCGCACGGTTTCGGGCGTCCAGTCGCCGCCGGTATGGACGGACCGGATCGGGCGGCTCTGCCCCATCAGGAAGATCTCGTTCCGGCGCACGGCAAAGACCTGTCCGGTCACATCCTTCGCTGCGTCGGACCCGAGGAACACCGCCAGCGGCGCGTTCTTTTCCGGCGTCATCTTCTTGAGGTTTTCCACCCGTGCGATCTGGTCGGGCGTTTCCGCCGGGATGTTGCCGGTCATCCGGCCCCAGGCGAAGGGCGCGATGCAGTTGGACCGCACGTTGTAGCGTTTCATGTCCAGCGCGATGGATTTCGACAACCCGATGACCGCCATCTTGGCCGCCGAATAGTTCGCCTGCCCGATATTGCCGATCAGCCCCGAGGTCGAGGTCATGTGCACGAAGGCGCCGGTTTCCTGTTCGCGGAACACCTCGGCCGCCGCCCGGCTGACGAAGAAGGCGCCGTTCAGGTGCACGTTCAGCACCGACAGCCATTGTTCCGGCGACATCTTGTGAAACATCGCGTCGCGCAGGATGCCGGCGTTGTTGACCACGATGTCGAGCCGGCCGAAGGTGTCCCTGGCCAGCGCCACCATGCGCTGCGCCGCGTCCCAGTCCGATACGGAATCGGTGCTGATCACGGCGCGGCCGCCGAAGCCCTCGATTTCCGCCCTGGTTTCCTCGGCGGGGCTGGCCGATCCGCCCTCGCCCGACAGCGAGACGCCGATGTCGTTGATCACCACCGCCGCGCCGGCCCGGGCCATCGCGGTCACGATCGCCTTGCCGATGCCGCCGCCCGCGCCCGTGACCAGAGCGACCTTGCCTTCGAGAATGTTCGTCATCTTCGCTCCTTCGCGTTGTCAGGGCAGGTCCAGAACGGCCTTGGCCAGGATGTTCTTCTGCACCTGCGTGGTGCCGCCGTAGATCGTCGTAGCGCGGGCGTTGAGGAACTGCGTCGTCATCGCCAGGTCGCGGTTGCCGTTCAGCGGATGCAGAAGCCCGCCGTCCTCTGCCATGAGGTCGAGCCCGTATTCGGTGATCCGCTGGTAAAGCCCGGTCTGGTTGAGCTTGAGGAAAGACACCTCGGGGCCCAGGTGTTCGCCCCGGCGCAGCTTGTCGGCGATGCCCTCGAACAGGCACTTATGGTCCTCCAGCTCCATCAGGAAGCCGGTGTAGCGGTCCACGAAGGCGGCATCGTCCAGCAGGCCATAGACCTCGCCCAACCGGCGCAGTTTGGCCAGCGCGTTCGCCGCCTGCCGCGGGCCGCCGAGGAAGATGCGTTCGAACCCCAGAAGGTTCTTGGCCATCGTCCAGCCCTTGTTGACCTCGCCCACGATATTGCCCCCGGGCACGCGCACGTTGTCGAAGAACACCTCGGAAAACTCGTCGTCGAGTTCGAGGTTGATGATCGGGCGGATGGTGATGCCGGGCGTGTCGAGCGGGATCAGAAGGAAGCTGATCCCTTCCTGTTTCTTGCCCGACCTGTCGGTGCGCACGAGGCAGAAGATCCAGTCGGCATCGCCCGCGAGCGTCGTCCAGATCTTTTGCCCGTTCACCACCCATTCGTCGCCGTCCAGCACCGCCTCGGTCCGCAGGTTGGCAAGGTCGGACCCGGCGCCGGGTTCGGAATAGCCCTGACACCAGATATGTTCGCCCGACAGGATCTTGGGCAGGAAATGGGCCTTCTGTTCCTCGGAGCCGTAGTTGATCAGCAACGGGCCCAGAAGCATCATCCCGTGGTCGGGGGTGCGTGCGGCGCCGAACTGCTCGAATTCCTCGACATAGATCAGGTGCTTGGCGGGGCTCAGGCCCATGCCGCCGTATCGGCGCGGCCAGGCGGGGGCCAGCCAGCCCGCCGCCGACAGGATCATGTACCAGGGCCCGGCGTCGTCCCAGTGCAGGCGCTTGGCCGGGTGGCGGATCTCGGGCGGGTGGTTCTCGTGCAGGAAACGGCGCACCAGCGCGCGGAAATCGTCGTCCGTCAGCGCGTTGTAGTCATCCCGCCGGAATTCTTCATAGGCCATCTCAGGCTTCCTCTTTCAGCGGCATCAGGCGGGCGAAATTGGCGCGGTGCCGGCCGGCGCTGCCGAACTGGGTGGCGGTGACGATGGCCTTGCGCAGGTAAAGGCCGATGTCGTGTTCGTCGGTGAACCCGATGCCGCCGTGCAGCTGGATGCAGTCGCGCCCCACCTTCAGCGCCGCGGCAGAGGCGCGCGCCTTGCTGCGCGACACCGCCGCCCGGGTGGCGCGGGTGTCGCCCTGTTCGTCCCACAGCCGCGCGGTGTTCCAGACGCTGGCGCGGGTCAGCTCGATCTCCAGCTTCAGGTCCACCGCCATGTGCTGGAGGATCTGGAAGCTGCCGATGGCCTTGCCGAACTGCACCCGGGTCTTGAGATAGACGACCGTCATGTCCAGCGCCGCGTCCATCATTCCCAGCATATAGGCGGCGGTCGCCAGCGTCGCCTCTGCCAGCGCGGGGGTGGGGTCGGCGGCGATCGGGGTGCCGTGGGCGGCGTCGAGGGTCAGGGTGGCGAAATGACCGCCGTCCTGCGTCTCGAACGTCTCGATGCCCACGCCCGGGGCGTCCGCGTCCACCAGCATCGCGCCGGTGCTGCCCAGGACCAGGAACGCATCCGCCCCCGCCGCCATCGGCACATAGAGCTTTCGCCCCGTCACCCTGCCGCCCGCCACCGCCAGCGGCCCCTGCGGGCCGAGCGTGTCGCGCGCATCGGCCCAGGCCGGGATCACCAGCCGCGCGCCGGTCAGGTGGCCGTCCAGCGCGGCGTCGTCCAGCAGTTGCGCGGCCAGCACCGCCGGGATCAGCGGTTCGGGCACCAGACCATGGCCCAGTTCCTCGGCCAGCACGCAATAGGCCTGCATCCCCAGACCCACGCCGCCGCGATCCTCGGGCAGGCGCAGGGCGGGCCAGCCCATGGTGCACATGTCCGCCCAGACCGCGCGGTCGAAGCCGGGGGTGGTGTAGCGCAGCTTGCGGATGCGCGACAGGTCGCCGCGGCTGACGATGCCGCGCGCGCTGTCGCGGATCATCTCCAGCGAGGAAAGGGTTTCGGCGTCCATCATCTCGGCTCCGTTCACGCTTGGCAGGGCAGGCCGACCGTGGCCATGCCGCCCTCGATCACGACCGCGCCGCGTTCGGGGACAAGGGCCCGGAAGCTGCCGTCGGTCCAGATTTCGGTGCGGATCGTCTCGCCCGGGTAGACGGGTCTGGAAAACCGCAACTGCATCCCGCGCAGGTCGCCGGCGCGGTAATCGCACAGGCCCCGCAGCAGCGCATGCGCCACCACCCCCATCGTGCAAAGCCCGTGCAGGATCGGCCGCTCGAACCCCAGTTTGCGCGCCAGCGCCGGGTCGCTGTGCAGCGGGTTGAGATCGCCGTTGAGACGGTAGAGCAGCGCCTGTTCCGCCCCGGTGGCCAGATCGACGGTCAGGTCGGGCGGGCCGTCGGGGGGGCTGGCGGTGGCGGCGGGGCCGCCGGATTCGGCGCTGCCGCCGAAACCGCCGCCGTCGCGGATGAAGGTCGTCCGGTCCAGCCGCGCGAAGATGCGGCCGGTATCGTCGGACAGTTCCGTCTGCGACAGGATCAGCCCGGCCTTGCCCGGGCCCTTGTCCAGCACCTCGACCACCCGGGTGCGGCTGCCCACCGCGCCCTGCGCGGGGATGGGGCCCAGGATCTCGAACCCCTGCGCGGCATGCAGCACCGCCGTCGGGTCCACCCCCGATTGCGGATCGCCCAGCCAGAAGCCGGGATGCGCCATCACCAGCACCATCGCCGGCATGACCACGGGCCCCTGCAACGGATCGACATAGGCCAGTTGCCGGGTGTCCAGCGGGTCGCGCCCCATGCCGATGGACAGCGCATAGAAGGCGAGGTCGTCGGGGCGCAGCATCTGGCGCATCTCGGGGATGCGGAAGGCCATCAGCTTGTCGATGTCGATGGGCATGGTCTCTCCTGTCCGCGCGGGGCCGGGGGTGGTGCGGGGCCGCCTGTCGGGGCCGGCCCGTCTGGCGCGTCGACATGTCCTCTGTTCGCGGCCGCAGGGGCGCGGCCATCTTCGTCCATGGCTTCCGCGGCGCAGACCGCCGCGGGCCGTACTGTCTTGTTGTCATGCCGCCGGGGGGCTTGCCAGCGAATCGCCGTGCAGGAAGTCATTGAGGTGGCAGAGGAAAAGCCTATGGCTTTGCCCCGCCCGCCCCCGGCGCCGCGTCACGCCCGCAACAGCGCCGCCATATCCGCCGCACGCATCCCGGGCGGGCAGGCGGTGATCGCCGCCAGCAGCGCGGCGGACCGTTCCGCCCCCATCCGCCTGACCGTCAGGTCGTGGAACTTGGCGTCCAGATCCGCCTGCGACATCGGGTTTTCCGCGGTGCCCAGAGGGTCGGCGATGAACAGATCCTCGGTGCTGCCGTCCTCGTACCGCACGGCGACGGCACCGACCCATTTCCCGGCATGGCTGGTGTCGAGTTCCGGCCGCCTGACGATCTTCACCTTGCGCGCAAGCTGCGCCACGGGGCTGTCTTCCGACAGGTCGAGCCGCCCTTCCATGAAGTCCTGATGCGTCTCGAACCCGTTGCCCTTGCCCAGAAGCGACAGCGCGAACTGGAAGGGCAGGCTGTATTGCAGATGTTCGATCCGCTGCGGCGCATAGGCGTTGATGTTGGCATTGCCGACGATGATGTCGCCGCCGGTCTGGATACCCAGTTCCACCCCCGCGATCTGCCCCGCGCGGTTGCCCAGTTGCCGCGCGCCGTCGACATAGGCGTGGTTGATGCCGCAGCAGCAATAGGGCTTGATCCAGAGCCGCCCGACCTCGTATTGCGCGCCCGCGCCGAAGGCATCGGCGCCGTTGGCGGCCGGCGGGCGGCCGATGAAGGTACGGAAGAAGCCCTTGGCGCCCGACAGGAAGGCGAAGGGCCCGGTGATCCCGGCCTCTGCCATTTCGGCGGCGCGGATGCCGTTGCGGGTGCCGATCCCGGCATGCACGCGCTTCACCGACCCGCCGGAGGACGTGTATTCGGTGGTGCCCGAACAATGGCTCATCGCGATGGCCAGCGCGTGGACCGTGCGTTCCAGGCTGAAGCGGCGCATTCTGGCGACCACGGCGGCGGCGCCGAAGTTCGACAGGACCGCATGGGGATGGAAACCGCGTTCCAGCAGTTCCGGCGCGGCGAGGATGCCGATGCGGGTGTAGACCTCGTATCCCGCGACGATGCCTTCCAGCACCTCGCGCATGGTCGCGCCCATTTCCTCGCCCACGGCCAGCGCGGCGGGCACCACGCAGCTGCCCGGGTGGCTGGAACTGGCGCGGTGGGCGTCGTCGTATTCGAACCCGTGGCCGAAGGTGCCGTTGACGAAGGCGGCGTCGGCCGCGCTCATCCGGTCGGGCGACATCGTGACCTGCGCCTTGCCCGGCACATGCGCGCGGCGGGTGAGGTTGAGGATCGTCTGGCTCCACGGCAGGCTTTCGCAGCCGATCTGCACGGCCAGCTGGTCCTGCATCAGGCGGCGCGCGCCGTTCAGCGCCTCGGGCGGCAGCTTGTCATGGCTCAGATCCACGACCAGCCGGGCCACGGCCTCTTCAAGCGGGGGAATGTTCGACATGGGATCCTCGGATCAGAACGATTTGAAATCCGGCGCGCGTTTTTCGAGGTACGAGGCCAGCCCCTCTTTCACCTCGGGCCCGCCGAAACCCAGAAGCTCCAGCGCCAGCGAGGCGTCGAAGGCGGGCCCGGCGCTGCGCAGCCAGTTGTTGAGCGAATGCTTGGTCCAGCGGATCGCGGTCGGCGCGCCTTCGGCCAGCCGCACGGCGACGGACAGCGCGCGGTCCTGCAACTCCTCGGGTTCCACGGCGAGCGAGATCAGGCCGATGCGTTCGGCCTCTTCCCCGCTCATCGGTTCGCACAGCATCAGGTAGTATTTCGCCTTGGCGATCCCGCAGAGCAGCGGCCAGATGATCGCCGCATGATCGCCCGCCGCGACGCCGAGCCGGGTGTGGCCATCGACGATGCGTGCCGTTTTCGACGCGATGGAAATATCCGCCAGCAGCGCCGCCACCAGCCCGGCCCCCACCGCCGGCCCCTGGATGGCCGAGACGATGGGCTTTTCGCAGTCGAGGATGTTGTGCACCAGTTCGCGCGCCTCGTGCCACATGCGTACGCGGGCCTGGAAATCCTCGGTCAGTTCCTGCACCAGCGAAAAGTCGCCCCCCGCGGAAAACGCCCGGCCCTCGGAACACAGCAGGACGGAACGCACCCGGGCGTCCTTGTGGATCTGTTTCCACACATCCGCGATTTCCTGATGGCCGCGCTTGTCGAGGGTGTTCAGCGTCTCGGGCCGGTTCAGCGTCAGGCGCAGCACGCCGTCATGGGGCATGTCGGCGCGGAACGCGGTGAAATGGGTATAGCCGTCCATCGGTCTCTCCTTAATGCGTGCCGAGCGCGGCGATTTCGTCCAGCGCCGCGGGATTGTCGAGCGAGGACAGGTCGCCCAGTTTTTCCCCGCCATAGGCCTGCCGGATCAACCGGCGCATGATCTTGCCCGAACGGGTCTTGGGCAGTTGCGTCACCACATGCACCTTCGCGGGCTTGAAGGGCTTGCCGAGGCGGTCGCCCACCGCATCGGCCGCCCGTTTCGCCAGATCGTCGCGGTCGCCCGCGAAACCGGGCATGGGCAGCACGAACACGATCAGCTTCTGCCCCTTGACCGCATCGCTGATGCCGACCGCCGCGGCCTCTGAAATCTCGGACATTTCCAGCACGACCTCCTCGACCTCTGCCGGGCCGAGCCGCTTGCCCGCGACCTTGAGCGTATCGTCCGACCGGCCCATCATCACAAAGCCGCCGTCCGGCGTTTTCACCGCCAGATCGCCATGCACCCAAAGGCCGGGGATCGTGGTCCAGTAGCTGTCGAGATAGCGCGCGTCGTCCTGCCAGAAACTGGCCGTCATGCCGACGAAGGGGCCGCGGATCACCAGTTCGCCGACTTCGCCCATGACGGGCCTGCCGGTGGCGTCGGTCACGGTCACGTCGATGCCGGGGGATGCGGTGTTGAACCCGCCCGGCGCGATGGGTTTCACCTGCACGCTGGACAGCAGCGCGCCCGACACCTCGGTCCCGCCGGTATAGTTGATCAGCGGGCTGCCGTTGGCGGCGAACACGTTCTGGAACCACAGGAAATGTTCGGCGTCGATGACCTCGCCCGCGGTGATCAGCAGTTGCAGGCCGGACCGGTCGTGTCGCAGCGCCAGCGCCTCGTTCGCGGCCAAGCCCCGGATCAGCGTGGGGGCCGATCCGTAATGCGTGATGCGGTGATCCGCGATCAGCTTGCCCATGCGCGACCAGTCGGGGAAATCCGGCGCGCCGGAATAGAGCACCAGCGTCGCCCCGCGCAGCAGCGCCGTGGCCAGCACCAGCGTACCCGCGATCCAGCCCATGTCGGCGGGCCAGCAGAACACGTCGCCCGGCCCCACGTTGAAATGCACCGCGGAATCATGCGCGATGCGCAGCGGAAAGCCGCCATGGGTATGCACCGGCCCCTTGGGCTTGCCGGTGGTGCCCGAGGTGTAGATGACCATGAACGGATCCATCGGGTCCATCACCTCGGCCGGGCGGTTGTCGTCCGCCGTGGCGGCGACGGCCGTCCAGTCCAGATCCCCCTGGGGCGCGGCCACGCCCGGGGCACATTTCCAGATCACCTTCTGCACCGAGGGCAGTTGCCCCCGCGCGGTCTGGATCACCGGCTGCATGTCCACATATTTCCCGCGCCGGAAAAAGCCGGTGGTGGCGATCACCGCCCTGGCCGCGCTCGGTTCCAGCCGCGACACCACGGCCTCTGCCCCGAAACCGGAAAAAAGCGGCACCACGATCGCGCCCATATGGGCCAGCGCCAGCAGGGAAACGGTGGCCTCTATCCCGTTGTCGCACAGCAGGCCCACCCGGTCGCCCCGCCCGATGCCTTCGGCCCGCAGCCCGGCGGCAAAGCGGCGGATCATGACGGCAAGTTCGGCAAAGGTCAGGCGGCGGACGGAACCGTCCTCTGCCTCGTCGATCACGGCGATGCGGTCCGGGGCGGTTTCGGCATGGGCCAGAACGGTATCGACCCAGTTCAGCCGCCCGCCCGGAAACCAGCGCGGAAATTCCCTGCCGCGCGACAGATCGACATAATCATCGGGCGCGCGGTTCCACCGGATGCCCAGAAAGTCGATGGCCGCCCGCCAGTAGACATCGGGCTTTTCGACCGACAGCGCCAGAAGCGCGTCATAATCCGCCACGCCGAGCCTTTCGGCCAGCCTGAGGACATGGGCCTTTTCGAAATGGCGCTGTTGCGGGATCCAGGATTGGCTCGCGTTCATGCAGGGTCTCCGGTTGCGCGGGCCCCTTCGGCGGGGCCGCGCCTTGGGTCAGGTCAGGCGGCGGCGGCCGTGCCCGGGGTGGGTGCGGTCAGGCGCATGATCTCGCCCATGTCCTCGACCTTGGCGAGGTTCATCGCCAGATCGACGATCCGTTCCGCATTCGCCCGGGGCAGGATGCCGTCGACGTTGTTCAGGAATTTGGCGATCAGTTCCCCGTCGGTCATGAAGCTGGCCGGGTCGGGGGATTTGGACCCCTTGGGATAGCGCCGTTCGCCGGTGAAGATCTGGCCGCGCGCCCTGATTTCCAGTTTCGCCGGGCGGCTGGCGGCATTGCCGGTCAGCAGCTTGACGTAATCGGGGTGCACCTCGTGCGTGACCTTCTTCATCAGGTTCATCACCGAGTCGCCGAAGATCAGGCCGGGGTCCATCCACGCGCGCCCCGGGGGCACGCGATGGGCGCCCACCGCGATGCCGTGGGCGATGGAAAACTGCGCGTCGTGCGGGGTCAGGATTTCGCGGTTCAGCCAGACGGGCTGTTCCACCATCCCCTCGACAAAGACCTTGATGCCCTCGATCTCCTCGACCCCGATCCGGTTGGTGTCGAGCATCTCGGTCATCTCGTCGATCAGCGCGTGCAGGATGCGGCAATGCGGGTAGGGCTTGAAGGTCGACAGCTGGACGAAGCGCCATTCCTCGCCGAGGTTTTCCACCATCCTGTCGGCGAACCAGCGCCGCGTGCCGATGAAGCGGCGATAGCCGAATTCCGCGTCGTCGAGGATCTGGATGTCGCCGCGATGGCCCAGTTCCGCCGCATAGGCCGCGGTGAAGGCCGATTGGGTCAGCACGCCCGCATGCAGGTACTTGATCGTCGAGGACGGCGCATGCTGGAACCACGCCACCTGCGAATTGACCGGCGAGATCGAGCCCGCGACGCCGAGGCCGTTGGCCAGCACCTCCTCGGAATGGCCGCGCAGCATGCCGATGGCGGCGGCGGCGCCGAAGATCGTCTCGGCATAGCCGAAGACCGGCGGCGGGTCGACCTTGCCGTCCTTGGTGTCGCGCAGATAGTCCATCCCCATGCCGATGCGGCAGGAAATCTCGTGCCCGACGGCGATGGCCTCGATCACCGACCGGCCGTCCTTCGCCAGCGATTCCCCGACCGCCATGATGCCGGGCAGCACATAGGGGGTGACATGGCCGGGCGGCATCACCGCGTCCATGTCGAGGGTGTTGATCAACTCGCCGTTCGCGAAGGCCGCGCCGAAGACCGACACCCGGTCGCCGGTGCCCATGATCGTCGCATCGCCCGCGCCCACCGGCCCGCCGGTCAGGCGGCCGTATTCGATGCCCGCCTTGCCCTTGAGTTCGTAGATCCCCGCCACCGCGACGCCGATGGAATCGAGCAGGATGCGGCAGGATTCGTTCACCGCCTCTGCCGGCAGATCCGTCAGGGTGGTGGATTTCGCCAGACGGGCGAATTTCTGAACCATTGTCGTCACGGCAGGTCCTCCCCTTCATGCCGGGCTGCGGGCCGCAGCGGAACGGGGCAGGGCCCCGCCCGGTGACGCGCCGATCATGGCACGAACACCGATCCGAGGCATGCCCCCGTGCGGGACAGGGCCGGCTGGTCCCTGCACCGTTGCTACCCACAGCTCGGGGGCGCGACCATCCCGTTTTTCTTTGACTGGTCATAGGCGGAACCTGTGGTTCGCCCCCGCTGGCCGCCCCGGACTGCGGGGGCGGCGCGAAGGTGGTATCATCGTGCGTTCGCGCCGTATCGGGCGGCCGCGGCGGGCGGTCTGGATAGGGTTTCCCTATGGCTGCGGCAGGAATTTCCTGCCCCCGCCGCCCCTGTTCAAACCCCTTCCCAGCCGCTTTGATGCGCGCGGCAGCACGCGAGGAGGAGGGGCGCGCATGACGGTTCAAGGGGCAACGCCGGTCGAGGTTCCGGCATTCATCGGCGGCACCAAGAAGATGCTGATCGGCGGCAACTGGGTGGATGCCGCCTCTGGCGAGGTGCTGGACGCGATCAACCCGGCCACGGGCGAACATCTGTGCCGCATCGCCAAGGGCGGCAAGGAAGACATCGACCGCGCCGTCGCCGCCGCCCGCAAGGCGTTCGAGGGCGAGTGGAGCCGCTTCACCCCGCATCAGCGGCGCAAGCTGATGCACCGGGTCCATGACGCGCTGATGGACAATTTCGACGAACTGGCGATGATCGAGACGATGGACATGGGTGCGCCGCTGCTGCGCACCCGGGCCTATCGCGACTGGATCTCGCAACTGCTGCTGTTCTTCGCCGGCCAGTGCGAGTCGGGTGGCATCGCGCCGTCGCGCAATTCGCTGCCCGGGAACTTCCTGACGCTGCGGCAGATGGCGCCGGTGGGGGTCGTCGGCGGGATCATCCCGTGGAACGGGCCCTTGATGGGCATGTGGTGGGTCTATGGCCCCGCGCTGGCGACCGGCTGCACCGCGGTGCTGAAACCGGCCGAGGATGCCTCGCTGTCGGTGCTGCGCGTGTCGGAACTGATGCTGGAGGCGGGGGTGCCGGAGGGTGTCATCAACGTGGTGACGGGCCTCGGCCGTGACGCGGGGCAGGCGCTGGCCGAACATATGGATGTGGACCGGATCGCCTTTACCGGGTCCGTCCCCACGGCGCAGGCGATCGTGCGGGCCTCCGCCGGCAACCTCAAGCGGCTGCAGCTGGAACTGGGCGGCAAGTCGCCCGACATCGTGTTCGCCGATGCCGATCTGGACAAGGCGGTGCCGGGCGCGGCGATGGGGGTCTATACCAACAGCGGGCAGATCTGCGTCGCCGGCAGCCGGATCTTCGTCCAGCGGTCGATCCATGACGAATTCGTGGAACGGCTCAAGACCTTCGCCGGGTCGATCCGCGTCGGTAACGGGCTCGACCCTGCGACGCAGATCGGGCCGCTGATCTCTCAGCGGCAACTCGACCGGGTGATGCATTACATCGGCGTCGGCGGGGGCGAGGCGACGCTGGCCGCGGGCGGGCGGCGGCTCGGCGGCGATCTGGCGGGCGGGTTCTTCGTGGAACCGACCGTCTTTGCCGGCGCCGACAACACGATGACCATCGCGCGCGAGGAAATCTTCGGCCCCGTCGCCTCGGTCATCCCCTTCGACGATGCCGAAGATGCGCTGCGGCTGGCCAACGATACGCCCTACGGCCTTGCCGGCGGGGTCTGGACGCAGAACGTGTCCACCGCCCACAAGGTCGCGCAGCGCATCCAGGCCGGGACGGTCTGGGTCAACTGCTATGGCGTCATCGACCCCGCCGTCGGCTTCGGCGGCACGAAGATGAGCGGCTATGGCTGGAAGGGCGCGCGGGACCATGTGGAAAGCTTCCTCTACCCGAAAGCGATCTACATGAACCTCGACTGAGGCTTGGTGCGGGACAGGAAAGGCCCCGTGGGATGCCACGGGGCCTTTCGCGTTCAGGCATAGGGGTTTGCGGCCTGCCCGGTGGTGGAAATCACCGTGGTGCGGGTTTCCAGATAGGGGTCCAGCGCGTCGATGCCGTTTTCGCGGCCCCATCCGCTTTGGCGGAACCCGCCGTAGGGGGTGGACCAGCGCAGAAAGCGGTAGGTGTTGACCCAGACGATGCCCGCCTCGATCCGGTTCGCCACCCGGTGCGCGCGGCCCAGATCGTTCGTCCACAGGCCCGAGGTCAGGCCATAGGGCGTGTCGTTGGCGATCTCGACCGCCTCGTCCTCGCCCTCGAAGGGGATGATGGTGGCCACGGGGCCAAAGATTTCCTCGCGCGCGATGCGCATCCGGTTGTCGGCCCCGGCATAGACGGTGGGTTCGACGAAATAGCCCTCTGCCAGCCCCGGTGCGTCGATGCGGCGGCCGCCGGCGATCAGTTCGGCGCCCTCGGCCCGGCCGATGTCGAAATAGGACAGCGTCTTTTCCAGCTGCTGGCGGCTGTTCTGCGGCCCCATCCGGGTCGCCTCGTCCAGCGGCATGCCCACCTTCACCGTCGCCGCCCGGGCGCGGAACATCTCGACCACGCGGTCATAGACGGGCCGTTCCACCAGCACCCGCGCGCCGAGCGCGCAGCTTTGCCCGCAGTTCGTCCAGGCCGAAGAGGTGGCCGAATTCAGCGCCTGTTCCAGATCGGCATCGGCAAAGATGATATGGGGCGCCTTGCCGCCAAGCTCGAAGGTGAAGCGTTTCAGCGTGTCGGCCCCGGTGCGCAGCATCTGTTTCGCCGTCGCCCCCGCGCCGGTGAAGGAAATCTTGTCGACCCCCGGATGGGCCACCAGATGCTCGCCCACCGCGCGCCCGTTGCCGGGCACGATGTTCAGCACGCCGGGCGGCAGCCCCGCCTGTTGCGCGATCCGGCCCAGCAACAGCGTCGTCACCGGCGTGTTGTCAGACGGCTTGACCACCAGCGTGCAGCCCGCCGCCAGCGCCGCGCCGAGCTTGAGGCAGATCGTCAGCAGCGGTGCGTTCCACGGTGTGATCGCGCCGACGACCCCCACCGGCACCCGGGTGGTGAAGCAATGCACGCTGTCGTCGATCGGGATCGTGGCGCCCTGCGCCTTGTCGGCCAGCGAGGCGAACCACTGGTACCATTGCACATGCGCGCCCAGATCGGCGCGGCAGTCCACGATGATCCGCCCGCTGTCGCGCGATTCCAGCACCGCCATTTCCGGAATCGCCGCCTGATAGGCATCGGCGAAGCGGCGCAGGACGGCGGCGCGTTCGTGCCCCGGCATGCGCCGCCACGGGCCGCGGAAGGCCGCCCGCGCGGCCTCGACCGCGAGGTCGATGTCCCCCCGGCCGCCCATCGCCACCAGCGCCCAAGGGCGGCCCGTGGCGGGGTCGATGCTTTCGATCATCCCGCCGTCGATGGGCTTGACCCATTGGCCGTTGATATAGAGATGCTCGAACCGTTCCAGCGGCGCGCCCGCGGCCTGCGTGGCCTGTGCCATGATGCCCTCCTCGGTCAGTCCGGGGCAGGATCGCGCCGCCCGGCCATGGCCGCAACGGCGCCGGCCATCGGGCGTCCGCGAGGGGACATAGGGTTTTCCTGTTGCCGGGGATGCAATGGCGGGCGCGGCGCCGGGGCGCTGCCCCGGACCCCGGGATATTTAAGGACAGAAAATGAAGAGGGCGGCGCCTGCCGCTTCGCCTTTTCCCAAATACTCCCGCCGGAGGCGCCCCGTTCTTTCCACCGGCAGGCCCGCCGGGGTGGCGGCCCTAGCCGCAGTGGATGCGGGTGATGATCTCTGCCCCGTCCAGGCTGACGTTCAGCCGCGTGGCGCTGTAGTCCATCGTCACCATCGTGCCGGGGCGGATGATGCGGACGCGGCCCTTGGCGGTGCGGGGATCGAAGGCCGACAGCGGCTGGCCCACCAGCGGCTGGAGCGCCGCCGCGCCGCAGGCGTCGGCCTCGTCCGGCGGGGGGGCGGGGGGCTTCATGGCGCCGAATCCTTGCGGGGGTTTCATCGCGGGGCGTCCTTCCGGGATGGGGGCCTCGACAGCGGCCCCCGGGCGGGGCGTTTCCGCCGCGCCGCCGGCCGGGGGGGCGGCCACGCAGGCGGCCAGCGCCGCGATGGCGGCGGCGAAGATCAGGGCGGGGGCGCGGCGGGGGGCGTGCATCGGGGCTCCGGTCTGGTCCGTGCCAGCTTGGGCCATCGGGCGCGCGGCGGCAATCCCCCTACCCTCACCATCGCGCGACCGCACCGCCCCGGATCGCAGCCCCGTGGTTGCAATCCGTGCCGATTTGCCCCAGCCTGCCGCCCGCAGTCCAAGGAGGAACCGAACCCATGCGCACCCGTGCCGCCGTCGCCGTCGCCCCCGGCAAACCGCTCGAGATCATGGAGGTGAACCTCGACGGCCCCAAGGCGGGCGAGGTGCTGGTCGAGATCAAGGCGACCGGGATCTGCCATACCGACGAATTCACCCTGTCGGGCGCCGACCCCGAGGGGATCTTTCCCGCCATCCTCGGCCATGAGGGCGCGGGCGTGGTGATCGAGGTGGGCGAGGGCGTGACCACGCTGAAGCCGGGCGATCATGTGATCCCGCTCTATACCCCCGAATGCCGCGAATGCCCGAGCTGCCTCAGCCGCAAGACCAACCTCTGCACCGCGATCCGCGCGACGCAGGGGCAGGGGCTGATGCCGGACGGGACGACGCGGTTTTCCATGCTCGACGGCACGCCGATCTATCACTACATGGGCTGTTCCACCTTCGCCAACCACACCGTGCTGCCGGAAATCGCGCTGGCCAAGGTGGATCCCTCGGCGCCCTTCGACAAGATCTGCTACATCGGCTGCGGCGTGACCACCGGCATCGGTGCGGTGCTCAACACCGCGCAGGTGGAAATCGGGGCGAAGGCGGTGGTGTTCGGGCTCGGCGGGATCGGGCTCAACGTGATCCAGGGGCTGAAGATGGCCGGGGCCGACATGATCATCGGCGTCGACCTGAACAACGACAAGAAGGAATGGGGCGAGCGGTTCGGCATGACCCATTTCGTCAACCCGAAAGAGATCGAGGGGTCCGTCGTCAACCATATCGTCGAGATGACCAAGACCCCCTTCGACCGGATCGGGGGCGCGGATTATTCGTTCGACTGCACCGGCAACGTCAAGGTGATGCGCGATGCGCTGGAATGCACGCACCGGGGCTGGGGCGTGTCGGTGGTGATCGGCGTCGCGCCCGCGGGGGCGGAAATCCAGACGCGGCCCTTCCAGCTGGTGACGGGCCGGGTATGGAAGGGCACCGCCTTCGGCGGCGCGCGGGGGCGGACGGATGTGCCGAAGATCGTCGACTGGTACATGTCGGGCAAGATCGAGATCGACCCGATGATCACCCACACCCTGACGCTGGACGAGATCAACAAGGGCTTCGATCTGATGCATGCGGGCAAGTCGATCCGCGCGGTGGTGGTGTTCTGATCGGGCCGGGGCGCGCCCCGGCCTACAGCCTGCGTCATCGGTGGGGCATCCGCCCGGCGGCGGTGCGGGCGGAAGGGGCGGGGCCGCGCCGCGTGGGGATATTTCGGGACAGAAAGTGACGCACGCCGTTTCATGCGTGCGGCGGGCCGGCAGGGCCGGTTTCCGCGGCCGTACCGCGCGCGAAGGTCGGGTGCGCCCGACGATGCGGGGCGGGGCCTGCCCCGGACGGGCCAGGGGAAAAGGCGCGGGCGGGACCCGCGCCTTTTGTCATGCGGGGGCGGATCAGAACGCCGGGTCCGCCGCGCGATAGGCGTCGAGCAGCGCGCTGCCGTTCTTGCCCTGGGCGTCCATTTCCTTTGCCCAGTCCTCGGCCACCGAGGACAGCGCCGTCTGCCACAGGTCGCGTTCTTCCTGCGACAGTTCGACCACCGTGAACCCGGCCTTGGCCACGATCTCGTCGCGGAACATGGCTTCCTGCCGGTCCTGCGCCTCGCAGAGGTTGCGCTGCGCCTTGGCGGCGGCCGCGTCGAACACCGTCTTCATGTCGTCGGACAGGCTGTCCCAGCCCTTCTGGCTCATCGCGATCAGGATGCTGCCGGAACCGAGCATCGCGCCCTGGGTGCCGTAGTGCAGCACCTCTTCCAGCTTGTAGGGCGTGACGCCGCCATAGGGGTAGACCGCGCCGTCGATGGTGCCGCGGCTGGAGGCGTCGTACATCTCGCTCGACGGTACGCGCACCGGCACCGCGCCGAGCGCGCGGATCGTCTTGTCCATCGCCGGGCCGTTGGCGCGGATCTTGAGCCCCTCGAGTTCGGCCTTGGTGCCGACGGCCTTGCGGGTGGTCATCAGCGTGTAGGGCGGCAGCGTCAGCACATAGAGCACCCGGATGCCGAGCGGGTCGTATTCCGCCACGTCGATCGGCCCGCCCTCTTTCGCCAGATGCCAGAACCGGCCCGTGCCCTCGCAGGCGCTGGCATAGAGGCCCGGCAGTTCCGACACCGAACTGACGGGGAATTTCTCGGGCGCGTAGGAGGTGGCGATGATCGAGATATCGGCAAGACCAGAGGTCACGACGGCGAGGTTGTCCTTGCCCAACTGGCCGGCGGGGAACACTTCCCATTTGGTGTTGCCGCCGGTGGCCTCGGTCACGGCATCGGTGAAGACCTGACCGCCATCGACCCAGAGAGGGTGCGTCGCGGGCAGGAAATGCGCGAATTTGTAGGTGGTTTCCTGGGCCGCCGCCGGCAGGGCCAGCGCGAGCGCCGCCGAGGCGAGCAGGGTGGAAAGCTTGGGCGACATGGTTCCTCCGCGTCAATCGTTATGTGGGGCCGCCGGCCGGGGTCAGGGGGGCCGGGCCGCCGCCCAAGGTGAAGGGAAGCCGCCTCATTTCAAGAAAAATGCCCGAAGGCAGGGCGAACGCCTGTAGCACCCCCACGCTGAGCCTATGGCTGCGGGCCCGTAGGCGCGCAGGAAAGGCCGCCGGGGCGAGCGCCGGCCTACGGATGCGCGGGCGCCGGGGCCCGCCCGGCCGTGCCGCGGGCGGAAGGGGCGGCGGCCTCCGGCGGGGATATTCGGATCCAGCCTGAAAAGGCGGTTGCGCCTTCCGGTTTGCGGGGGCGGAGGGGCGCGACGCCGGTTCGGGAACCGGCCTGCGCGGGTGGCGCCCCGGCCCTGACCGCGTCATCGGAAAGCCCGGCCGCAAGGGCCGGGCTTCATTGGGGGCGCGGCCCGGCGGCCGCGCGGCAGGTCGCATCAGTCGAGGCGGTAGGTTTCGTGGCAGCTCTTGCAGGCGCCGCCGATGGCGCCCATGCCGGCGCGCACCCCGTCGAGCGAGGCGGTATCCACCGCCTCGGCCGCGGCCACCAGCGCCTCGGCCTTCTGCACGTAGTCGTCCCATCCGGTCCAGATCTCCGGCTTCGCCTCGGATTTGGGGTCGCCCTCCTGGGGTTCGAACTTCACCGGGATCTCTGCCGCCGCGGCGGCCAGTTCCGCCTTGGCCGCCGCCGCCGCCGCCGGGTCGAAGGCGGTCTTGCCGCCCGCCATGTCGCCCAGGACCGCGGTGTTGCGGCGGATGGTCTGCATCGTGTCCTGCCGCGCCTTGACGGTGGGGTTCGTCACCCCCTCTTTCGCGAAAAGGGCGGTGCCCGCGGACAGCGCAAGGCTCAGGGCGAGGGTCATGTGGATGGGCTTCACGTTTGGCTCCCTTGTGGCGGGTTGCTGGGACTGGACTTTGCGCCCCGACTATACCCGCCACGCGCCGTCTGCCTACGGCCCTGCGCGCTGCTCACGCGTTTGTCAGATCAGACGGGCACGAAACCGTGCTGCGCCGGGTCGTAGTGTTCCAGCGCGCCCTCGCCCGTCGAGGTCCACAGACCGTGGAGCGTCATCTCCTCGGCCTCGACCGCGGCGCGCACAAAGGGGAAGGTCATCAGGTTCTCGAGCGAGACCAGCACCGCCTCCTTTTCCAGCGCGGTCAGCCTTTCGGTCTCGGCCGCGGCGGGATCGAGCTTTTCGTAGCCCGGGCGCAGGATATCCATCCAGCGGCCGATGAAGCTCGTCTTTTCCTCCAGCGCCGGGGCGTGGCCCGAACACATGTCGTGGCAGCCCTTGACGCCGCCGCAATTGGCATGCCCCAGCACCACCAGATGCGCGACCTTGAGCACCGTCACCGCATATTCCACCGCCGCCGAGGTGCCGTGGTTCTCGCCGTCGGGCGTGTAGGGGGGCACCAGGTTGGCGATGTTGCGGTGGATGAAGAACTCGCCCTCGTCCGCGCCGAAGATCGAGGTGACATGCACGCGGCTGTCGCAGCAGGAAATCACCATCGCGCGCGGGTGCTGCCCGTCGCTGGCCAGGCGGCGGTACCAGGCCTTGTTTTCCTGCCAGGCGGTTGCGCGCCAGCCGTGAAACCGCTGGATCAGATACGCGGGCAGTGGGCGGGCCTTGTCCATTCCTGTTCCCCTTGTGCGATGCTGTTCGACCGCGCCCTGAGTAGGGCGCATTCGAGCGAAATTCGAGGGGTTTTTCGCACCCGCCGCAACCTTTTCTTCAGCAGGCCGGCGGCAGGATCGCGGCGGGTGAATGAAACGAGGGTGGAGGGAACCATGCCGGCCGTGGTCCTGGATCTATGTCCGCGAGAGCGGATCTGGCTCGATCCCGCGCGGATCGGCGCGCTTTATGCGCAGTTCGGCGGGGCGGAGGTGCAGGCGCTGCTGGACCGCGCGATGATCGAACTGGCGAACGTGCGCCACGATCTGACGCGGCAGTACGCCGGGCGGGAACTGGAGGGATTCGCGCGCAACCTGCGCCGGATGCGCCGGATCGCCGACCATCTGGGGCTGACGACGCTCGCGCGCGTGGCAGAGGATGTGGGCGCCTGCCTCGACCGCGGGGACGCGACCGCGCTGGCCGCGACCTGGGCGCGGCTGAACCGCAGCGCGGCGCAGGCGATCGCCGGGGGCTGGGATACGGCCGGATAGGCCCTTTGCCCGGCGCTGGTGCCGGGCGAGGGGTCGGCGGCGCGCCTTCATCGGGCGCGCCCTTCCTCATTTTCTGTCTGAAAATATCCTCAGGGGGTGAATTGGCGCAGCCAAGAGGGGGCAGAATGCCCCCTGCGCCGTCCGGGCCGGGTGCTGCGCCGGGTCGTGGCGCGGCCCTTGCGGCGGGCGCGCGAACGGATAGGCTCGCGCCATCTTTGCCGGAGAATGCCGATGTCCCTTTGCTTTGCCGATCCCGCCGCCGCTTCCTGGCCGCTGCATGTCGTTGCGGCCGAGGATCTGGCGGGCTTCCGCGATACCCTGGCGGAGCCGCACCGCCGCTGGCTCGATGCCGCGGGGTTCGGGGCCGGGGCGGGCGAGGTGGTGGTCCTGCCCGACGCCGGGGGCGGGATCGCGGGGGCGGTGCTGGGCATGGGCGATGCCGCCGCGCGCGCGCGCGGGCGGTTCGGGGTGGCCCGTGCTGCGGCGCGGCTGCCTGCGGGCGTCTGGCATCTGGAAGCCCGGTTGTCGCCCGAGGACCGGGACGAGGCCGCGCTCGGCTGGCTGCTCGCGCAGTACCGCTTCGACCGCTACCGCAAGGCCGCGGCACCCGGGGCGCTGCTCAAGGCCCCCGCTGGCGTGGATGTGCGGCGGATCGAGGCCATCGCGGCGGGCGAGGCGCTGACGCGCGATCTGGTCAACACACCTGCCGCCGACATGGGGCCGGATGAACTCGAGGCCGCGTTCTTCGACCTTGCCGCGCGGTTCGGGGCGGCGGCGGCGGCGGTCCGGGGTGCGGATCTGCTGGCGCGGAACCTGCCGATGATCCATGCGGTGGGCCGCGCCTCGGCCCGTGCGCCGCGGTTGCTGGACATGCGGTGGGGCACGGCGGGGCCGCAGCTGACGCTGGTCGGCAAGGGGGTCTGTTTCGATACCGGGGGGCTCGACCTCAAGCCGTCCTCGGGGATGTTGCTGATGAAGAAGGACATGGGCGGGGCGGCGACCGTCATGGGGCTGGCGCGGATGATCATGGCGCTGGATCTGCCGATCCGGCTGCGGGTGCTGATCCCGGCGGTGGAGAACGCGATTTCCGGCGATGCGATGCGCCCGCGCGACATCCTGACCAGCCGCAAGGGGCTGACGGTCGAGATCAACAACACCGATGCCGAGGGGCGGCTGGTGCTGGCCGATGCGCTGGCACTGGCGGATGAGGAGGAGACGGGCGCGATCGTGTCCATGGCCACGCTGACCGGGGCGGCGCGGGTGGCGCTCGGCCCCGATCTGGTGCCGTTCTACACCGACCATGACGACATCGCCGCGGCGCTGGCAGGGGCGGCGGCGAAGGTGCGCGATCCCTTGTGGCGGATGCCCCTCTGGGCGCCCTACGAGCCGATGATCGAACCCGGCATCGCCGATCTGGACAATGCGCCCGCGGGCGGCATGGCCGGGTCGATCACCGCGGCACTGTTCCTGCGCCGGTTCGTGGACCGCGCGCGCTATGTCCATTTCGACATCTACGCCCATCAGCCCACCGATGCCCCCGCCCGGCCCAGGGGGGGCGTGGGGCAGGGGGCGCGGGCGCTGCTGGAGGCGCTGCCCGCCGTGCTGGGGGTCTGAGATGGACCGGCGGCTGACCCCGGCGAACGGGCGCGTCGCGCATGTATCCCTGCGCGGGCGGGTGGAGGCGCCGGCCTATGTCGCGGGCGAATGGGCGCGGGTGGTGGCGCCGCTGGCGGATCTGAACCGCGCACCGGGCCGGGCGCGGGACCGGCAGGTGCTGATGGGCGACCGTTTTCTGGTGCTGGACCGCGATGGCGGCCATGCCTTCGGGCAGGCGGAAAAGGACGGCTATGTCGGCTGGCTGGCCGAAGCGGCACTGGGCCCCGACACGATGGTGACGCATTGGATCTGCGCGCCCGGCAGCCATCTTTACCCCGAACCCCGGGTGCAGGCGCATGAGGTCGCGGGGCTGAGCCTTGGTGCGCGGCTGGCCGTAACCGGGGCGCAGGGGGCCTTTGCCGCGGTGCCGCAGGGCTGGGTGCCCGCCTGCCATCTGCGCGCCATCGGGGATTGGGCCGACGATCCGGTGGCGGTGGCCGAAAGCCTGACGGGCACGCCCTATCTGTGGGGCGGAAACAGCCGGGCGGGGGTGGATTGTTCGGGGCTGGTGCAACTGGCCTTCCACGCCTGCGGGCGGGCCTGCCCGGGCGACAGCGACATGCAGGCGGGCATGGGGGCAGAGATCGGCCCCGACGACCTGCGCCGGGGCGATCTGGTGTTCTGGAAGGGCCATGTCGCGCTGGTGGCCGGGCCAGACCGGATCGTGCATGCCAACGGCCATCACATGGCGGTGGCGGCGGAACCTCTGTCCGACGCCGTGGCGAGGATCGCCGCCGCCGGGGGCGGCGGGATCACGGCGCGGCGGCGGGCGGGGTAGGGCGGCAAAGGCCGGGCCGGGCGGGACAAGGAAACGCACCGCGTTTCCCCGCCCGTCGCGCGGCGGTGCCATCAGGGACGGTGATGCCGGGAATAATGGAAAGGCCGGCGCCTGCCCCGGCGGGCGAGAAGCGCCCGCCATGGGCGGGGCGGGCGCTGGCCGGGGGCTTGGGCCCCCGGCCGGGGCAACTCGACAGACATCGCGGTGGCGAAGGCACGCGCCTTCGCCAGTCATAGCGGCACGGACGACTGTCGGCCCGCCCTAATCCACGCTGCGGATCAGCCGGCGTTCCAGCACCCGCAGCACCATCGGCAGGTCGTGGCCGCGGCGCAGCACCTGGCCCTCGGGGCCGATCACCGCGTACATCCCCTGTTTCTGCCGCAGGCGCGGGCGCTTTTCCACGCGGTAGATCGGGTTTTCCGCCGTGCGGCGGAAGATCGAGAACACCGCCACCTCGCGCAGGTGCGAAATGGCATAGTCGCGCCATTCCCCCGCCGCGACCATCCGGCCATAGAGCGACAGGATCGCCGCCAGCTCGCGCCGGTCGAAGGCGGTCTCTTCGGGGATGCGTTGCGAAAGCGGAAAGGGTGTCGGAACCTGCCTCATTGTAACGGAATGATGGCCGTGAAGCCGGCACAAGGCAAGGCCCGCGTTCCGCCCTTGCATCCGCCCCCCGGGCGGGCGACAAGCGAAGGGATCGCCGAAAGCCACGACATGCAGCCCCTGCGCGGAATATCCTTCAAGATCGCCTCTGTCCTGCTGCTGATCGTCATGGCCGCACTGGTCAAGGCCGCCACGGAACGGGTGCCGGCGGGGCAGGCGGTGTTCTTCCGGTCGTTCTTCGCGCTGCCGGTGATCCTTGCCTGGCTGACTTGGCGGGGCGAACTGCGCACCGGCTGGCGCACCGCGCGGCCCCTGGGCCATGTCTGGCGCGGGCTGGCGGGGACGGCCTCGATGGGCTGTTCCTTCGCCGCGCTCGCCTATCTGCCGCTGCCCGAGGCGACGGCGATCGGCTATGCCGCGCCGCTGCTGACGGTGGTCTTTGCCGCGCTGTTCCTGGGCGAGGTGGTGCGGGGGTTCCGCATTTCGGCGGTCATGCTGGGGATGGTGGGCGTGCTGATCGTGCTGTCGCCGCAACTGACGGGGCTGCACAGCGACGGCGGTACGCAGCGGGCCATCGGCGGGGCGCTGGCGCTGACCGGGGCGACATTGGCGGCGATGGCGCAGGTGCAGGTGCGCCGGCTGGTGGCGACCGAGCCGACGGCGACCATCGTCTTCTGGTTCTCGCTGACGGCGGCGGGGCTGTCGCTGCTGACGGCGCCCTTCGGCTGGGTGGTGCCCACGGGGCCCGAATTCGCCATGCTGGTCTGCGCCGGGCTTCTGGGCGGGGTCGGGCAGATCCTGCTGACATCGAGCTACAAGCATGCCGACGCTTCTGTCGTGGCACCTTTCGAATATGTGTCGATCGTCTTCGCGCTCGGCATCGGGTACTGGGTGTTCGGTGATCTGCCGACGCTGACCATGCTGGCGGGGGCGGCGCTGGTGGTGCTGGCCGGGATCCTCATCATCTGGCGCGAACGCCGTCTGGGCCTGTCGCGCGCCAGGCAACGCAAGGCGATGACGCCGCAGAGCTGACCGCCGCGAAGGGGCAAACGGGCCGCCGCATTGGGGAAAAACCTGTGCCTGTCCCCCGCAAGGGGGGATGGCGCGGCGGGTTTTCCTTGACTAGCCGTAGGGCGAGCAGGCAGTTAAGGCCGCGCGACGACGAATGCCGGCCCGAACCGGCACCCACGCACGCAGACGAGGACGGAACCGCCGATGTCCCTAGCCCTGATCGCCGCGCTGCCGTTCCTCGGCGCGCTGTTTCCCGGCCTGATGATCCGCGCGGGCCGGGGGCCGAGCGCCCTTGCCGCTGCCGCCGCCAATGCGCTGGCCCTGCTGGGGCTGCTGATCCATGCGCCCGCGGTGCTGCGGGGCGAGGTGATCCATACCCGCATCGAATGGCTGCCCGGGCTGGGGATGGATGCGAATTTCTTTCTCGACGGGCTGGGGCTGCTGTTCGCGGGGCTGATCCTCGGGATCGGGCTGCTGATCATCCTCTATGCGCGCTACTACCTGTCGAAATCCGACCCGATGGGGCAGTTCTATACCTATCTGATGCTGTTCCAGGGTGCGATGGTGGGGATCGTGCTGTCGGACAACATCCTGGTGCTGCTGGTGTTCTGGGAACTGACCTCGCTGTCGTCCTTCCTGCTGATCGGCTATTGGAAACACCTGCCCGAGGGGCGGCAGGGCGCGCGGATGGCGCTGATCGTGACGGCCTCCGGCGGGCTCGCGATGATCGCGGGGATGCTGATCCTCGGCCATGTCGCGGGCAGCCATGACCTGAGCGTGATCCTGACCCAGGCGGGCGCGATCCAGGCGAGCGAATGGTATCTGCCGGCGCTGCTGCTGATCCTTCTGGGCTGTTTCACCAAGTCGGCGCAGTTCCCGTTCCACTTCTGGCTGCCGCATGCGATGGCCGCGCCCACGCCGGTGTCGGCCTATCTGCATTCGGCGACGATGGTGAAGGCGGGTCTGTTCCTGATGGCGCGGCTGTGGCCGGTGCTGTCGGGGACGGCGGAATGGTTCTGGCTGGTCGCGGGGGCGGGGTTGATCACGATGGTGATCGGCGCGGTGATCGGCCTGTTCAAGGACGACCTGAAGGCGCTGCTGGCCTTTTCCACCGTCAGCCATCTGGGGCTGATCACCATGCTTCTGGGTTTCGGCACCAAGGCGGCGGCGGTGGCGGCGGTGTTCCACATCATCGCGCATGCGAGCTTCAAGGCCGCGCTGTTCATGGCCGCCGGGATCGTGGACCACGAGGCCGGGACCCGCGACATCAAGCGGCTGGGGGGCTTGCGGACGTTGATGCCCGTGACCTTCGCCATCGTTGCCGTCGCGGCGCTGTCGATGGCGGGGATCCCGCCGCTGAACGGTTTCCTGTCGAAGGAAATGATGCTGGAAGAGGTGCTGCACGCGGGCGCCGGCGGGGGCTGGCTGCTGGTCGTGCTGGCCACGGTGGGGGCGGCGTTCTCGGTCGCCTATTCCTTCCGGCTGATCGCGCATGTGTTCCTGGGCCCGGTGCGCAGCGATTATCCGCACCACCCGCACGACCCCGGCTTCGGCATGTGGGCGGCGCCGGCGCTGCTGGCGGTGCTGGTGGTGCTGATCGGGCTCTGGCCGATGACGCTGGCGGGCGGGATCGTGGCGGCCGCGGCGGGGGCGGTGACGGGTGGCGCGGTGACGGTGAACATCCATCACTGGCACGGGCTGGTGCCGGCGCTGTTCCTGTCCATCGTCGCCGTGGGCACGGGGCTGGTGCTGGTGGGCGGCCACAGGCGGCTGGATGCGATCTGGACCGCCGTGCCCCGGCCGGAGGCCAAGCGGATCTTCGACGCCATCGTCGATGCCTGCGCCGCCGTCGCGCGGGGCTTTACCGACGGGCTGCACAACGGGGCGCTGACACGGTATCTGGCGATCTTCACCCTGGGCGTGGTGGTGGCCGGGGTCTGGGCCTTCCGCACCGGCACCCATGCCCCGGGCGACCGGCTGCTGACGGAAATCGCGCCGGTGCCGGTGGTGGCCTGGGTCGCGCTGGTGATCTGTTCGGTGCTGCTGATGGTGCTGCACCGCGACCGGCTGCTGGCGCTGGTGCTGATCGCGGTGGTGGGGCTGATGGTGTCGATCACCTTCATCTACCTGTCCGCGCCCGACCTCGCGCTGACCCAGATCTCGGTCGAGGTGGTGACGGTGGTGCTGATGTTGCTGGCGCTGAACTTCCTGCCCAAGCGCACCCCGGTGGAAAGCGGCGCGTCCAAGCGGCTGCGCGACCTGATCGTCGCGGGCGCGGCGGGCGTGGGGGTGGCGGCGCTGGCCTATGCGCTGATGACGCGCGATTTCGCCTTTCCGACGATTTCCGACTATCACCTCGCGCATTCCAAGTCCGGGGGCGGGGGGACCAACGTGGTCAACGTGATCCTGGTGGACTTCCGCGGCTACGACACCTTCGGCGAGATCACGGTGGTCGGCATCGCCGCGCTGCTGGTGTTCGCGCTGACGGAAACCCTGTTGCGCGGCGGGCGGGCGAACCGGCGGCTGCTGGCCTGGGTGCCCGACCAGCGGCGGGCGGGCGACCGGCATCCGATGATGGCGGTGATCGCCACCCGGATGATCCTGCCGGTGGCGCTGGTCGTCGGGGTCTACATCTTCCTGCGCGGCCATAACGACCCCGGCGGCGGCTTCATCGCCGGGCTGGTCGTCGCCATCGCGCTGTTGATGCAATACATGGCCTCGGGCTTTGCCTGGGCGGATGCGCGCCAGCGGCTGGACTATCACGCGCTGATCGGCGCGGGGGTGTTCGTCGCCGGGCTGACCGGCATCGGCGCCTGGTTCGCGGGGCGGCCCTTCCTGACCTCGGATTACGGCTATGTCCGCATCCCGCCGCTGGAGGAATTCGAACTGGCCACCGCCGCCATCTTCGATCTGGGCGTGTTCCTGACCGTGGTGGGGGCGGTGATGCTGATGCTGGCGAGCCTGACGCGGATCGCGATCCGCGCCGGCGAGACGGTGAATATCGAACCGATGGACGTCGACCCCTCGGCGCCCTCGCACGGGACGGAGGGGCGCTGATGGAGATCCTTGTCGCAAGCGCGATCGGGGTGATCACGATGACGGGCATCTATCTGGTGCTGCGGCTGCGCGCCTTTCCGATGGTGCTGGGAATGTCGCTGCTGACCTATGCGGTGAACCTGTTCATCTTCGCCTCGGGCCGGCTGTCGATCGACATGCCGCCGATCCTGTCGCCCGACGGCGCGGCCTATGTCGACCCGCTGCCCCAGGCGCTGGTGCTGACCTCGATCGTGATTTCCTTCGGGATGACGGCGGTGATGGTGATGATGGCGCTCGGCGCGTTCCTGGAAACGGGGCATGACCGCATCGACATGACCGGACCGCAGGAGGACGAGCAGTGAGTCACTGGATCATTGCCCCCGTCGTCCTGCCGGCGGTTCTGGGCCCGTTGATCGTTCTGCTGATGCGCAACGACCTGACGTTGCAGCGGGTGTTCTCGCTGGCCGGGACGCTGGCGTTGCTGGCGATCTCTGTCGCGCTGCTCGCCGCCGCGTCCAGCGCGGGGCCAGAGGTCTATCTGCTGGGCAACTGGCCCGCGCCCTTCGGGATCGTGCTGGTGCTCGACCGGCTGTCGGCGCTTCTGGTGCTGCTGACGGCGATGCTGGCGGTGGCGGTGCTGCTTTATGTCATCGGCACGGGCTGGGATGCGCGGGGGCGGCATTTCCATGCGCTGTTCCAGTTTCAGCTGATGGGGATCTGCGGGGCCTTCCTGACGGGGGATGCCTTCAACCTGTTCGTGTTCTTCGAGGTGCTGCTGATCGCGTCTTACGGGTTGATGATCCATGCCGGGGGCGGTGCGCGGCTGCGCGCGGGGGTGCAGTACATCGCCTACAACCTTGCCGGGTCCACGCTGTTCCTGTTCGCGCTGGCGACCGTCTATTCCGTCACCGGCACGCTGAACATGGCCGATCTGTCGGTCAAGATCGCCGCCCTGCCGGAGGGCGACGCGGCGCTGATCCGGGTGGCGGGGGTGCTGTTCCTGATCGTGTTCGCGGTCAAGGGCGCGCTGGTGCCGATGCAGTTCTGGCTGCCCAACACCTATGCGCTGGCCCCGGGGCCGGTGGCGGCGCTGTTCGCGGTGATGACCAAGGTGGGCGCCTATGCGATCCTGCGGTTTTTCACGCTGATGTTCGGCCCCGACGTGCCCGCGACCGGCACGTTCTATGCCGAAATCCTCTATCCCGCCGCGCTCCTGACGCTGGTGGTGGGGATGGTGGGTATCCTCGGGGCGAAGGGGCTGGCGCGGCTGGTGGCCTTCGCCGCCATCGGGTCCATGGGCACGCTGTTCCTGGGCATGGCGCCGTTTTCGCCGCAGACCACGGCGGCGGTGCTTTACTATCTGGTGCATTCGACGCTGGCCACGGCGGCGCTGTTCCTGATCGCCGACATGGTGCTGGAACGGCGCGGGACCGACACGCTGGCCGCGCCGCGCCCGCCGATCCCGCAGAACGGGCTGATCGCGGCGCTGTTCTTTGCCGGTGCCATCGCCATCGCCGGGCTGCCGCCGCTGTCGGGTTTCGTGGGCAAGCTGCTGATCCTCGACGCGCTGCGCAACACCGGGCCCTATGTGCTGGCGTGGTCGGCGATCCTGATCACCTCGCTGATCGCGGTGGCGGGGCTGGCGCGGGCCGGCAGCCTGCTGTTCTGGAAAGCGTATGAAAGCCCGCCCGAACCCGTTCCCCACGACATCCCGCCGCCCGCCCGCGCGCTGCCCTTCGTCGCGGTGGGGCTGTTGCTGGCGGGGCTGGTGGCGATGACGGTGCTGGCCGGGCCGATCATGGGCTGGATGGAAGAAACGGCCGCGCAGGTGCACGACCCGCGGCCCTGGATCGACGCCCATGCCCTGCCGCAGGAAGAGGAGTGATCCGATGCTGCGCCGGTTTTTCCCCCATCCCTGGCTGAGCCTGCTGCTGATCCTGACCTGGCTGCTGCTGGTCAACGGCTTCGCCTGGGGATCGCTGGTCTTTGCGGTGATCCTCGGCGTGGGGATCCCGCTGCTGACGGCGGCCTACTGGCCCGACCGGCCGGCGATGCGCCATCCGGTGAAATTCACCGCCTATATCCTGCTGGTGATCTATGACATCGTGGTGGCCAATATCGCGGTGGCGAAGATCGTGCTGTTCATGCCGCGCGCCAGCCTGCGCCCGGCCTGGGTGTCGGTGCCGCTCGACCTGCGCAAGCCCGAGGCGATCTCGCTTCTGGCCGGGACGATCACCATGACCCCGGGCACCGTCAGCGCCGATCTGTCGGCGGACGGGCGCGCGATCCTGGTGCATTGCCTGCATGCGCCCGACCCCGATGCCGTGGTGGCCGACATCAAGGCCCGTTATGAAAGCCGACTGAAGGAGATGTTCGAATGATCGAGGCCGCGCTGACCTTCGCCTTCGGCTGTTTCGCTGTCGGGCTTTTGTTCACGCTCTACCGTGTCGCGCGGTCCGACGGCGTGCCGGACAGGGTGCTGGCGCTGGACACGATGGTGGTGAACGTGATCGCGCTGATGGTGCTTTACGGCATCTATGCCGGCACGACGATCTATTTCGAGGCCGCGCTGCTGTTCGCCATGACCGGCTTCGTGTCCACCATCGCCTATGCCAAGTTCATGCTGCGCGGCGACATCATCGAGTGAGGGGCCGGGAATGGAACTGATCGCGGAAGTGGTGGTGTCGCTGTTGCTGGTGGGGGCCGGGTTCTTCGGGCTGGTGGGGTCCTTCGGGCTGTTGAAACTGCCCGACACGATGACCCGCCTGCACGCGCCGACCAAGGCGACCACCCTGGGCGTGGGCGGGGTGCTGATCGCCTCGATGGTCTATTTCGCTTTCCTCGGGGGCGGGCTGTCGTGGCATGAATTCCTCATCACGCTGTTCCTGTTCCTGACCGCGCCGGTATCGGCGCTGTTCATCGCCAAGGCGCAGATCCACCGGGCCGTGCCGCCCGCCGACCTGCCGCCCACCGGCACGGGGGCGGAATGGGCGGTGCTGGACGGCAAGGCCGAGGCGCGCGACTGAGCGCGCCGATGCCGCCCCTTTTCGCATTTCCACGCAATCCCGGCATGGCGCTGGATCTGGACTGGGTGATGCGCGCCAAGGCGAATGCGCCTGCGGTGGACCGGCGGGTGGCGGCGCTGCCGGGGCGGCGCACGGTCAAGAAGGACTGGCAGGCGGCATGGCTGTGCAAGGCCGTCAGCCTGATCGACCTGACGACGCTGGCCGGCGACGATACCCCGGGCCGGGTGCGGCGCCTCTGCGCCAAGGCGCGCCAGCCGGTGCGCCCCGACCTGCTGGAGGCGTTGGGAATGACCGGCCTGCATGTCGGCGCGGTCTGCGTCTACCACGGGATGGTGGCCCCCGCGGTGGCGGCGCTGGCGGGATCCGGCATCCCGGTCGCCGCCGTGTCCACCGGCTTTCCCGCCGGGCTGTCGCCCTTTGCCCTGCGGCTGGCGGAAATCGGGGAAAGCGTCGCGGCGGGCGCACAGGAAATCGACATCGTGATTTCCCGCCGCCATGTGCTGACCGGCGACTGGCAGGCGCTTTACGATGAAATGGCGCAGATGCGCGCGGCCGGCGGGGCGGCGCATGTGAAGGCGATCCTTGCGACGGGCGAACTGGGTTCCCTCACCAATGTTGCGCGCGCCAGCCTCGTGTGCATGATGGCGGGGGCGGATTTCATCAAGACCTCGACGGGGAAAGAGGCGGTGAATGCCACCCTGCCGGTGGCGCTGGTGATGGCCCGCGCGATCCGCGATTACCACGACCGCACCGGGTTCCGCGTCGGGTTCAAGCCCGCCGGGGGCATATCGAAGGCCAAGGACGCGCTGGTCTATCTGGCGCTGATGCGCGAGGAACTGGGGCGGGAGTGGTGCCAGCCCGACCTGTTCCGCTTCGGCGCCTCCAGCCTTCTGGGGGATATAGAACGGCAGCTGGACCACCATGTCACCGGCCGCTATTCCGCCGCCAACCGCCATCCGATGGGCTAGGGACATGAGCGTCAAGGACATTTTCGATAGCCTTTCCTACGGCCCCGCGCCCGAATCCGCCGCCCCGGCGCTGGACTGGATCGCCGCGCATGGCGGGCGGTTCGGGCACTGGATCGACGGGCGGTTCACGGCGGCGGGGGATACCTTCGTCACCCGCAACCCGGCCACCGGCGGCCTGCTGGCCGAGGTGACGCAGGGGGCCGCGGCGGATGTGGCGGCGGCGGTGGCGGCGGCGCGGCGGGCGCAGGCGAAATGGGGCCGCACCCCGGGGCATGAACGGGCGCGGGTGCTTTATGCCCTCGGGCGGCTGGTGCAGAAACATGCGCGGCTGTTCGCGGTGATGGAGGTGCTGGATACCGGCAAGCCGATCCGCGAGGCCCGCGATGCGGATATTCCGCTGGTGGCGCGGCATTTCGGCTATCACGCCGGGCTGGCGCAACTGGTGGCGGACGAACTGCCGGGCATGGCCCCCGTGGGCGTCTGCGCGGCGGTGGTGCCGTGGAACTTTCCGCTGCTGATGCTGGCATGGAAGGTGGCGCCCGCGCTGGCGGCGGGGAATGCCGTGGTGCTGAAGCCCGCCGAATGGACGCCGCTGTCGGCGCTGCTGTTCGCGGAACTGTCGCGCGAGGCGGGGGTGCCGAAGGGCGTGCTGAACGTGGTCACGGGCGACGGGGAAACGGGTGCGGCGCTGGTCGCCCACCCCGATGTCGCCAAGGTCGCCTTCACCGGATCGACCGCCACCGGCCGCGCCATCCGTACCGCCACCGCCGGGACGGGCAAGGGGCTGACGCTGGAACTGGGCGGCAAGGGGCCGTTCATCGTGTTCGAGGATGCGGATCTCGACAGCGCCGTCGAGGGACTGGTCGAAGGGATCTGGTTCAACGGCGGGCAGGTCTGCTGCGCCGGATCGCGCCTGCTGGTGCAGGAAGGGGTGGCGGGGGATTTCCTTGCGCGGCTCAAGCGCCGGATGGCGCGCCTGCGCGTGGGCGACCCGCTGGACAAATGCATCGACATCGGGGCGCTGGCCGATCCAGCGCATCTGGCCCGCGTCAATGCGATGGTCGCCGCCACGCAGGGCGAGGTGTTCCGGCCCGATACCCCCATCCCCCCGGGCTGTTTCTGCGCCCCCATGCTGGTCACGGGCCTGTCGCCCGCCGACCCGCTGATGCAGGAAGAGGTGTTCGGCCCCGTCCTCGCCGCCACCACCTTCCGCACCCATACAGAGGCGGTGGAGATCGCCAACAACACCCGCTACGGCCTTGCCGCCTCGGTCTGGACCGAGAATGTGAATATGGCCCACGAGGTCGCGGGGCGGCTGCGGGCCGGGGTCGTCTGGGTCAATGCGGCGAACCTGTTCGATGCCGCCGCCGGGTTCGGCGGGGTGCGCGAAAGCGGGTTCGGCCGCGAGGGCGGGTGGGAGGGGCTGCGGGCATGGCTGCGCCCGGCCGGAAGGCCCCGCCCCCTGCGCGCCATCGCCCCCGTCGCCCCGCCCGCCGCGCCGATGGTCGAGGGGATCGACAGGACGGCAAAGCTTTATATCGGGGGCAAGCAGGCGCGGCCCGATTCCGGCCTGTCGCGCGCGGTCTGGTCGCGGCAGGGGCGGCTGTTGGGCCATGTGGGTCTCGGCACCCGCAAGGACATCCGCAATGCGGTGGAATCCGCGCGCGCCGCCGCACCGGGATGGGCGCGGGCCAGCGCGTGGAACCGGGCGCAGGTGATCTACTACCTCGCCGAAAACCTGTCCGCCCGCGCCGGTGAATTCGCCGCCCGCCTGCAAGACCTGACCGGCAGGCCCGGCGGGGCAGAGGTGGAGGCCGCCATCCAGCGCCTGTTCGCCTGCGCCGCCTGGGCCGACAAATGGGAAGGCGCGGTCAAGCCCGTGCCCCTGCGCGGCATGGTGGCGGCCCTGCGCGAACCGCAGGGCGTCATCGGCATGATCTGCCCCGACGAGGCGCCGTTGCTGGGGCTGGTCTCGCTGCTGGCGCCTGCGATGGCGGTGGGGAATGCCTGCGTGCTGGTGCCTTCGCGCGCTTACCCCCTGGCGGCGACGGATTTCTATCAGTTGCTCGATACCTCGGACGTGCCGGGGGGTGTGGCGAATATCGTCACCGGCGATGCGGCGGAACTGGCGCGGACGCTGGCCGGCCATAGGGATGTCGATGCCGTCTGGGCCTTTGCGGGGGCGGAGGTGTCGGCATTGGTCGAACGGGAATCGGTCGCGAACCTCAAGCGGACATGGGTGGACCACGGGCAGGCCGTGGACTGGGCCGCCGGGGGCGTGCGGCCGTTTCTGGAAGCGGCGACCGACACCAAGACGCTCTGGCTGCCCGCGGGGATGTAGGGCGGGTCAGAGCCTGCGGCGCGGGATCGCATTGGCGTAGGTGTTGAGCGCCAGCAATTGCCGGTCCGCCGCGCGCAGCCCTTCCAGCGCCGCCGCCCGGTCGCGGCTGGCCAGCGCCGCGCACAGCACCTCGGACACCGCGAGCGCCGGCGCGAGGGTGTGGAAAAAGCTCTGGCTGTCGGTCGAACAGAGGATGGCGTGTTCGCAGATCCCGACCAGGGGCGAAACCTCGCTGTCGGTGATCGCCAGCAGCACCATTCCCTTTTCGCGGGCGATTTCCGCCAGTTCCAGGCTGTGCAGCGCATAGGGGTTGATCGAGACCACCAGCAGCACATCCCCCGCCCGCGCCCGGATCAGCGCATCGCCCGCCGTGCCCGCGGGGCCGTCCAGATGCACCGTGCGTTCGCCCAACAGCGTCATGACATAGTGGAAATGCCAGGCCACCGAATGGCAGGACCGCAGCCCCAGAACATAGATCCGCCGCGCGCCTGCCAGCCGGTCGGCCACCGCCTCTATCCGCGCCAGCGCGGCGGGTTCGCACAGCCGCGCGATCTGCGCCGCCAGCCCCTGCAACATCTGCCGCGCCAGCCCGTCGGCCCCCGCCGCATCGTCCTGCCGGATCGCGCGGGCGGCGAAACCGTCGGCGCGCAGGCGGATCGCCTCGGCGTGATGGGCGCGGATGTCGTCATAGCCGGGCAGGCCGAGGAACTTGGCCAGCCGCGTCATCGTCGCCGGCTGCACGCCCGCATTGCGCGCGAGTTCCCGCATCGACACCAGCGCCACCTCCTGCGGATGTTCGAGGATATAGCGCGCGGCGGCCTGCAACTGGGGCGGCATGTCCTCGAACCGGGCGATGATATGGTCCCGCAGGGGATCGTCTTGCAACATATGTTTCGCCTTCGGTTGGGGCGTGGCCCTAGCTATCCCGCCGATTCGCACCAGATTCAACGGATTTCGTGCATCTGCACATGATTTCATCGTTTCGTGAATGCCGTGAATGGCTGCAAACGTTTCTATTTGTGTTGTGATGAAACAAGTGTTGCATTTTGCCGCGGCGGCGCTATGCACGAGGGCAGGGCGGCGCGTGCCGCGATTCCACCGAAGGCCGGACAGATGACCAGAATCCTCCACCGCACGATCGGCGCCGACCTGCCCAGGGCTGTGGCGGGGCAGGGCGTCTACATCACCGATGCCGGGGGGCGCAGCTTCATCGACGGGTCCGGGGGGGCGGCGGTCAGCTGTCTGGGCCATGGCCATGCCGAGGTGCTGGAGGCGATGCGGGCGCAGATGGATGCCATCGCCTATGCCCATACCTCTTTCTTCACCACCCCGGCGCTGGAATCGCTTGCCGACCGGCTGGTGGCGCTGACGCCGCCGGGGCTGGATTACGTCTACCCCGTCTCCGGCGGGTCGGAGGCGGTGGAGGCGGCGCTGAAGATGGCGCGGCAGTATTTCGTGGAAATCGGCCAGCCGCAGCGCCGCCACATCATCGCCCGGCGGCAGAGCTATCACGGCAATACCATCGGCGCGCTGGCGACGGGGGGCAATGCGCTGCGCCGGGCGCAGTTCCAGCCGATATTGCCGGAAACGCATCATGTGTCGCCCTGCTATGCCTACCGCGACCAGCAGGTGGGCGAGACCCCCGAGGCCTATGCCGCAAGGCTGGCGGACGAGCTGGATGCGAAGATCCGCGACCTGGGCGAGGACCGGGTGATGGCCTTCGTGGCGGAACCCGTGGTGGGCGCGACGCTGGGTGCGGTGGGGCCGGTGGCGGATTACTTCCGCCGCATCCGGGCGGTCTGCGACAGGTATGGCGTGCTCTTGATCCTCGACGAGGTGATGTGCGGCATGGGGCGCACCGGCAGTCTTTTCGCCTTCGAACAGGAAGGGATCGTGCCCGACCTCGTGACCATCGCCAAGGGTCTGGGCGGGGGGTATCAGCCCATCGGGGCGGTGATGCTGTCGGATTGCATCTACCGCGCCTTCGCCGAAGGCTCGGGCCTGTTCCAGCATGGGCATACCTATATCGGCCATCCGGTGGCGGCGGCGGCGGCCGACAAGGTGGTGGAGATCATCAGCCGCCCGGGGATGATGGATCATGTCCGCGCGATGGGCGACCGGCTTCAGGCCGGGCTCGATGCGGCGCTGGGCCAGTCGCCCCATGTGGGCGACATCCGGGGCCGGGGCCTGTTCCGCGGGATCGAGCTGGTGGCCGACAAGGACAGCAAGACCCCCTTCGACCCGGCGCTGAAGATCCATGCGCGGGTCAAGGCCGAGGCGATGGCGCGCGGCCTGCTGTGCTATCCCGCCGGGGGCACCATCGACGGGCGGCGGGGCGACCATGTGTTGCTGGCCCCGCCCTATATCGTCGCGCCCGGAGAAATCGACATGATCGTCGAACGTCTGCGCGACGCCATCGGCGCTGCGGTGAAGGGGGTCTGATGGCGTATCGGATCGGCTTTGCGGGCTTCAACCTCGAATCCGTCACCGCCGTGCCGCAGGTGGCGGAGGTGGAGGAATTCGAGCGGCTGTGCACCCGCGGGGCCGAAGTGACGGCCCGGTTCGCCGGCACCAACACCGTCCCCGGCGGCTGCATGGCCGTCTGCGCCGCCGAAGGGGCGGAATTCGTGCCGCTGTTCCACACGCTTCTGGGCGCGCTCGGCCCGGCATCGGATGCGGCGGTGGAACGGTTCACGCAGGAAATCGTGGACGGTATCGCGGCGCAGGGGCCGTTCGACGGGTTCGTGCTGTTCCTGCACGGGGCCTGCTGGGCGCCCGGATATGCGGATGTGGAACGCCATGTGATCGACCGCGTGCGCGCGGCGGCGCCGGGGCTGCCGCTGGCGGTGGCGCTGGACTATCACGGCAATATCGACGCGCGCACGCTGGCGGGGGCCGACATCGCGGTGGGCTATCGCCATTCGCCGCATATCGACATGGGCGAGACGGGGGAAAGGGCGACAAGCGCCCTGATCCGCCTGCTGCGGACGGGCCGCCGCCCCGGGCTGGCCGTGGCGCGGCCGGGGGTGGTGATCCCGTCCATCATGTCTGCGACGGCGCTGGAGCCGCTGGCCGCGATCATGGCAGAGGCGCGGGCGGCGGGGGATTGCGACATTTCCGTCATGGCGGGCTTTGCCTATGCCGACAGCGCGAATACCGGCATGTCGGTGATCGCGCTAGACTGGGCGGGGCAGGCGGCGGCAGAGGCGAAGGCGCAGGATTTCGCCGCGCGGCTGCATGCGGCGCGGCATGCCATCGCGCAGGCGATCCCCGTTTGGGGGGTAGAGGACGCGCTGGCGGATGTGGCCGCGAATCCGGGGCGGGGGCGGCCCGTGGTGCTGCTGGAACATGCCGACCGGATGAACGATTCCACCCATCTGCTGCGCGCGCTGCTGGACCGCGACCTCGGCCGCGTCGCCGTGCCCTTCCTGCTGGACCCGGCCAGCGCCGCGGCCGCCCATGCCGCGGGTGCGGGGGCAGAGGTGGACCTGTCCCTTGGAGGCCATACCGCGCCGGAAACCGGCGGGCCGGTGGCGGTGCGCGCGCGGGTGATCTGGGCGGGGCCGAAGGCCTATACCGTCTCGGGCCGCTACCAGCGCGGATCGCAGGTGGATCTGGGCCTGACCGCGCTGGTCGAGGTGGGACGCATCCGCATTTCCATCGTGTCGCATTTCGCCTTTGCCGTCGACGGCGACCCCTTCACCATCTTCGGCGAGCGGCCCGAGGATTACGACGTGATCCTGCTGCGGTCGAAAACCCATTTCCGCGACTTCTATGAACCCATGGCCGACCGCATCCTCGTGGTCGATACGCCCGATCTGGGCCCCGCCGATGTGCGGCTGATCCCCTACCGGCAACTCGACACCGCCCGCGCCTTCCCGTGGTGCGACCCGCCGCCCTTCAACGACAACAAAACTTCAGGAGAGGTAACATGACATTCCTTCGCTATGGCACGTTGGGCCTTGCCGCGCTGGCGGCCGGTGCGTTCTGGTCTGCGCCGGTATCCGCCGAACAGGTGGTGACGGCGGTGATGCAGGCGCCCTTGCGCACGCTCGACCCGCATCTGAGCACGGCGCAGATCGTGCGGACGCATGGTTTCATGGTGTTCGACACGCTTCTGGGCATGGATGCCGACTACAACCCGCAGCCGCAGATGGCCGATTACGCGGTGTCGGACGACCGGATGACCTATACGCTGACCCTGCGCGAGGGGCTGAAATGGCATGACGGCACCCCGGTGACGGCAGAGGATTGCGTGGCCTCGCTGCGCCGCTGGGGGGAAAACGACGGCCCGGGCCGGACGATGATGACGCATGTCGCCTCGATCGCGGCGACGTCGGATCGGGAAATCGTCATCACGCTGGCGAAACCCTTCGGGCAGGTGCTGGAACTTCTGGCCAAGCCCTCGCCCGTGCCGCCGTTCATGATGCCGAAACGGCTGGCCGAGACGCCGAAGGGCGAACAGGTGGCCGAGATGATCGGGTCGGGCCCCTTCCGCTTTGTGGCCGAGGAATACCGGCCGGGCGATCAGGCCGTTTACGTCAGGAACACCGACTACGTGCCGCGGGCAGAACCGATGAGCTGGACCGCCGGCGGCAAGGTGGTGAACGTGGACAAGGTGGTGTGGAAGGCGATGCCGGACATGCAGACCACCATCAACGCCATCCAGTCGGGCGACGTGGACCTGATCGAACAGGTGACGATCGACCTGCTGCCGCTGCTGGATATGGCCGAGGGCGTGGAATACGGCATCAAGAACCCGCTCGGCGCGCAGGTCACGGGCCGGTTCAACCACCGCCTGCCGCCCTTCGACAACGCGGATCTGCGCCGGGCGGCGATGTATGCGCTGGATCAGGACACCCTGATGCAGACCGCCATCGGCAACCCCGATTATTACACGCTCTGCGCCTCGGCCTATGGCTGCGAGGTGCCCCTGGCGTCCGATGCGGGGGCCGAATACCTGGCGGGCAGCGCGGAAGAACGGATGGCCAAGGCGCAGGAGCTGCTGAAGGCCGCGGGCTATGACGGCACGCCGGTGATGATGATGCAGCCCACCGACCTGACGATCCTGTCCACCCAGCCCATCGTCGCCGCCGAACGGCTGCGCGAGGCGGGGTTCGATGTCGATGTCGTCTCGATGGACTGGGCGACGCTGCAATCGCGCAAGAACGGCTGGCAGCCGGTGGCCGAGGGCGGGTGGAACATGCTGTTCACCTACTGGGGCGTCACCGGGATCTGGAACCCGCTGGTGCATGCGCTGCTGGATGGCTCGGGCGCCGATACCGCGTGGTCCGGCTGGCCGGTCAGCCCCGAGATAGAATCGCTGCGGGCCGAATACCTGACCTCGCCCACGCTGGACGACCAGAAACGCATCGCGGCGGCGATCCAGCAGATCGCCTGGGACCAGGGCTTCTACTACAATGCCGGCGAGTTCAAGTCGGTCGCGGCATGGCGGACGGAGTTGCAGGATATCGAGCCCGGTCCGATCACGCTCTTCTGGGGCATGCACAAGTAACCTCTGGCGGGCGCCCTGCGGGGCGCCCCCGGCTGGGGAGGTTCCGATGATCTATTATTTCATCCGCAGGCTCTTGCTGGCGGTTCCGGTCATGCTGTTCGTGGCGCTGTTCGTCTTTCTGCTGCTGCGGCTGACACCGGGCGATCCGGCGCAGGCCATTGCGGGCGACCATGCGACGCCCGAACAGATCGCCGCCATCCGCGACAGCCTGGGGCTGGACCGGCCGCTGGCGGGGCAGTTCGTCGCCTGGATCGGCAACATGCTGACGGGGGATTTCGGCAATTCGCTGATCTCGCAGCGCCCGGTGCTGGAAATGATCGGCCAGCGCATCGGGCCGACGCTGGCGCTGGCGGTGGTGGCGATGGCGCTGACGGTGGTGATCTCGGTGCCTCTGGGCATTCTGGCGGCGTGGCGGCACGGCGGGCTGATCGACCGGGCGGTGATGGCGTTTTCCGTCCTGGGCTTTTCGGTGCCGATCTTCGTCACCGGCTATGTGCTGATCGGGGTCTTTGCGGTGAACCTAAAATGGCTGCCGGTGCAGGGCTACAAACCCCTGGCCGAAGGGCTGGGCCCCTTCCTTTACCGCATCATCCTGCCGGGGCTGGCGCTGGCCTCGATCTATATCGCGCTGGTGTCGCGGATGACGCGGGCCTCGATGCTCGAGGTGCTGCGCGAGGATTACGTGCGCACCGCCCGCGCCAAGGGCCTGCCCGAGGCGCTGGTGCTGTTCCGCCACGCGCTGCGCAACGCCGCCATCCCGATCCTGACGGTGGTGGGAACCGGGTTCGCCATGATGGTGTCCGGCGTGGTGGTGACGGAAACGGTGTTCAACATCCCCGGGCTGGGGCGGCTGGTGGTGGATGCGGTGCTGGCGCGGGATTACCCGCTGATCCAGGCCATCATCCTGCTGACCGCGGCGGCCTATGTCGTGATCAACCTGCTGATCGACCTGTCCTATGCCCTGACCGATCCGAGGATCCGCTATCAATGAGCGTTGAACCCGATACTCCCGGCGCCCCCCTCATGCGCCGCCGCCTGCCGGACCGGCCGCCGCACTGGACGACCGTCCTCGCGCTGGTGATCCTGATCGCGGTGGTGGGCATGGCGGTGTTCGCCCCCCTTCTGGCGAATTTCGAGCCGACGCGGCTCAACGCCGCGATGCGGCTGAAACCGGCGTCGGAAACCTACTGGCTCGGCACCGACAGTTTCGGGCGCGATCTTTATTCCCGCGTGGTCCATGGCGCGCGCGTGTCGCTGCTGGTGGGGGCCGGTGTGGCGGCGGGCTCGATCGCGATCGGGCTGCCCGTCGGGTTGCTGGCGGGCTGGTTCCGCGGCTTCGACGCGGTGGTGATGCGGATGATGGACGGGTTGATGGCGATCCCCGGCATCCTGCTGGCCATCGCGGTGGTGGCGCTGACCAAGGCGGGGCTGACGACCGTCATCATCGCCATCATGCTGCCAGAGATCCCGCAGGTGGTGCGGCTGGTGCGGTCGCGCGTGCTGGCGGCGCGGTCGGAAACCTATGTCGATGCCGCGGTGTTGCTGGGCACGCCCACGCGGCGGATCATCACCCGGCACCTGTTCCCCTCGACCATCGCGCCGCTGATCGTGCAGGGCACCTACATCTATGCCTCTGCGATCCTGACAGAGGCGGCGCTGTCCTTTCTCGGCGTCGGCATCGGGACGGAAATCCCCACCTGGGGCAATATCATGGCCGAGGGGCGGCTTTACTTCGCGATGAACCCCTGGCTGGTGTTCTGGCCCGCCATCGTGCTGTCGGCCTGTATCCTGTCGATCAACCTTCTGGGCGATGCGCTGCGCGACCGGCTGGACCCGAAGATGAAGGGAAGGGGCGCGTGATGGGTGACAAGACAACCCCCGTCCTGTCGGTGCGGGACCTGCGCGTGGCGACCTGCGGGCGGCAGCCGGCGGAGATCCTCAAGGGCATCGGTTTCGACATCCATCCGGGGGAAACGCTGTGTCTGGTGGGCGAATCCGGGTCGGGCAAGTCCGTCACCTCGCTGGTGGCGATGGACCTGCTGCCGCGGGATGAACTGCGCGCCACCGCCGGCGCGGTGCTGTTGCAGGGCGAGGACATCCTGACTGCCACCCCCGCCCGCACCCGCGCCCTGCGCGGGGCGGCGATGGCGATGATCTTTCAGGAACCGATGACGGCGCTGAACCCGGTGCTGAAGATCGGCCTCCAGATGGACGAGGTCTACCGCGCCCATACCGCGATGACCGCGGCCGAACGCCGGGCGGCGGCGCTGGCGGCCTTTGCCTCTGTCCATCTGCCGGACCCGCCGCGCATCTGGGACAGCTATCCCCATCAGCTTTCGGGCGGGCAGCGGCAGCGGGTGATGATCGCCATGGCGCTGGCGCTGAAGCCCAGGCTGCTGATCGCGGACGAACCCACCACCGCGCTGGACGTGACGACGCAGAAACAGATCCTGTCGCTGATCCGCCAGTTGCAGGAGGAACAGAATACCGCCGTGCTGTTCATCACCCACGACATGGGCGTGGTGGTGGATATCGCCGATCGCGTCTGCGTCATGCGCCGGGGCGAGGTGGTGGAAACCGGCACCGTGGCCGAGGTGCTGTCGGCCCCCAGGGCGCAGTATACGCGCGACCTGCTGGCCGCCGTGCCCTCGCTGACCCCGCGCGCGCCGCGGGCGGATGCGGGCGGGGCGGCGGTGATAGAGGTCGACGGGCTGGACAAGGTGTTCAGTTTCCAGTCCCTTCTGGCGCGGATGCTGGGCCGGCCGGGGCACCGGGTGCATGCGGTCAATGACGTGAGTTTCCGGCTGACCAAGGGCCGGACGCTCGGCATCGTCGGGGAAAGCGGGTCGGGCAAGTCCACCGTCGCGCGCTGTCTGGTGCGGCTGGAGGATCCGACCGGGGGCGCGGTGCTGGTCAACGGGCAGGATACCGCGATGTTGCAGGGTCGCCGGGCGCTGGCGCCTGCGCGCCGCGCGATGCAGATGGTGTTCCAGGACCCGAACCGTTCGCTCAACCCCCGGCTGCGGATCGGGGAAAGCCTGATCGAGGGCGCGGTGAACGCGGGCGAGGGGCGGCAGGCGGCGCTGGCCCGCGCGGCGGAACTGATCGAGGTGGTGGGGCTGCCGCGCGAAAGCCTGAACCGATTTCCCCACCAGTTTTCCGGCGGCCAGCGGCAGCGGCTGGCCATCGCCCGCGCGCTGATGATGCATCCCGATGTGATCGTCGCGGACGAGGCGGTGTCGGCGCTGGACGTGTCGGTGCAGGCACAGGTGCTCGACCTGCTGGCGAAGATCCAGCAGGAACGGAACCTCGCGGTGCTGTTCATCACCCATGACCTGCGGGTGGCGGCGCAGATCTGCGACGACGTGATGGTGATGCAGCGGGGCCGGGTGGTGGAATACGGCCCCGCGGCCGAGGTTCTGGCGCATCCGCGCGAACAATACACCCGCGACCTGATCGCCGCCGCCCCGGGGCGGGACTGGGATTTCGCGGCCGGCAGAAGGGTATCGCCATGATCGCCGCCAGCCTTGTGCAGTTCGACGCCGAACCGCTTGCCCCCGCGCGCAACCTTGCCCGCATCCACGCCCATATCCGGGCAGAGGCCGGGCAGGGCGCGGGGCTGATCCTGTTTCCCGAACTGTCGAACACCGGTTATGTCGAGCCGCTGGTCCCCGGCGGGCCGATGGTGTCCGATGTGCCGCATTACGGCGCGGCGCTGTGGAACGCCTGCGCCGCCCCGGACGGCGAAGAGATCGCGGCGCTGGCGGCGCTTGCGGGCGATCTGGGGGTGCATGTCGTCATCGGCCTCGGCCTGCGCGACGGTCTGCGCGCGGGGGTGATGCGCAACGCCTCGCTGCTGATCGGGCCGGGGGGCGTGACGGGGACCTATGTCAAGGTCCACCAGTGGCAGAACGAAAAGCTGTGGTTCACCAGGGGCGACCGGATCGAGACCTTCGCCGCATTGGGCACCCGGATCGGCATGCAGATCTGCTATGACATCCGCTTTCCCGAAATCACGCGGATCCTCGCCTTGCAGGGGGCGGGGATCGTGACCTCGGTCTGGGCCTCTTTCGGGGCAAAGGGCGCGCCGGTGGCGGATCCGGCGCTGTTCATCCACCGCGCCTATACGCGGGCGGTGGAAAACGGGGTGTTCTTTCTCAGCTGCAACCGCGCGGGCGTGCATGGCGGGCAGCGGTTCTTCGGCCGGTCCTGCGCGGTCGGGCCCGACGGCACGGTGCTGGGCGCGCTGGACCATGACGGCGAGGGCGTGCTGCGCGTGGGGCTCGACCTTTCCGCCATCACCCGCTACCGCGCCGCCACCGGCATCTGGACGGACCGCGACCCGATGCTTTACGCAAGGTATCTGTGCCCCTGAGAGGGCGACCAGCCGAGGAACGCCATGACCGCATCCCCCCGTGCCACCGTCTGTCCGCCCCTTTCCGCCGCCGACTGGCCGGCCGAGGCCGCCGCGCTGCAATCCGGCTTTGCCGGGGCGCTGAACGTCTATCGCGTGATGGCGCACAATCCCGCGCTGCTGAACGCCTGGGCGCCGCTGCGCCAGCATATCGTCAAGGAAAGCGCGCTGGCCGACGACCTGCTGGAAATCGTCATCCTGCGCGCGGCGCACCGGATGGGATCCGACTATGAATGGAGCCACCATGTCAGCCGCTCGCGGGCATTGGGGATGGGCGACGCGCGCATCGCCGCCGTGCGCGGCATGCCGGATGGGCAGGATGGCCTGCTGGTCCGCGCGGTCGATGCGCTGTTCGACCTCCGCCGCCTGCCGCCCGCGCTGGAAGCCGAACTGGCCGAAGCCTTCGGCCGCAAGGCGGTGTTCGACCTGCTGGCGACGGTGGGGTTCTATTCGGTGCTGGGCTTCATCCTGATGACCTACGACACCCCGATCGACGCCAACATCACCGCCGAACTGGCCGCGCGTCCGCTGGAATCCTGACCGCGGTCAGGATCGGGCGGCCAGCGCCGCCGGATGTTCCATCCTTGCGCAAAGGCCGTAGCGTGCGATCATCTCGGTGCCGATGCTGACCAGCAGGCTTTCCACCAGCTGGCTGGAGGGGGAAACCGGCACGCCGCTGCGCCGCACGACGAAGGAGCGATGGCAGACGCGGGGCGCGACGATGGGGACGAGGATGATCTTGCCGCTCTGTACATCGGGCACCACGGCGGCATGGGACAGGATGGTGTAATAGCTCGCGCATCACCATCGAGACGAGGTTGTGCAGCGCGTCGAATTCGATCGAACTGTCCAGTTCGATCTTGCGCGACCGTGCGGCCTGATCCAGCAGGTTGCGCAGCCCGTTGGGGCGGTTGGGCAGGATCAGGGGCAGGTCCGCCAGTTCCTCGAACCGGACCGGGCGGCGGGCGATGCCGTTTTCGTCGGCGCCGCCCGGCCAGTCGTCCGGCGCGGCAAGCAGGTACAGGTCTTCCGCCATGAAGGGCTGCACGTCCATGCCGCCGAAATCATAGCCCTCGTAGCTGACGGCAAGGTCGATGCGCCGCTGCGCCAGCCAGTCGAGGATCACCAGCGAGGTGCCCTCGTTGATGCGCAGCTTGATGTCGGGGTTCTGGTGCGCGACGGTTTCGGCCACGGGCACACCCAGAAGGCTGGTGATGATCGCCGGCAGGCCGAGCGCGATCCGCCCGCGCAGGTTCTGCCCGCGCTGGCGCACGTCGAACATGGCGGCATCGACGGCGGCGAGGATGCTCTGCCCGTGTTCTGCCAGCGCCGCGCCCGCATCGGTCAGCACGATGCCCCGGCCGGTCCGCACGACAAGGGCCACGTCCAGTTCGCGTTCCAGCCGCGCCACCGCCTCTGACAGCGAGGGCTGGGCGATGCCCATCAGCGCCGCCGCCTTGGTGATGCTGCCGCATTCGGCGATGGCGGTGAAATAGCCAAGCTGGCGCAGGTCGATCTTCAGGGTCCTGAGGTTCGCAAGCAGCATCGGTTTCCCCCCGGCCCGCAGGTCGCGGGCCCGCGCGCGGCGGCGCCGGTCCTTTTTGGCACCGCCGGGGCGTAATGCAAGAAAACCGGGCCCATGCCGCCTGTGAGCAGAACCTATGAGTCGCATAGGAATCCGATAGGTCTGTTCCAATTGACAGCCCGGGCCGCCAAACACAGACTGCCGGGCAGGAGCGGGAGGAAAGTCACGCCATTGCCGCGATCCATGCGCGGGCAATGGGCGCGGCGGCGGAAAACGGGGGCGGCGGGCCCCCGCCATGCGGCCAGCGGCGAAGAGGACGCCGGGGGCCGTGATCGCCGGTTGCGCGGGTGGCGGAATACCAGATCATGTGCGGTTGCCGCGTCCTGCCGGCAGCCGGGACCGGGACGCCTTTGGCCGGTCCGGCCGGGCAGTCATGCCGGCAGGAATGTCGTCGGACAGGTCGGGAGGGGCCGATGAGAATGAAGCGCAGGACCTGAACGCATATCCCGTCGCCGTGACCCCAGGGCACGGGCGGCGGCACAGCCGAAATCCAGTTCGCGCGGCCCCGGGGATGCGGTTTCCGGGATCGTGGAACTGTTGCCAGTCGAATGAAACCACAACAATCGGGGGGAGATCACATGAAACGACTGACCGGACTTGCCGGATTTGCGGCAGCGGCCCTGATCGCCGGGGCGGCCCATGCAGAGGAGCCGTGGCAGTTCGCCACCATGATGTCGCTGACCGGCAATGCCGCGGGTTACAGCGAGGAACTGAAGCTCGGCTTCGAGATGGCGCAGGAAAAGATCAACGCCTCGGGCGGGATCGCCGGCCGGCCCGTGCAGCTGAAGCTGATGGATACCCAGAGCAACCCGGCGCAGGTCGCAACCCTCATCCGGCAGGCCTGCGCGGAATCGCTGGTGGTGCTGGGCCCGGCGCTGTCGAACGAGGCACGGGTGGCCTTTCCGGTCGCCAACGGCATGGGTTGCCCGGCGCTGGCCGCCGCCGCGGGGGCAGAGGGTTTGACGGCCGACAACCGGCCCTGGACCTTTGCGATGCTGACGCCCTCGAACATCCTGACGCCCGCCGCGGTGCAGGAGATGGTCAAGGTCGTGAACCCCGCCAGGGCGGTGGTGCTGGTCGAGAAATCCGACCCGGCCGCGAACAGCTACGGGGTGCAGGCCGCCAAGGCGCTGGCGGATGCCGGTGCGGCGGTCGATGAGATCTCGGTTTCCAGCAACGATGTGGATTTCGGCCCCGCGGTGACGCGCACCGCATCCGGCAACCCGGACCTGATCGTCATCTCGGTGCTGGACCGCGCGGCGGCGGGGCTGCTGAAGGAACTGCACAAGTCGCAGATCGGCACCACCCGCATGCTTACCCAGTCGGCCTACAACGCGACCGTCGGTGCGCTGCCGCCCGAGGTGCTGAACAACGTCTACCGCTTCACCCAATCCGACCCCGGCGCCTCGACCGATCCCGCGACGCAGGAATTCGTCGCCGCCTTCAGGGAACGCGCGGGCCGCATGCCCTCGATCGTCTCGACGCTGACCTATGACCTGCTGATGCTGACCAAGGACACGGTGGAAAAGGCGGGTATCGCGGGCGATCCCGCGAAACGTGCCGAGGAACGCCAGGCCTTCATCGACACGCTGGCGCAGACCCGCGACTGGCAGGGGCTGGGCGGCATCTTCGCGATGTCCGAACAGGGCTTCATGACCAAGGTGCCGATGCTGCTGGTCTATGACAACGGCACCTGGAAACCCGTCAACGAGTGACCCCGCCGGGTGACGGATCGCATCTTCCGTCCGGCCGGCGACGACCGGCCGGGCGGACAGGTCAACCCTGCCGCCGGGCGCCGATGGGCGCCGCGGGCCAGACGGTGAAAGCAAAGGCATGCAAGGACTTCCGCAGATACTGATCAATGCGCTGGCGATCGGCAGCAGCTATACCCTTGTCGCGGTCGGCTTCACGCTGATCTTCGGCGTGCTCCGCGTCGTCTATCTGGCCCATGCGGCGGTTCTGGCCGCCAGCGCCTATGCCGGCTATCTGGCGCTGTCGATGACGGGCAGCGTCGTGGTCGCCTTGGGGCTGGGGATCGTGACGGGGGGCGTGCTCGGCCTGATCGTAGAATTCGTGGCCATCCGCCCGGTGCGCGGGCAGGACCACCTGATCCCGATGGTCACGACGATTTCCGCCGCGATCATCATCGAGGAACTGCTGCGCCTGACGGTCGAGCGCGGGCAGCCGATTTCCTACCCCGACACCTTCGGTTCGACCGTGATCCGGCTGAACGTTTTCGGCACGACGCCCTATTTCACACTGTCGCAGGCGCTGATCGTGGTGATGGCGGTGGTGCTGGTCCTGGTGCTGACCTGGATCGTCCGGCGCACCTGGGCGGGCCGCGCCATCCGCGCCGTCGCGGATTCAGAGGACATCGCGGCCCTTCTGGGGGTGCGGGTCAATGTCGTCTCGGCCAGCACGGTCGCGCTGGCCTCGATGCTGGCGGGGGCGGGGGGCGTGCTGATCGCCATGTCGGTGACCGCCATCGACCCGCATTTCGCCGCGCCGTTGCAGTTCAAGGCGCTGGCCATCGCGCTGTTCGCCGGCATGGGCAGCATTCCGGGTGCGGTGATCGGCGGCTTTCTTCTGGGCTTCATCGAGGCGTTCGCGGTCGGTTATCTCGATCCGTCCTACCGCGATCTGTTCGCCTTCCTTGTCATGATCGCGATCCTCATGGTGTGGCCGCAGGGCCTGCTGGGGCGCAAGGTCGCGCAGAGGGTCTGACCATGGGTTCCGCATTCGAGGCTTTCCTGACCATCCAGTGCATCATGACCATCGCCGCACTGGGCCATTACCTGCCGCTGTCGATGAAACAGCTGGATGTGGGCATCGCCGGCTATATGGCCATCGGCGCCTATGCAAGCGCGATCCTGACCCGCGATTTCGGCCTGGCCTTTCCGCTGGCCATCGCCGCGGGCACCATCGCCGCCGCCGCTGCCGCGCTGGTCGTCGATATCCTTGCCGCACGGGTGCGCCTGTCGGGCTTCACCTATGCGATTTTCGCGCTCAGCTTTGCGGAATCGCTGCGCATCATCCTGAACAACAGCGACCGGGTGGGCGGCACACTGGGCTTCGTGGGCATCCGGCACCACACCACGCTGACCGGGGTGGCGGTGGTGCTGGCCATCGTGATCCTGGGCTTCTGGGCGCTGGACCGCAGCCGCCTGGGCCATCTGCGCACCGCGATCCGCGATGACGCGTTCATCGTGCCGCAACTGGGCGTGCCGCTTCTGGCGACCAAGCTGGTGATCTTTGCCATCGGCGGCGGCCTCGGCGGGATGGCGGGGGGGCTTTATGCCCATTACGTGCTGTTCATCCGGCCGGACGACTTCGGCTTTCTGCTGCTGGTGGCGATCATGCTGCCGATCGTCTTTGGCGGGCTGGACCGTTTCTATGGCGCGATCCTGGGCACCTGGATCCTGGGCATCATCCCCGAACTGTTCCGCGGCCTTGGCGAATACCGGCTGCTCTTGACCGCCGCCGCGACCATCCTGCTGCTGGTCCTGCGCCCGGGCGGGCTGATCACCGATGGCACCATCGAACGGGCCAAGGGCCTGTTCCGTTCCCGCGACGCGCACAGGCGCGACGCCACCGACACCGGGAGGCCGTGATGACCCATACCCATCTGCACGACGGTCAGGCCCATGCGCTGGCGCTGGAAAACCTGTCGGTGGTCTTCGGCGGCGTCAGGGCGCTGTCGGATGTGTCGCTCGGCATCCACGCGGGCCGGGGGATAGAGGCGATCATCGGCCCGAACGGCGCGGGCAAGACGACGCTGTTCAACGTGCTGACCGGCGTCGTCGCGCCGACCGGCGGGCGGCTCATGATCGACGGTCAGGACATGACGGGCCGGCGGCAGGACCACATCTTCCGCCGCGGCATCTCGCGCACCTTTCAGGGGGTGCGGCTTTTCGCGCATCTGACCGCCGAACAGAACGTGGCCATCGCCGCGCGGTCCGTCACCGGCCGGGCCGCGCGGGCGCAGGGGCGGTTCGCGCCCGGCTGGTTCGAGGGCGGGCAGGGCCGCGACCGCACGCTTGCCGCGCTGGACCGCGTGGGCCTGCCCGCCGCGTCGCGGCGCCGGCTGCCCTCGCAACTGACGCTGTGGGAACGCCGCATGGTCGAGATCGCGCGGGCGATCAGTTCCGAACCCGCGGTCCTGCTGCTGGACGAACCGGCGGCCGGCCTGAACACGGCGGAAAAGGCCCGGCTGCGCGACCTGCTGGCCCGTCTGGCCGGGGATCTGGACTGCCATCTGGTGGTGGTCGAGCATGACATGAGCTTTGTCATGTCCATCGCCAGCCGCGTCCGGGTGCTGAACTTCGGCCGCCTGCTGGCCGACGGCACCCCGGCCGAGGTGCAGGCCGACAGTCAGGTCCGCGAGGCCTATCTGGGGACCAGCCATGAGGAGGCCGGGGCATGACCGCGCTGTTGCAGGTGGAAAACGTCAGCTGCGGCTATGGCCGCTCGGAAGTGATCCATGAGGTCGGCATGGAGGTGCGGCAGGGCGAAACGGTCTGCCTGATCGGCCCGAACGGGGCGGGCAAATCCACGCTGATCAAAGCCATCACCGGCTTGATCAGGCCGGGCGCGGGCCGCATCCGCTTTGCCGGGCAGGACATCACCGCCGCCCCGCCGCCCCGCCGGGTGGAGGCGGGCATCGCGCTGGTCCCCGAGGGGCGCGGCGTGCTGCCCACCATGACGGTCGAGGAAAACCTGATGCTCGGCGGTTATGTCCGCCGGCGCGAGATCGACATCGCCGCAGAGATGGACCGGATGATGCGCCTTTTCCCGGTGCTGGCCGAACGCCGGTCGCAGACCGCCAGCACGCTGAGCGGGGGCGAACAGCAGCAACTGGTCATCGCGCGCGGGCTGATGAGCCGGCCGAAGCTGCTGATCCTCGATGAACCCTCGTTCGGCGTGGCGCCGCTGATCGTGGCGCAGATCTTCCGCACCATCCGCGAACTGGCCGAGGCGGGCACGACGATCCTGCTGGTTGAACAGAACGCCAACATGGCGCTGGAGGTCGCGCAGCGCGGCTATGTCTTCGAATCGGGGCGCTGCGTGACCAGCGGCGCGACCGCGGACCTGCGGGAAAACGACCTCGTGCGCGAGGTCTATCTGGGCGCCGCCGTATAGGCGGCCCCGGGCGGGACCGGCCCGGTTCCTGTCGGGGGCATAGGTTTCCGGTACGTTGTGCAGGCCATTGCCGGATTGGTAAAAACAGGGGATCGGATCCGCATTCAGGAAATCCGGCCCGATCCCCTGCCGGATATGAAGACCCGCCATTCATCGGAAATTCGGGCGCCGGAAACATGCGGACATTCGCAAGAATCATTGGATCTGAAGGAGGAACCCCATGAAAGTCAGATTGCCGGAAATCACCAAACAACATCTGTCCGGCGGCTTTGCGCCCCGGCCGGCATCCCTGAAGGGCCTGCGCGTCGGGTTTCTGGATGGCTGGGGCGATCAGAACGGCAACCGGATGTATCCCGCGATGGCGGTGATCGAGCGGAAGCTGAAGGCGGAATGCGGCGTCGCGGATACCGTCTGGCAAAAGAAACCCAGCATTTCCCAACGTGTTCCCGATGAAATGATGCGGTCCTTCGTCAACAAGGTCGATGTCGTGATCAATGGCGAGGGGCTCTGCGGGTCCTGCACCGCGGGCTCCATCCTCGACGGGGTGGAACTGGAGGCGCTTGGCAAGCCCTCGGTCACGATCGTTCAGGACCGCTTTGAAAAGGCGGCCCGCGCGCATGCCCGCAACCTGGGCCTGCCCGACCTGTTCCTGCTGGTCGAAAAGGCGCCCGTCACCGGCAGCATCCAGCACGATGTCGAACAGACGGTGGAGGAAAACTGGCCCCGGATCATCGCGGCCCTGACCGACAACAGCCGCGCCGCGGGCGGGGCCGAAAAGGCGAAGGCCGCGCGCAGCCGCGTGGTCGAAATCCGCGAAGCCGAGGAATGGGAAGATCTGGTCGAACAGAACCGCTGGAGCGACGGCCTGCCCGTCGCCATCCCGACCGAGAAATCGGTGCAGGCGATTCTGGATCACCTCGGCCGCGATCCCGAGGACATCATCGGCCTCATCCCGCCCACCTACGGCATCGCCACGGTGGAACAGGTGGCCGTCCAATGCGCGATGGCGGGCTGCCGGCCCGAATATGTGCCGGTCGTGATCACGGCACTGGAGGCGATGCTGGAGCCGGAATTCAATTTCCACGGCGTTTTGTGCACCACCAATCCCGGCGCGCCGCTGGTCATCGTCAGCGGGCCGATCGTGGACGAGCTGGATTTCAATACCTCCAATTGCGCTTTCGGCGGCTCTGGCCGCGCCAATGGCGCCATCGGCCGCGCCATCCGGCTGATCGCCCGCAATATCGGCGGCACGGATGCGACGGTGAATGACATGGACCCCCTGGGCGGGCCGCAGAAATACGCCGCCTGCGTCGCCGAGGACCGCAGCCGCAATCCGCTCGGTTCCATCAACGCCGACCGCGGTTTCGGGCCGGATGAAAACATCGTCACCGTGTTCAAATGCCCCGGGCCCTATCCGGCGGTCACGAACGGCAGCGCAGAGCGTATTCTGGCGCAGCTTGCCGAAGGTTTCGCCACCTCCACCGTGCCGATGTTCCATGCGGGCGGGCAGGCGCTGTTCGCGCTGTCGATGAAACCGGCGCGGACGCTGGCCGAAGCGGGTTACAGCCGCGACGACATTCGCCGCTATATCCACGAACATGCCAGCCTGACGCCCCGGCGGCTGAAGGATGCCGGCGTGCTGAAAGGCCCGTATACCGATGTGTCGCAGATCTATTACGGTGAAAACAGCGTGGAACATCTGCGCATCGACGCAGAAAAGGCCAGCGACGATACCCGCCTGCCGCTGTTCGCCTCGATCGACGACATCCAGTTGCTGATCACCGGCGGCGACACGCAGTTCTTTTCGGCCTTCCTGCCGGGCTGGGGCGGATATGGCGGCGGCTTCGTGTCGAAACGCATCGAACGGCCGGCGGCAAGCGACGCCTACGCGATCGCCTCGGAATAGCCCCGCAAGACAGGAACCGCCTCCACAGGCGCCCGCAAGGGCGCCTGTTTTCATATGGGAACCCCGTGCCACGCACGGCCCCATCCCGCGCCGGGGGCTGCAAGAGCTTGCTGCTGCGGGTGTCGGACGACACGGGCAAGCATCTCAGGCAGATTTTCATGATATTGATTTTAAATAACTTTACTTCTTGTGCCGCATAAGGGGCTATCTCAAACGACATCTGAATTTATCTCGGCTTCCCGCCAGCTTCATCCTTAGGGCTGGCGTCACTTGATGAGCAGCAATTCCAGGCAGTATGGGACAGCCCGGCGCACGGAACTCTCATCGAGTGCGGCGGGGCGGGCGATTGCGGTAGTCGGGTTCGGACAAAGCCTGCGGGGACTGGTAGCAGGAGCCCCGCTGAACGAAACTCTTCACCAGCACTAGCCGACGGGCTATCGGTTAAAAGATCGAGAAAGCAGAAAGACCATACCCGATTTGCCCGTTGCATCCGCCCTGACGGAAAGCCTGCTTTCCATCGATCTGGAGGTCGATCCCGGGACGGCCCGGATCTTCGCCTTTGCGGCCGTCAAAGGGAATGGTGCGGCACTCCTTCACCGGAAGGGCGATCTCGCCGGCGCGCTGGACCGGCTGGAGAACTTCTGCCAGGGCGCGTCCCATCTGATCGGCCACAATATCCTGCGCCACGACCTGCCGCACCTGCTGGCCGTCCGGCCGCGATTGGCCATGCTGGCCGAGGGGGCGATCGACACGCTTTGGCTCAATCCGTTGGCCTTTCCACGCAATCCCTATCACCGGCTGGTCAAACACTACCATGACGGGCGGTTGCAGGCGGGTCATGTGAACGACCCGGAACTGGATGCCCGGCTGGTCCTCGAGGTTTTCGCCAACCAGATCGAGGCGCTGGACGGCATCGGGCAGGAGGCGCCCGATACGCTGGCCCTCTATCATTATCTGACCACCCGGGGCGCGGGCATTGCGGGGTTCGATGCGGTCTTTCGCGCGTTGCGGGGAAAACCCGCCCCGACCGCCCCGGAGGCCGAAGCCGCACTTCGGCGCGCACTTGCCGGGCGGGCCTGCGCCCATCGGCTGGAACAGACCCTGACGCGCCTGCCCGACCCGCGGCTCGGCTGGCCGATGGCCTATGCGCTGGCGTGGATCGGTGTGGCGGGCGGGGAATCCGTCATGCCGCCCTGGGTGCGGGCGCAATTCCCCGAGGCGGGGCGGATCGTGCGGCACCTGCGCGACGCCGCCTGCGGCGACCCGGATTGCGCATGGTGCGCCGAAAAGAACGACCCGGCCAAGGCGCTGGAACGCTGGTTCGGCTTTCCCGCCTTCCGGCCCGAACCGATGGACGAGATGGGGCGGCCGTTGCAGGAACGGATCGTGGCGGAATCCCTGGCGGGGCAGAGCGTGCTTGGCATCCTGCCGACCGGTACGGGGAAATCGGTCTGCTACCAGATCCCGGCGCTGTCGAAATTCGACCGGATCGGCGCGCTGACCGTGGTGATCTCGCCCCTGGTGGCGCTGATGGCCGATCAGGTGCAGGGGCTGGCCCGTGCCGGGATTTCCTCGGCGGTGACGGTGAACGGGATGCTCTCGCTGCCCGAACGGCACGATGCGCTGGAAAAGGTGCGCATGGGGGATGCCGCGATCCTGCTCATCGCGCCGGAACAGTTGCGTTCGGTTTCGGTCCGGTCGGTGCTGGCGCAGCGCGAGGTCGGGCTCTGGGTGCTGGACGAGGCGCATTGCGTCTCGAAATGGGGGCATGATTTCCGGCCCGACTACCGTTACGTCAGCCGCTTCATCAAGGAATTCTCGGGCGACGAGCCCGCGCCGGTGCTGTGCCTGACCGCGACCGCCAAGCCCGAGGTGGTGCGCGACATCCGCGCGCATTTCAAGGCGCGTCTGGGCACCGAGTTGATGCTGCTGGACGGCGGCGCGGTGCGGACGAACCTGTCCTTCGCCGTGCTGCCGACGCAGCGCAACACCAAGCTGACCGACATCCTGAACGCCATCGAGGCGAACCTGCCGGCCGAAGGCGCCTCGGGCGCCGTGGTCTATTGCGCGACGCGGGGTGCGACGGAAAAGGTCGCGGCCTTCCTGCAAGGGCAGGGCCTTGCCGCCGAACGCTTCCACGCCGGGCTGACGGCCGAGGAAAAGCGCGAGATTCAGGAAAGGTTCCGGGTCGGCGATCTGCGCATCATCGCCGCGACCAATGCCTTCGGCATGGGGATCGACAAGCCCGATATCCGGCTGGTGGTGCATGGCGACATTCCCGGATCATTGGAGAACTATCTGCAAGAGGCCGGCCGGGCCGGGCGCGACCGGGGGCCCGCGAATTGCGTTCTGCTGTTCAGCGCCGATGATGTGGAACGGCAGTTCAGCCTGACCGCCCGTTCGCGCCTTGCGCGGCACGAGATCGGCGCGATCCTGAAGGCGCTGCGCCGCCTCGATACCCGCACGAAGAAGAACGGCGAGGTCGTGGCCACCCCGGGCGAGATCGTCCGCGAGGAGCGTGATCAGGAGTTCGAACGCGACAGCACCACCGACGACACCCGCGTCAAGACCGCCGTATCCTGGCTGGAGGAAGCGCATCTTCTGACGCGCGAGGAGAACCGGGTGCAGGTCTTTCCGTCATCCCTGCGTATCCACAGGGTGGAAGAGGCCGAAGCAATCCTTGAACGTCAGGCTATCACCGGCACACGCCGCAAGGAACTGCTGGATATCGTCCGCCACGTGATGAATGCCCCGGCCGATGGGGGCATTTCGACCGACGACCTGACCGGCGCCTGCGGTCTGACAGGCGGGGCGCTGCGCAAGGCGCTTGGCGATCTTGAAACCCTCGGCATCGCCACCAACGACACCGCGGTGACGATCTTCATCCATTCCGGGGTCGAGGATGCCTCGATCCGCCGCCTTGAACAGGCGGCCCGGCTGGAGACCGATCTGATCGCCCTGATGCGCGAGGCCGTGCCCGATGCGGACGGACATGATGCGCAACCTCTGCATCTGGCCGAAACCTGTCAGGCGCTGCGCGAGCGCGGGCACACGGCCGTCCGCCCCGATCTGGTCGAGGGCCTGTTGCGCGGCATGGCCCACGACGGGCGCGATCAGGATGGCGGGCGGGGCAACCTCAATTTGCGCAAGCCTTCGCGCAATACGCTGTTCCTGCGGTTGCAGCGGTCATGGAACGTGCTGGACCAGACCGCCCGCCTGCGGCGCGAAGCGGCCGAGGCGCTGTTGGGCCTGCTTCTGGGCAAGCTGCCGAAGGGCGCGCGCGGCAAGGATCTCCAGATCGAGACCACGGTCGGCGAAATGCAGGCGCATCTGAACGGGGATGCGTTGTTGCGCAGTTCGGTCCAGGATATCTCGCGCCTGATGGACCGCGCGCTTTTGTGGCTGCACGAGCAGCAGGAGGTGACACTGGGGCGCGGGCTGACCGTATTCCGCCCGGCGATGACGGTGCATCTGAACCCCAGGGGCGGGCCGTTCACCGTGCAGCATTTCACGCCGCTGGAAGAGCATTACACCGAACAGACGATCCAGACCCATGTGATGGCTGCCTATGCCGAAAAGGGCCTGACGGCGATGGATCAGGCGCTGCGCCTGTCGGAAGACTACTTCGTGCTGGACCGCGATGCCTTCGTGCGCCGCTGGATGCCCGGCCGGGGCGTCGAGATGCGCCGCCAGACCACCGGAACCTCGTGGAAGGCCATTGTCGAGTCCTTGGGCAATCCGGTGCAGCAGGACATCGTTCGCGATGACCGCGAACAGACCAACGTGCTGGTGCTGGCCGGCCCCGGTTCGGGCAAGACGCGGGTGCTGGTCCACCGGATCGCCTATCTGGTGCGGGTCCGGCGCGAGGATCCGCGCGGCATCCTCGTCCTTACCTACAACCGCCATGCCGCCGCCGAGATCCGCGAGCGTTTGCGCAACCTGATCGGGAATGATGCGATCGGTGTCACCATTTCCACCTGTCACGCATTGGCGATGCGGCTGGTCGGGGCCAGTTTCGCCGGGATGGGCGAGGGCGCACGCGATTTCGACGGCATCGTGATGGAGGCGGTCGGCCTTCTGCGCGGCGACGGCCTTGGCAAGGCCGAGGCCGAGGCCCTGCGCGAGACGCTGATCCAGGGCTTTCGCTGGATTCTGGTCGACGAATACCAGGACATCGGCCCCGAGGAATATGCGCTGATCGCCGCCGTGGCGGGCCGGACGCTGGAGGACACCGACCAGCGGCTCAGCCTGTTCGCCGTGGGGGACGACGACCAGAACATCTATGCCTTCGCGGGCGCCTCCATCGACTACATCCGCCGGTTCGAGGCGGACTATTCGGCCAAGCCCGTGTTCCTGACCGAGAACTACCGCTCCACCGGCCATATCATCGCCGCGTCCAATGCGGTGATCGGGGCCGCGCCGGACCGGATGAAAGTGGGCCATGACATCACGCCCGACCGCGCCCGGGCAAAGGCCCCGCCCGGCGGCAGGATGGCGGCGCTCGATCCGGTGGCGCAGGGGCGGGTGACGCGGCTGGACTGCCCGCGGGGCGACGAGGCGCAGGCCATGGCGGCGGTGGACGAGCTTCTTCGCCTCTCGCGCCTCGATCCCGACTGGTCCTGGCGGAATGCGGCGATCATCGCCCGCGAATGGCGCCGGCTGGAACCCGTGCGCGCCTATGCCGAGGCGCTCGGCCTGCCGGTCGAGGTGGCGAATGAAACCATGCCCTCGCTCTGGCGGCTGCGCGAGATGCAGGGGCTTGTCCGGGCGCTGTTGAAGGACCGCACAAAGCTCTGGTCCGTAGTCGAATTGATCGGGCTTCTGAACGGGCTGCCCCAGTCGCGCTGGACCGATCTGATCGGCGAGGGTTTGGGCGCGCTGGCGCGGGAGTTGGGCGGCAAATCCATCCCCGTGCCGGACCTGGTGGACTGGTTCGGCGAATGGGCCCGGGATGTCCGGGGTGAACAGCGCGGCTTGCTTCTCTTGACCGCGCATCGCGCCAAGGGGCTGGAATTCGATCATGTCGCCATCCTGCACGGCGGCTGGGAACGCCCGTCGAAGGGAGAGGACGCCGAGGCCCCCCGCCGGCTGTTCTATGTGGCGATGACCCGCGCCAGGCACAGCCTGACGGTGCTGGCGGATGGCGCCCATCCCTTCGTCGGCCCGGAAACGCCGGGCGTCCTGCCGCGCCGCGTGGCGCCCGATACCTCGGCCCTGCCGAAACTGCGCCGGCGCTATGTCGTGCCCGATCCGAAGCTGGTCGATCTGTCCTGGGCCGGTCGCTTGCCCGGCAGTCACCCTTCTCTGGCCGCGATCACCGCGGCGCGGGTCGGCGATCCGGTGACGCTGGCCCGCGAGGGCGACCGCTGGCTGATCCGGGATGCCGGGGGCCGGACGCTCGGCCGCATGTCCCGCGCCTTCGCCCCGCCCGAGGGGATGAGCCTGCAACAGGCGGAGGTTGCCGCCGTCATGATCTGGCGCGCCGAAGACGGCGATGAAGCCTGGAGCCACCTGAACCGCCGCCCGGAATGGGAGGTGATCCTGCCGGAACTGGTATTCGCGGAGGGGGGCATGAATGCATGATCGGTCGAGGGTGTGTCAAAGCCCGTTGGTCTGCTGTCTGCGCCACGAAGCCGCGCCGGTCATCGCGATCTGATCCCGAAAACCTGCAAAACAGCGCCCCGCCGATCCCGGTCGGCGGAGCGTTCGCACGTCTGGAAAGACACCCTTGAAGCCCTGCCAAAAGCAGGTTGAGTTAATCTCGCATGTCATTTGAAATAGATTCAGCGACGTTTGCGACACTTACCCTGTCGCCCGACACTGGATTGAAGTGGTGAGCCGGACAGGATTCGAACCTGTGACCCGCTGATTAAAAGTCAGCTGCTCTACCAACTGAGCTACCGGCCCCACTGCGGCGCTGACTATGGTTTTCGCCGGGCGTGGTCAAGGGGGTTGCGCGGATAAATCGGAGGGATCTGGCATTTTCCCGCGCGCGGACGTATAGCCGCGTCATGGACCAGACGCTTTTCCGCGATGGCCTGCGCTTCATGAAGATGCACGGCCTGGGCAACGATTTTGTAGTGTTCGACCGCCGCGAGGGCGGGGCGCCGGTAACGGCCGCGCTGGCGCGTGCGCTGGCGGACCGGCACCGGGGCGTCGGCTTCGACCAGCTGGCGGTGATCGAGCCCGACGCGCAGTCGGATGCCTTCCTGCGGTTCCTCAACGCCGATGGCAGCGAATCGTCCACCTGCGGCAACGCCACCCGCTGCATCGCGCGGATGATCCTCGATGAAACCGGCAAGCCCGCGCTGCGGCTGCGCACCGAACGCGGCGTGTTGGCGGCAGAGGATGCGGGGGGCGGGCGCACGCGGGTGAACATGGGCGCGCCGCTGACGGACTGGGCCGATGTCCCGCTGGCCCGGGCGATGGATACGCTGCACCTGCCCATCGAGGGCGATCCGGTGGCGACCGGCATGGGCAACCCGCATTGCACGTTCTTCGTGCCGGATGCCGCGGCGGTGGCGCTGGAAACGCTCGGGCCCCGATACGAACACCACCCGCTGTTCCCGCAGCGCACCAACGTGGAATTCGTGCAGGTGCTGTCGCCCCACGCGATCCGCCTGCGGATCTGGGAACGCGGCACAGGGGTGACGCTGGCCTCTGGCTCCTGCTCCTGCGCGGCGGCGGTGGCGGCGGCGCGGCGGGGGCTTACGGGGCGGCGGGTGACGGTGCATGTCGATGGCGGGACGCTCGACATCGACTGGCGCGAGGATGGCGTGTGGATGGAGGCCCCCACCGCCCATATCTTCACCGGCTGGCTGACGCCCGCCTTTCTGGCGGCGCTGTGATGGGCGCGCCGGTCTTCGCCACGCTCGGCTGCCGCCTGAACGCCTATGAAACCGAGGCGATGAAGGAACTTGCCGCACAGGCCGGGATCGAGGGCGCGGTGATCGTCAACACCTGCGCGGTGACGGCAGAGGCGGTGCGCAAGGCGCGGCAGGAAATCCGCCGGCTCGCGCGCGAAAACCCCGGCGCGCCGATCATCGTTACCGGCTGCGCGGCGCAGACCGAGCCCGAGACCTTCGCCGAAATGCCCGAGGTCACGCGCGTCATCGGCAACCACGAAAAGATGCAGGCCGAAACCTGGGCCGGCCTTGCCGCCCCCGACCTGATCGGGGCGACGGAAAAGGTTATGGTGGACGACATCATGTCGGTGCGCGAAACCGCCGGCCACCTGATCGACGGCTTCGGCCGCCACCGCGCCTATGTGCAGGTGCAGAACGGCTGCGACCACCGCTGCACCTTCTGCATCATCCCCTATGGCCGGGGCAATTCGCGGTCCGTCCCCGCCGGGGTGGTGGTGGAACAGATCCGCCGGCTGGTGGATCGCGGCTTCAACGAGGTCGTGCTGACGGGGGTGGATCTGACCAGCTGGGGCGCCGACCTGCCGGGGGCGCCGCGCCTTGGCGACCTGGTGATGCGCATCCTGCGGCTGGTGCCCGACCTGCCGCGGCTGCGGATTTCCTCGATCGACTCGATCGAGGCGGATCCGCGGCTGATGGAGGCGATCGCGACCGAGCCCCGGCTGATGCCGCATCTGCACCTGTCGTTGCAGGCGGGCGACAACATGATCCTGAAACGGATGAAGCGCCGCCACCTGCGCGACGACGCGATCCGGTTCTGCGAGGATGCGCGCCGCCTGCGCCCCGATATCGTCTTCGGCGCCGACATCATCGCCGGTTTCCCGACCGAGACCGAGGCGATGTTCGAAAACTCGCTGCGGCTGGTGGCCGATTGCGGGCTGACCTTCCTGCATGTCTTTCCCTTCTCGCCCCGCAAGGGCACGCCCGCGGCGCGCATGCCGCAGGTGGCGGGCCCGGCGATCCGCGACCGCGCGGCGCGGCTGCGGGCGGCGGGGGGGGCGGCGCTGGCCCGCCATCTGGCCGAACAGCAGGGGCGGCTGCATCAGGTGCTGATGGAATCCCCGCGCATGGGCCGTACCGCGCAGTTCACCGAAGTGCATCTCGATACCGACCAGCCCGAGGGCCGCATCGTTCCCGCCCGCATCACCGGGCAGGCGGGCGAGGCCCTGACCGCCACCGCCGCCTGACCCATCCCTTCCGCCCCCCGGAGCCCCCGATGACCAAAGCCCCCCTGTTCACGCCGGTGCTGATCGCCGGCAGCCTCGTGCTGATGATCGGCTTTGCCATAAGGGCGAGCTTCGGCGTGTTCCAGATCCCCATCGGGTCGGAATTCGGCTGGCCGCGGGCGGAATTCTCGATGGCCATCGCGATCCAGAACCTTGCCTGGGGGATCGGGCAGCCGCTGTTCGGCGCGCTGGCGGAACGGTTCGGCGACCGGCGCGCCATCGTGCTCGGGGCGCTGACCTATGCCGCGGGGCTGCTGCTGACGGCTTTCGCGGTGACGCCCTTGCAGATGCAGCTGCTGGAGGTGCTGGTGGGCTTCGGCGTCGCGGGGATGGGCTTCGGCGTGATCCTCGCCGTGGTGGGCCGGACGGCCGCGCCCGAACACCGCTCGCTCGCGCTCGGCATCGCGACGGCGGCGGGGTCGGCGGGACAGGTGATCGGGGCGCCGGCGGCCGAAATCCTGCTGGCCTATTTCAGCTGGCAGATGGTGTTCGTGATCTTTGCCGCCGTGGTGCTGGTGCCGCTGCTGGCGCTGCCCTGGCTGCGCGCGCCCGAGGCGGCGACCCGGGCGGAACTGGAAGAAAGCCTCGGCAGCGTGCTGGTCCGCGCCTTCCGCGACCCGTCCTATACGATGATCTTCCTCGGCTTCTTTTCCTGCGGCTATCAGCTGGCCTTCGTCACCGCCCATTTCCCCGCCTTCGTGACGGAGATGTGCGCGGCCATCGACCCCTCGGGGATGCTGGCGGGGATCGGGATTTCCACCACCTCGGCGCTTGGCGCGGTGTCCATCGCGGTGATCGGGCTGGCCAATATCGTGGGCACGGTGCTGGCGGGCTGGCTGGGGCACCGCTTTACCAAGAAATACCTGCTGGCGGGGATCTATGCCGCGCGCACGGTGATCGCGGCGCTGTTCATCATGCTGCCGATGACGCCGGCGACGGTGCTGCTGTTCTCGCTGTCGATGGGTCTTTTGTGGCTGGCGACGGTGCCGCTGACCTCCGGCCTGGTGGCACATATCTACGGGCTGCGCTACATGGGCACGCTCTACGGCATCGTGTTCCTCAGCCACCAATTGGGCAGCTTCCTCGGCGTGTGGCTCGGCGGGCGGATGTACGACATCACCGGCGACTACACGATGGTCTGGTGGGTCGGCGTGGGCGTGGGCGCATTCTCGGCGCTGGTCCACCTGCCGATCCGCGAACGGCCGCTGGAGGCGCGCGCGGCCTGATCCCGGCGGCAGTGCGGGTGGAGGGGGCAGGAGCCTCCGGCGGGGATATTTGAGAGACAGAAAATGAACGGGGTCGTGCTCACGCCCCGCCACTTCATTTTCTGTCCATAAATATCCCGGGGGTCCGGGGGCTGGCCCCCGGCGCTGCGTTATCCACCCGGGATGCCGTCAGGGGATCAGCACCGTCGCCCCCGTGGTCGCCCGCGATTCCAGCGCGCGGTGGGCGGCGGCGACCTCGGCCAGCGGGAAGCGCTGGTCGATCACGATCTTCACCGCGCCCGATGTCACCTTGCCGAACAGGGTGCGCGCCATCGTCTGGCAATCCTCGCGCCGGGCGATATGGGTGAAAAGCGTCGGCCGCGTCAGTTGCAGCGAGCCCTTGGCCGACAACACCCCCAGATTGACCGGCGGCACCGGCCCCGAGGCATTGCCGAAGGAGATCATCATCCCCAGGGGCCGCAGGCAGTCGAGCGAGCGGTCGAACGTCGCGGCGCCCACCGAATCCATCACCGCATCGACACCGCGCCCGCCGGTCAGGTCGCGCACGCGGGCGGGGAAATCCTCGATCGTATAGTTGATCGCATGGGCCGCGCCATGGGCCAGCGCCAGCGCGCATTTTTCATCCGTGCCGGCGGTGGCGATCAGGGTGATGCCTTCCGATTTGGCCCATTGGCAGGCGATCAGCCCCACGCCCCCGGCGGCGGCGTGGAACAGCACCGTGTCGCCCGCCTTCAGCGGCACGGTGCGGTGGAACAGATATTGCACCGTCATGCCCTTGAGCATCATCGCGGCACCTTCCTCGAAGGAAATGCCGTCGGGCAGGGGGCAGACCTGGGCCGCGGGCATCACGCGCGCCTCGGCATAGGCGCCGGGCGGCATGGCGGCATAGGCCGCGCGGTCGCCGGGGCGCAGATGGGCGACGCCTTCGCCCACGGCCTCGACCACGCCCGCGGCCTCCATCCCCAGGGCGGCGGGAAGCTGCATCGGGTAAAGGCCGCTGCGCTGGTAGATGTCGATGAAGTTCAGCCCGCAGGCGTGGTGGCGGATGCGCACCTCGCCCGGCCCGGGGTCGCCCACCGGGCGGTCGGCCAGTTTCAGGACCTCGGGCCCGCCGTGGGATTCGATGATGACCGTCCGCGCCATGGTTCCCCCTATCCGGTGAATCGGGCGGCGTAGCGCGCCCGCAGTTCGTTCTTCTGCACCTTGCCCATCGTATTGCGCGGCAGCGCGGGCACAAGCTCTATCGCCTTGGGCTGCTTGAACCGGGCGAGGGTCGCGCGCAGCGCCGCGTCGATGGCGGCAAGATCGGGCGCCGCGCCCTTTTCGGGGACGATCACGGCCAGAACGGCTTCGCCGAAATCGGGGTGGGGCACGCCGATGACGGCGGATTCCAGCACGCCGGGCTGGTCGTCCAGCACCAGTTCCACCTCTTTGGGGTAGACGTTGAAGCCGCCGGTGATCACCAGATCCTTCTGCCGCCCGACGATGGTCAGGTATCCGTCCTCGCTGAACCGCCCCAGATCGCCGGTGATGAAAAAGCCGTCAGGGCGCAGTTCCTCTTTCGTCTTTTCGGGCATCTGCCAGTAGCCTTGAAAGACGTTCGGGCCCCGCACCTCGACCATTCCCACCTCGCCCGCGGGCAGGGCGGCGCCGGTCGCGGGGTCCGTCACCTTGACCTCCACCCCCGGCAGGGGCGCGCCCACGGTGCCCGCGCGGCGGTCGCCGTCGTGCGGGTTGGAGGTGATCATGTTCGTTTCCGTCATCCCGTAGCGTTCGAGGATGCGGTGGCCCGTGCGCGCGGCAAAGGCGTTGTGCGTTTCCGCCAGCAGGGGGGCCGAGCCGGAGATGAACAGACGCATCCCCGCCGCTGCGTCCCGGGTGAAGCGGGCATCGTCCAGCAACCGGGTGTAGAAGGTCGGCACCCCCATCATCGCGGTGGCCTGCGGCATCAGGCGCAGCACCGTGTCCAGATCGAAGCCGGGCAGGAAGATCATCGCCCCGCCGCCGAGCAGGAGCGTGTTCGTCGCCACGAACAGCCCGTGGGTGTGAAAGATCGGCAGGGCATGCAGCAGCACGTCATCGCGGGTAAAGCGCCAGAGGTCCACCAGCACCTCGGCATTGGACAGAAGGTTGCGGTGCGACATCATCGCCCCCTTCGACCGCCCCGTGGTGCCGGAGGTATAGAGCAGGCCCGCCAGATCCCCGGGCCCCCGTTCGGCGGGGGTGAAGGCATCGGGCTGCCCTTCGGCAAGGTCGGCGAAGCTGCCCTTGCCCGTGGCGTCCAGCGTCATCAGCCGCGCGCCATGGGCGGCGGCGATAGGGGCCAGCGCCTCGGCCTGCGCGGGGTCGGCGATCAGCAGTTTCGGCGTGGCATTGCCGACGAAGTAATCCACCTCGGCCGGGGTATAGGCGGTGTTCAGCGGCAGGAACACCGCCCCCGCTGCGACGGCGGCGCCGTAGAGCGCCAGCGCCTCGGGCGTCTTGGCCGCCTGCACCGTCACCCGGTCGCCCACGCCCACGCCCGCCGCGCGCATCGCATGGGCCGCGCGGTGGACCATGCGCAGGAAGGCGTCGCCCGTGATCGCCCTGCCATCGGGCAGGATCAGGAAGGGCGTCCTGCGTCCCGAAAGCGGTGCGAACAATGCGTCGTAAAGCGTGTTGGCCATGCCTGCCCCCCTGGGTTCCGCCCCGGTTCTGCGCCAAGCGGGCCTGCGGGTAAAGGGGGCGCATGTTTTTACTTGCGAATGGTTCTCAATTAAGGTTCCATGAGCCAACCGTGATAGAGGATTCTTCGATGCGCGCCGCCCTGTCCCTCGTGATGCTGCTTGCCCTGCCTTCCGCCGCTGCCGCCGCCGACCGGCCCGGGGTGCTGGCGACCATCGGCATGATCGGCGATCTGGCCGCGGGCGTGGCGGGGGAATGCGCAGCGGTCTCGACCCTCATGGGCCCGGGGGTGGACCCGCATCTTTACCGCGCGACCCCGGCGGATGTGCGGGCGATGGACCGGGCGGACCTCGTGCTCTACCTCGGTCTGGGGCTGGAGGGGCAGCTGGCCGAGGTTCTGGGCCGCTTCGCCGCGCGCAAGCCGGTGGTCGCCGTGGGCGCGGCGCTGCCGCAGGACGAACTGGCCGCCGGGGACGGGGTGGACCCGCATGTCTGGATGGACCCGGGGCTGTGGCGCCAGACCCTGCCGGCACTGGCCGGTGCGCTGACCGGCCTGACCCCCGATTGCGCCGGGCCCATCGCGGCCAATGCCGAACGGATCGGGGCGGAACTCGACGCGCTCGACCGATGGGTAGCGGACAGTATCGGCGCCCTGCCGGAACCCGCCCGGGTGCTGGTCACGGCCCATGACGCCTTCGGCTATTACGGGCGGGCCTACGGGCTGCGGCTGGTGGCGATCCAGGGCCTGTCCACCGAAAGCGAGGCGAGCGTGGCGGATATTGCAGGCACCGCAAGGCTGGTGGCCGAGGCGGGTGTGCCGGCTGTCTTTGTCGAAAGCACGATCAACCCCCGCACGATCCAGGCGATGATCGCCGCCGCCCGCGATCTGGGGCATGATCTGGCGGTGGGCGGCAGCCTTTATTCCGACGCCATGGGGGCGGAGGGCACGGCAGAGGGGACCTATATCGGCATGATCCACGCCAATACCCGCGCCATCGTCACCGCCCTTGGCGGGATGCCCGCGCCCCTGCCTGCGGAACTGGCCGGATGGGCCGCGCATTGGGGGGTGACGGAATGAGGGAAGACGCCCTGCACGAGCCGCATATCGCGCTGCATGTCGAGGATCTGACGGTCAGCTATCACGACCGCCCGGTGCTGTGGGACATCGACCTCGACATTCCGCCGGGGGTGATGGCGGCCATCGTGGGGCCGAACGGGGCGGGGAAATCGACGCTGCTCAAGGCCGTTCTGGGGCTGGTGCGCCCCGTCGCCGGGCATGTGCGCATCTTCGGCCTGCCCTATGCCGCCGCCCGCCGCCGGGTCGCCTATGTGCCGCAACGGTCCTCGGTGGACTGGGATTTCCCGACCACGGTGCTGGATGTGGTGATGATGGGGCTTTACGGCCGCCTCGGCTGGTTCCGCCGCCCGGGGCGGGCGGCGCGGGACCGGGCGATGGCGGCGCTGGAACAGGTGGCGATGCAGGACTATGCCCGCCGTCAGATCGCGCAACTGTCGGGCGGCCAGCAACAGCGGGTGTTCATCGCCCGCGCGCTGGTGCAGGACGCCGATCTGGTGATCCTGGACGAGCCGATGGCGGGCGTCGATGCGGTGACCGAACGCACCATCGTGGACCTGCTGCACCGCCTGCGCGACGCCGGGCGCACGGTGGTGGTGGTGCACCACGACCTGCAAACGGTCGAACGCTATTTCGACTGGCTGGTGATGCTGAACGTCCGCGTCATCGCCCAAGGACGGGTGGCCGATGTCTATACGGCCGAAAACCTGCGCCGCGCCTATGGCGGGCAGGTGGCCTTGCCGGGGGTGGGGCGGTGATCGCGGCGCTGTCGGATTATACGCTTCAGACCGTGGCGCTCGGCGCGGCGATCCTCGGCGCGGTGGCGGGTGCGGTGGGGGCCTTCGCGCTGTTGCGGCGGCAGAGCCTGATGGGCGATGCCGTGGCCCATGCCGCGCTGCCCGGGATCTGCGCGGGTTTCCTGATCGCGGGCGGGCGGCAGCTGGAAACGATGCTCGCGGGGGCGCTGGTCGCGGGGATGGCCGCGGCGGGCGCGGTGGTCTGGATCGCGCGCACCAGCCGGATCAAGGCCGACGCCGCGCTCGGCCTGGTGCTGAGCCTGTTCTTTGCCGCGGGCGTGGTGATGCTGACGGCGATCCAGGGCGCGGGCGGGGCGGCGCAGGCGGGGCTGGAAAGTTTCCTCTTCGGGCAGGCGGCGGCGATGCTGCGGTCGGACATCGCGGTGATGGCGGGCGTGGGCGTGCTGGTGGCGGCGGCGATCCTGCTGCTGTGGAAGGAATTCAAGCTGGTGGCCTTCGATCCCCTCTATGCCGCGGTTCTGGGCCTGCCGGTGATGGCGCTGGAACTGGGGCTGACGCTGCTGGTGGCGCTGGCGGTGGTGATCGGGGTGCAGATGGTGGGCGTCGTGCTGATGACGGCGATGCTGGTCGCGCCCGCGGCGGCGGCGCGGCAATGGGTGCGCCGGTTGGGGCCGATGGTGGTGCTGTCGGCGCTGTTCGGTGCGGTGGCGGGCGTCGCGGGCGCGGTGGGCAGCGCGGGGGCGCGCGGGCTGGCCACGGGGCCGCTGATCGTGCTGGCGGTGACGGCGCTGGCGGCCGGTTCGCTGCTGCTGGCGCCCGAACGGGGGCTGCTGGCGGCGGCGGCCCGGCGGCAGGCGGCCCGGCGGCGGCTGGCGGGGCGGCGGGTGCTGGCCAGCCTGCAACAGCTTGCCGACGACCACGATGATCCCGCCTATGGGGCAGAGGCCGGGATGATCGCCACGCTGCACGGGCCGGGCGCGCGGCGGACGTTGCGGCGGCTGGAAACCGAAGGGCTGGTGCGCCCGAGCGCCGCCCCGCCCGATGGCCGCGCGCAATGGCACCTGACCGAGGCCGGGCGGCAGGCGGCGGCAGACGGGGGCAGGCGATGATCGAGGCCTTTTTCCTGTCCATCCCCGCGATGATCGTGCTGACCGGCGCGCTGGTCGGCATCGCCGCGTCCCTGCCGGGCACGTTTCTGGTGCTGCGCGGCAATGCGATGCTGACCGATGCGATCAGCCATTCCATCGTTCTGGGCATCGTGCTGGTCTGGATGGCGACGGGCGCGGTGGCGGGGCCGTGGCAGATCCTCGGCGCGGTGCTGGCGGGGCTGGCGACGGTGGCGCTGACCGAGGCGCTGGCGGCCACGCGCCTTCTGCGCCACGATGCGGCGACGGGGCTGGTGTTCCCGGCGCTGTTCGCGGCGGGGGTGCTGCTGATCAATCTCAACGCGCGCAACCTGCATCTGGATGTGCATGCCGTGTTGCTGGGCGAGATCGGTTTCGTCTGGCTGGACACGCTGACGCTGGCGGGGATCGAGGTGCCGCGGTCGGTGGTCTGGCTGACGGTGATCGCGGTGCTGAACGGCGCGGTGGTGCTGGCGCTGTTCAAGGAACTGAAGCTTGCCACTTTCGACCCCGGGCTTGCGGCGGCCTTGGGCCTGCGGCCGCGGCTCATGGCCAATCTGGTGCTGGCGCTGACCTCGGCCACGGCGGTGGCGGCCTTCGATGCGGTGGGGGCGGTGCTGTTCGTGGCCTTCGCCATCGTGCCCCCGGCCACGGCGCTGCTGCTGACCGACCGTCTGGGGGTGATGGTCTGGCTGGCGATGGGGCTGGCGGTGGCGGCGGCGATGCTGGGCTATCCGCTGGCGGTGGCGGGGGATGTGTCGATCGGGGGAGTGATGGCGCTGGTGGCGGGGGCGTTCTTTGCCGCAGCCTTTCTGGCCGCGCCGCGCCACGGGGTCGTCGCCCGCGCCCTGAGGCAGCGGCGCGAGCGGGTCGAGCATGACGCCCGCACCCTTGCCGCGCATCTGGCCAGCCACGCCGGCACCCCGGAGGAGGCGGAGGAGAATACCGCCGAGGGCCTCGCCGATCATCTTCACTGGGCCGCGCCGCGTATCCGGCGGGTGATCCTGCACGCGCTCGACCGCGGGCTGATCCGGCGCGAGGGGGCGTTGCTGACACTGACCCCGAAGGGGGAAGCGGTGGCGGCCGCGGCGGTCGGGGTACGGGATCGGGTGGAGGGCTGACCCCCCGCACTGGCTGGCGAAGGCGCGTGCCTTCGCCATCGCGAAACAGGTGGAGTTGCCCCGGCCGGGGGCCCCAAGCCCCCGGCCA
>NZ_JAVKPH010000119.1:0-977 GCF_031432425.1 Ruixingdingia sedimenti | reverse complement strand
GGGCCAGACCCGGATCGACGGCATCGACGACAAGATCATCGGTCTCTATGCGGCCGGGCTGTCGGTGCGCGACATCCAGGCCCATCTCGAGGAGATCTACGGGCTTCGGGTGTCGCCCGACCTGATCAGCCGCGTCACCGATGCGGTGCTGGAAGAGGTCCGGGACTGGCAGCACCGGGCGCTGGACCGAATGTATCCGATCGTCATTTTCGACGCCCTGCGCGTGAAGATCCGTGACGCCGACAGCCGGATGGTCCGGAACAAGGCGGTCTACATCGCTCTGGGCGTCACCCGGGAGGGCGAGCGCGAGGTCCTCGGGCTCTGGATCGCCGACAACGAAGGCGCCAAGTTCTGGCTCTCGGTCATGAACGAGCTTCGCAATCGGGGCGTCCAGGACATCCTGATCGCCGTCGTGGACGGGTTGAAGGGCTTCCCGGAGGCCATTACCGCCGCCTTCCCCGAAACCACGGTTCAGACCTGCATCGTTCACCTGATCCGCCATTCCATGAACTTCTGCAGCTGGAAGGACCGCAAGGCGGTGGCCGCCGACCTGCGCCCGATCTACGAGGCCCCGACCGCCGAGGAGGCTGCCCGCCGACTCGATGATTTCGAGGAAAGATGGGCCGGGAAATACCCGTCCATCGCCCCGGCCTGGCGGCGGGCGTGGGCCGAGGTGATCCCGTTCTTCGCCTTCAGCGCGGCGATCCGGAAGATCATCTACACCACCAACGCCGTGGAATCGCTGAACCGGGTGCTGCGGAAAACGCTGAAGACCAAGGGCTCATTCCCCACCGAGGAGGCAGCAACCAAGCTGATCTTCCTGGCCATACGCAACTTCGAGAAGGGTGGCCGCGCTGTCCGGGAATGGGTTGCCGCCCGCAATCAGCTGGCCATAATGTTCGCAGGGCGCTTCGACGCCTGACTGTATCTGAAAACCGCATGGGTCGGCTCAGATACACAGAGTTTCAGACACTCCC
>NZ_JAVKPH010000118.1:0-1002 GCF_031432425.1 Ruixingdingia sedimenti | reverse complement strand
CATCATCAGTGAACATGAGCGAGTTCGGACTCTCGAAGCCGAAGGAGGTCGCGCCGGGGTTGCGGCTCCAGCCTGTCGGAAGCGTCCAGGCGGCGGGGTCGGCCATCTCACCGTCGGGGACGATATTGCTGAAGTCGCTGATGGCGAGCTTCGAGGCGAGGATCGAACCAGCTTGGATCTTGTCGGCCGAGACGGCACCGGCGGCGATCTTGGAGGCCACGACCGCGCCATCGACGATCAGTTCTCCCGAGGCCATCCGACGAAGATACAAACCTCCAAAGGAGGCGTTGCCATTGGAGTTATCCCGCGACCCCCAAACCCGGACCTCACCAAACTTCGCGTCCGTGGGGGGCACAATCACCTGCTGCTTGGTTGCAAAGCCAGTGCCGATCCCCATGGAGACGCTGGTGTAGTTATTCGGGGTGGTTAGTGCCTCTCCGGCGGCGTTATACCAATAGATCCGCACCGGCAGTTGATAGGTGATGCCGGCTTCGGCAAAGGTCTGGACGTGAAACAAATAGGATGCGCCTGCCTCAACCGGAAACCGCTGCGAAATGACCGCCCCGATCCAACCCGCTCCCGATGTATAGGTCCACTGGATCCGGCCCGGGCTGTTGAAGGGGCTGCCGGCGGCATTGGCATTAAGTGTAAAGTTGGTCGGGATCGTCCAGGCTGCTGCCTCCGTCATCTCTGAACCAGGGATGAGGTTGGTAAAATCCGCGATCGTCAGCTTCGAGGCGAGGATGGAGCCGGCCTGCAGGTGGATGGCGCCGATGGCCCCGGCCGCGATCTTGTTCGCGATCACGCTATCCGCAGCCAGTTTGTCCGCAACGACGGTACCGTCGACGAGGACATCACCACCGAAGAAGGCAGCCAGTAGGGCCCATGAACCTCCGGTGGTGCGCACCCGGGTCTGCGACCAGTTTGCGGCGTTGTTGTAGAGCGTTACCACGTCCCCAGCCCGAGGCGATCCTCCCCCGGCATCAGAGATGGCGGTATTCG
>NZ_JAVKPH010000117.1:0-1119 GCF_031432425.1 Ruixingdingia sedimenti | reverse complement strand
CCATCACGGAAGTCACAGGATAAGTCTGTCCGGGGAAAGGGGAACTCCGGCCCTCAGCCGATTTGTGCAACAGAGCCGAAGCAGAGCGATATCCTGACAATCAAGTGTATGTCGACATGATGCCGGTGTTCGTCTCGGCAGTTGTGCGGGTCTTCAAAGCTTTAGACAAGGCCGGCGCCAACTTCAGAGGCTTCGACGCCGAGACCTACAAGAGGCCATTCACGTCAGAGCTAGAAGTTGACCTGAAGGCGATCAACTACCAGCCTCTTAAGTTGAATAGCATTTCTGCACGGCCAGCCGCCAGAACAAAGCCGCAGGAAACTCGGCACTAGGGTCAGGACTCGTTCTTGTGTCATAGCCAGAAGATGACGGTTGCGGCGAGGGCGACGACGGAGAGGAAGACCTTCGGGGACCTGTCGTATCGGGTGGCGACCCTGCGCCAGTCTTTCAACCGCCCGAACATGATCTCGATCCTGTTACGGCGTTTGTATCGGCGCTTGTCGTGCTTGATGGGCTTGCCGCGAGACTTCCGGCCCGGGATGCAGGGCTTTATCCCTTTGTCTTTCAACGCTTCTCTGAACCAGTCGGCATCATAGCCCCGGTCGGCCAGGAGCCAATCGGCCGAAGGTAGGCTGCTCAGAAGCGCGGCCGCTCCAGTATAATCGCTGACCTGACCTGCGGTCATAAAGAAGCGGATCGGGCGACCATCGGCATCGGCGACGGCGTGCAGCTTGGTGTTCATGCCGCCCTTGGTTCGGCCGATCAGACGGCCCCTTTGGTCGCCGGGTCCCCCTTTTTCGACCGCAGGCTTGTCGCCGTGCGGTGCGCCTTCAGGTAGGTCGCGTCGATCATCACCGTCTTCGGAGCGGTGGCCTCGGAGGCCAGTCCATCCATCATCCGCGCAAAGATGCCCTTGTCGCTCCACCGTTTCCAGCGGTTGTAGAGGGTCTTCGGCGGGCCATATTCCCTGGGTGCATCACGCCAACGCAAACCATTGCGATTGATAAAGATTATCCCGCTCAGCACCCGCCGATCATCAACGTGAACCGCGCCGGGTTTGCCGGAGGCTGATTTCGGTTAGTTACGCGGCCATGGCGTCAGTTTCCAGAGCGGCGTAGA
>NZ_JAVKPH010000116.1:0-1162 GCF_031432425.1 Ruixingdingia sedimenti | reverse complement strand
TTGTCTTATGACTTCCCCCGGCTCCTGAGGCAAAAGGGAGCCACTGCCCGCCACGCCATTTATGGCGGGCAATGGCGGGGGTCGGATCGAGAGAAGCTGGGCCGTCTCCGGCGCCGTGCCGTAGTGGGATCGCCCCCGTCTTCATCTTCTGTCCTGAACGGATACCCGGGTTCGCGGCCCGGATGACAAGACGAGGAAGTGGATAAAGACAATGAAGGATACCATCGGCATCGATATCTCGAAACCCGTTCTCGACGCCTTCCGGCTGGCGACCGGCGAACACCGGCAGTTCCCGAACGACAAGCCCGGCTGCAAGGCCCTGATGCGCTGGATCGGCCAGGAGCCCGTGCGGGTCGTGTTCGAACCCACCGGCCCCTATCACCGGATTCTCGAGCAATCTCTGACCAGGGCCGGGATCGCCATCGTCAAGGTGAACCCGCGTTACGCCCGCCGCTTCGCCGAGGCGACCGGCGAGCTGGCCAAGACCGACCGGATCGATGCGGCGCTCTTGGCGCGGATGGCGGTCGTTCTGGATCTGGAGGCACGTCCTGCGCGCTCAGAAATCCATCACGATCTCAGAGAGTTGAGCGTGGCGCGCCAAGCGCTGATCAAGGATCGGATCGCGGCGCGCAATCGCGAGCAGGTGGCGCAGAACGCCCTCGTCCGCCGCCAGATCAAGGCCCGCCTCGTTCAGATCGAAAAACAGATCGGCGAGATCGAGCAGGCGATGGCCGCCATCGTCGGCGCAGACGAGACGCTCCAGCGCAGGCGCGAAATCCTCGCCAGCATTCCCGGCATCGGCCCGATCACGGCAATGGCGATCATCGTCGAGATGCCGGAACTCGGCGAGATGGACGGCAAACAGGCGGCGAGCCTGGCGGGTCTGGCGCCCATCACGCGCGAGTCCGGCGGGTGGAAGGGGCGCTCGCGTATACAGGGCGGTCGTGCGTCGCTGCGATGCGGTCTCTACATGCCGGCGCTCGTCGCCCTGCGCATCAACCCGGACCTGCGGCGCAAGTACCAGGCCCTCAAGGAGGCCGGAAAACCATCGAAGGTCGCAATCGCGGCCATCATGCGCAAGCTCATCGTGCTGGCCAACGCGCTCATCCGCGACAATCGAAAATGGAGCCCAAATGCCACTTGATCGACACGGATACTACGG
>NZ_JAVKPH010000115.1:0-1173 GCF_031432425.1 Ruixingdingia sedimenti | reverse complement strand
GGAAAGTCTGAAAAACCTGTGCGTTTCGGCGCGATCTGATAGGATTTTGCGGGATGCGACGAGGAGCCCCGCCGATGCCGAAACAGCCCGCCATTCCCGGCCTGCGCGATGCGATGAAGAAGAAGGTGACACGGCGCGAGCAGTTCCTGATGGAGATGGAGGCGGCGGTTCCATGGGGGCGGCTGCTTGCACTCATCGCGCCGCATTACCCCAAGGTCGGACCGAAGGGCGGGCGTCCTCCGATGCCGTTGGAAACGATGCTGCGGGTCTACTTTCTCCAGAACTGGTATGCGCTGAGCGACCCGATGGCCGAGGAAACCCTATACGACAGTGAGGCGATGCGTCGGTTCGCCGGGATCGAACTGGGTGATGATCGCATCCCCGACGAGACCACGGTCCTGAACTTCCGCCACCTGCTGGAGCGGCACGGGCTGACCGAGGCGATCTTCGCGGACGTGAACGCACATCTGGCCGACAAGGGTATCACGCTGCGCTTGGGCACGCTGGTGGACGCGACCATCATCGACGCGCCTTCATCGACCAAGAACAAGGCCAAGGCCCGCGACCCCGAGATGTCGTCCACAAAGAAGGGCAACGACTGGTATTTCGGCATGAAAGCACATGTCGGCGTGGATGCGGACAGCGGCGTGACCCACAGTCTGGAAACCTCGACCGCCAAGGTGCACGACAGCCAGGTCTGGGACGAACTGCTGCACGGCGAAGAAACCTCGGTCTGGGCCGACAAGGGCTATGTCAGCGCCGACCGGGAGGCCGCATTCGCGGGGCCGGGCAAGGTCTGGGGCGTCATGCGCAAGGCCCCGAAGGGTGGCTCGCTGCACCCGGTCGACGAACGGATCAACCGGATCATCGCCATGGTGCGCGCGAAGGTCGAGCATCCTTTCCGCATCATCAAGCGGCAGTTCGGCCACGTGAAGACCCGCTATCGCGGCCTCGCCAAGAACCGCGCCCAGCTGTTCACACTCTTCGCCCTCGGCAACCTGTTTCTGGTGCGACGGAGGCTGATGGTATGAGGACGAGTCTGCCTGAAACCCACGAAAGGGCCGCTCAGGCGGCTCGCAATGCACGAAAACAGTCTACGGACGCAGGTCTTCGGGTGGGACAACGAGTCACGCGGCCATCTTGGCGCAGCCGAAGCCGTTGATCAGACGTTCC
>NZ_JAVKPH010000114.1:0-1173 GCF_031432425.1 Ruixingdingia sedimenti | reverse complement strand
GCGATGATTTTGGAGACGACGCCTGCGCCGACGGTGCGGCCGCCTTCGCGGATGGCGAAGCGGAGCTTTTCTTCCATCGCGATCGGGGCGATCAGTTCCACCTCGAACTTCAGGTTGTCGCCCGGCATCACCATCTCGGTCCCTTCCGGAAGCTGCACCGTCCCCGTCACGTCCGTCGTGCGGAAGTAGAACTGCGGACGGTAGTTCGCGAAGAACGGCGTGTGCCGCCCGCCTTCTTCCTTCGTCAGGATATAGGCCTCGGCCTCGAACTTCGTGTGCGGCTTCACCGAGCCGGGCTTGCACAGCACCTGCCCGCGCTCCACCCCGTCGCGGTCCACGCCGCGCAAGAGCGCGCCGATGTTGTCGCCCGCTTCCCCACGGTCCAGCAGCTTGCGGAACATCTCGACCCCGGTGCAGACCGACTTCTTCGTCGGGCGGATCCCCACGATCTCCACCTCGTCGCCGACGTTGATCACGCCGCGCTCCACACGCCCCGTCACCACCGTGCCGCGGCCGGAAATCGAGAACACGTCCTCGATCGGCATCAGGAACGGCTGGTCCACGGCGCGCGCCGGCGTCGGGATGTATTCGTCCACCGCCGCGATCAGCGCGCGGATCGAATCCTCGCCGATCTCCTTGTCGCGGCCTTCCAGCGCCGCCAGCGCCGAACCCTTGATGATCGGGATGTCGTCGCCCGGGTAGTCGTAGGACGACAGCAGTTCCCGCACTTCCATCTCGACCAGTTCCAGCAGTTCGGCGTCATCCACCTGGTCGACCTTGTTCAGGTACACGACCATGTAGGGGATGCCCACCTGACGGCCCAGAAGGATATGCTCGCGCGTCTGCGGCATCGGGCCGTCGGCCGCGTTCACCACCAGGATCGCGCCGTCCATCTGCGCAGCACCCGTGATCATGTTCTTCACATAGTCCGCGTGGCCGGGGCAGTCGACATGCGCGTAATGCCGGTTCTCCGACTCGTATTCCACATGCGCCGTCGAGATCGTGATCCCCCGCGCACGTTCCTCCGGCGCCCCGTCGATCTGATCATAGGCCTTGAATTCACCGAAATACTTCGTGATCGCCGCCGTCAGCGTCGTCTTCCCGTGGTCAACGTGACCAATCGTACCAATGTTCACGTGCGGTTTCGTACGTTCAAACTTTGCCTTTGCCATG
>NZ_JAVKPH010000113.1:0-1281 GCF_031432425.1 Ruixingdingia sedimenti | reverse complement strand
CTGGACTCCAGGTGGCTTCGCAAAAAATCGGCCCTGTCGCTGGCGATGTCCCGCGCTTCGCCCGCCAGCATACGAATATCGCCAGGAAGGAACCGCGACCTCAATGGGTTAGCCCATTGGACCCCGGCTGGACCCTTCGCTGGACCCCGGAAGCCAGCGGCGCGGCCTTTGCCTGCGCGCTCCTCTCCCGAGCATATTGGTTTTCTAACGGCCTCGTCGAAATGTGTAAGGCCCCGCGATGTACACCCGAAAATTTCCTCAGAGGACGATTTTTCTTGACAGCCGATTGGCGTTTTCGATGACGAACTGCTGCGACCGACGGGGCGACGGCACGCGACCGTTCAGCCGCCAGGTGATCACGGCAAGGCCGTACTGCCAGCGCTTGGTCGCGGCCGTGCGCGACAGACCGAACTGCCAGCAGATCGGCTTCCACGCCATGCCGTCGGCGCGGGCCCAGACCAGGCGCCCATCCTCGGGCTCCAGCCAGCGCAGCCAGAGCATCGCTTCCTCGGCCTGCGTGATCTGACGCGGGCTGGGTCTCGGGCGACGCATCTGCGGCTCCTGACCGACCTTGTCGGCGAAGCTGTGGAAGTACTCGGGCCACGCGTTGAAGAAGCCCTGCGGCATCACGCCCGGCATCTGGCGCATGACGCCCGCCGCGAGCTCCAGCCGGTCCTGCACCTGTGCTGTGGTCCACTCACCCATGGCGCGCCTCCCGTTCCCGCTTGCCGTAGAGCCGCTCGCCGAGCTGGCGTACCAGCTCTCGTTCGGGCCAGGTCAGGCGGTCGTCGTCGATGGCGACGGCCAGCAGGCCCTGTTCCTTCCAGCCGTCGCGCTTGACCTCGTCGGGATTGCGGCGGTGACCGCCGTAGCCCTTGGGCGTGAACCGCATGCCGCTCATTGCACACCTCCCCGGGTCTCCAGCGCCCAGAGCAGGATCGCGATGGCGTCGGCCTCGTTGTCGTCGGCGGGCGAGAAGCCGCGCGCCCGGGCGGCGGCCATCATGGCGTCCTTGTTCGCGTTGCCCTTGCCGGTGGCGTGGCGTTTGATGGTGCCGACCGGTACGCCCTGATAGGCGACGCCCGCGGTCTCCGCCCATGACGTCAGCGTGGCCAGCAGCCCGCCATAGACATGCGCCGCGTCGGTGCCGACGTGCCTGCGCACTTCCTCGAAGTGGATGGCGGTGATGGGACCCGCGTCTTGGGCCAGCTGCTCGAGCCAGCCCCGGAACCGCAGGTAGCGCATGCCGCCGCCGTCATAGCGGCTCGGTCGGAAGGATAC
>NZ_JAVKPH010000112.1:0-1317 GCF_031432425.1 Ruixingdingia sedimenti | reverse complement strand
GAGACTGTGCCGAATTTTGTGCCTGACGCGTTGTGTTAGGCCATTGGGAAGCGGTCTTCGAACATGATGGCGAGCTGCGATCTTACAGCGTGCCATTCGCGGACGGAGCGCTTCCACTCGTTGGATGTAGCATTGAGCGCCAGATAGATCAATTTCGCAGCCGCATCGTCGCTGGGGAAGTGGCCCCGGGTGCGGACGGCGCGCCGGATCTTCGAGTTCAAGGCCTCAATGGAATTCGTGGTGTAGATCAACCTTCGGACCTCGGGTGGGTAGTCTAGGAACGGGATGACCTCGTTCCAGGCCCGGCGCCAGCTCGGCGCGATCGCCGGATACCGCTTGGCCAGATCGCTATCCTCGAACTCTGCCAGGGCCTGTTCGGCTGCGTTGGCATCCACCGCCGTGTAGATCGCCTTGAGGGCGGCGGCGACGGCCTTGCGGTCCTTGTAACTGGCGAAGTTCATGGAATGGCGCAGGAGGTGAACGATACAGGTCTGAATCCGCGTCTGGGGAAAGGCCGCCTCGATGGCCTGCGGGAAGCCCTTCAGCCCGTCGACGACGGCGATGAGGATGTCCTGGACGCCCCGGTTGCGCAGGTCGCTGAGAACCTTGGCCCAGAATTTCGCGCCCTCATTGGCCTGGAACCACAGGCCGAGAACGTCCCGCGTGCCATCCGGCAAAACCGCCAGGGCCACGAAGACCGCCTTGTTCGAGACCGCCCCGTCGCTGCGGATATTGACCCGGATCGCGTCCATGAAGACGATCGGATAGCAGGGCTCCAGAGGGCGGTTCTGCCAGGCAGTGACCTCCTCCATCACCGCGTCGGTGATCGCGGAAATCAGGCTGGGCGAGGCTTCGACGCCGTAGATTTCCTCGATATGACCCTGGATCTCGCGGGTGGTCATGCCACGGGCATACATGCTGACGATCTTGCGGTCGAATTCGGGGAAGCGGCGCTGATACTTGGCGATCAGCATCGGATCGAAGGTGCCATTCCGATCACGGGGAATGTCCAAAACCACCTTGCCGCTGTCCGTGGTCACGGTCTTCTGGCTGCTGCCATTGCGCCGGTTGGCCGGCTGGTTCCCCCCCTCAGGGGCATTACCGGCCCGCTCTTCATCGAGATGGACGTCCATCTCCGTGCTCAGCGCACGTTCCGCCAGTGCCTTGGTCAGTTCCGCCAGGATGCCGGTCTTGCCAAACAGATCGCCAGGCGAGCGGCCTTCCATCAGCCGGTCCAGCAGGTCTTTGTCGATGCTCATACGTGGGTCTCCTCTGAGAGCAGTTACCACGTCAGCGCACAAAATTTAGGATAGTCCC
>NZ_JAVKPH010000111.1:0-1322 GCF_031432425.1 Ruixingdingia sedimenti | reverse complement strand
ATGAACCGCGCCGGGTTTGCCGGAGGCTCCAACTCCTGAGTAGGATGGAGCATCATGAGCAAGACGACGAACAAGTTTTCCCCTGAAGTGCGCGAGCGCGCGGTGCGGCTGGTTCTCGACAACGAGGGTCAACACGCGTCGCGCTGGCAGGCGGTCATGTCGATTGCGGCGAAGATCGGCTGCACCCCGCAGACGCTGAACGACTGGGTCAAGAAGGCCGAAGTCGACAGCGGCAAGCGCGCCGGCATCCCGACCGAGATGGCCGAGAAGATGAAGGCCCTTGAACGGGAGAATCGCGAACTGCGCCAGGCGAACGAGATTCTCCGCAAGGCGTCGGCGTATTTTGCGATGGCGGAGCTCGACCGCCGACCGAAGTGATGGTGGGTTTCATCGACGCGCATCGGGATGCGCACGGGGTCGAGCCGATCTGCGACGTTCTGCCGATCGCCCCTGCCACCTATTATGACCATCTGGCCAAACGTGCCGACCCGGCGCGGTTGTCGGATCGTGCCAAACGGGACGAGGCGCTGCGCCCCGAGATACGGCGTGTTTTCGAGGACAACTGGAGCGTCTACGGCCTGCGCAAGGTCTGGCACCAGCTGCGCCGCGAGGGCTTCGATATCGCTCGCTGCACGGTGGCACGGCTGATGAAGGACATGGGCATTCAAGGCATTATCCGGGGCAAGCCGCACAAGACGACGATCCCTGACAAGAAGCAGCCATGCCCGCTGGACAAGGTGAACCGCCAGTTCCGCGTGCCTGCGCCGAACATGCTGTGGGTCAGCGATTTCACCTATGTTGCCACCTGGAAGGGGTTTGTTTATGTCGCTTTCGTCATCGACGCTTATGCCCGCAAGATTGTCGGCTGGCGGGTCAGCACCTCGGCGTATGCCGGGTTCGTCCTTGATGCCCTCGAACAGGCGGTCCATGACCGCCGCCCGGTCAAGGGCATGGGGCTGGTTCACCACAGCGACCGCGGCAGCCAGTATCTGTCGATCAAATACACTGAACGGCTGGCCGAGGCGGGCATCGAGCCTTCGGTTGGCAGCGTCGGTGACAGCTACGACAACGCGCTGGCCGAGACGATCAACGGGCTCTTCAAGGCCGAGGTCATCCACCGTCGGGGGCCCTGGCGCAGCTTCGAGGCCGTGGAATACGCAACCCTCGAATGGGTGGACTGGTTCAACAACCGCCGCCTGCTCGAGCCGATCGGGAACATCCCGCCCGCCGAAGCCGAGGCAAACTTCTACGCGGCTCTGGAAACTGAAGCCATGGCCGCGTAACTAAACCAAATCAGCCTCCGGCAAACCCGGCGCGGTTCA
>NZ_JAVKPH010000110.1:0-1355 GCF_031432425.1 Ruixingdingia sedimenti | reverse complement strand
CCATCACGGAAGTCACAGGATAAGTCTGTCCGGGGAAAGGGGAACTCCGGCCCTCAGCCGATTTGTGCAACAGAGCCCTGGAAAACGACTGGGTCGAGGCGATCATCGCACTGCCGACTGACATTTTCTACAACACCGGCATTCAGACCTATGTCTGGTTGCTGACCAACCGCAAGGACACGGCGCGGCGTGGCAAGGTGCAGTTGATCGACGCCAGCGGTGAAAGATTCTGGAAATCGATGCGCAAGTCGCTCGGGTCCAAGCGCCGCGAAATCCCGCCCGAGGCGTGCGACCAGATCGCCCGCATCTACCATGACATGCTGAACGGTAACGAAGGGTGGGAGGACGTGTCGAAAATCTTCGCCACGACCGACTTCGGATATCGCGAGATCCGCGTCGAACGCCCACTGAAACTTGCCTTCGCCGTGACGAAGCACGGGTTGGAGGCGCTGCGCGAGGCGAAGCCGTTTGAACGACTTGACGAGGGCGAGCGACGCGATGTCATGGAGGCTCTGCTTGTGCATCTGCCCGCCGGTCAGCGATGGATGAACCGCGACGCCTTCGACAAGGCGCTCTCCGCCGCTCTCCGTCGTGCAGGTGTCAAGGTCGGTGGGCCGGTCAGAAAGGCGATCCTGTCCGCGCTGTCCGAACGCGACGAAGATGCCGAGGTTTGCACCGACAAGGACGGCAACCCCGAACCCGACACCGATCTGCGCGATCACGAACTGGTGCCGCTGGATCAGGACTGGCGCGCCTATGTCCAGCGCGAGGTTCTACCCTTCGTCCCCGATGCCTGGGTGGATGAGACATACACCGATGCGCAGGATGGCGGCGTCGGGCGTGTCGGGTATGAGATCAACTTCAATCGCTACTTCTACAAATACGTGCCGCCGAGACCGCTCGAAGAGATCGACGCCGAGTTGAAAACCCTCGAAGCAGAGATCGCGGGTCTGCTGCAGGAGGTAGTCGAGTGACGTTTCCGAAAGTCGGTTACCTCATGCGTCCTCTCGCAACGAGTTCGACGATCAAGAATACGGTTGAACTGGAGCAGGCAGACGGATTGTTCCCCGGTTATAGCGCTTCAGGGCAGGACGTTTGGTTGCCATATTTCGATTATGAAGGTCCTGCCATCGTGTTGAGTGCAGTTGGCGCGCAGTGTGGCTCTGTTGCACAAATCGCGTGAGGGATTCATCTCGTGAATCCAGCGTGGTAGCTTGACTGCATGAGCAGACCGACACCCCCGATCTACAAGACCAGGAACTGGCCCGCCTATAACCAAGCGCTCAAGCGCCGCGGCTCTCTGACGATCTGGTTCGACCCCGCCATGACGTGGAAGGCCGCGCCGACTGGCAAGC
>NZ_JAVKPH010000011.1:0-118115 GCF_031432425.1 Ruixingdingia sedimenti | reverse complement strand
CCGCCGAAAGCTTCCTGGGCTTCATCGACATCACGTCGATCCGCCTCTGGCTCCGCCATTTGTCAACATGACCTAGATCATGTTTGTTTGCCATTCTCTGTTGCCTTTTCCCGCTGCAATGCTGACCCTGCATCAGGCACCGCCTGCCACCTCTCAACGTGTCATGCTGCAGCCTGAATGTCTTTCGCGAAGGCGGCTTTGGACTCAAGTCTCCGCCGCAGTACCGACAGCCAGAATCAGGCAACGCCCCGCAAGGGCCCCTGCCGCATATCCAGTCAAAGAGAAAAATGGCGCGGTTGACGGGGCTCGAACCCGCGACCCCCGGCGTGACAGGCCGGTACTCTAACCGACTGAGCTACAACCGCGCTGGTCAGACCGGACGGAGAGGATGATGGCGCGGTTGACGGGGCTCGAACCCGCGACCCCCGGCGTGACAGGCCGGTACTCTAACCGACTGAGCTACAACCGCGCTGGTCAGACCGGACGGAGAGGATGATGGCGCGGTTGACGGGGCTCGAACCCGCGACCCCCGGCGTGACAGGCCGGTACTCTAACCGACTGAGCTACAACCGCGCATCTCATCCCCGGTTGCCCGGGCGTGGGCTGCTCTTACGCGACACCCGCGGGCGCGTCAAGCGCATCGCGCAGGGTTTCGCGCCTCAGCCGATCAGCGGGCCCGACCCCGCGCCGGTTTCCTCGTAATGCCGCTTGAGCCGCATCAGCGCGATGCGCAGCACGATCTTGCCCGACCGCGCCGACCAGCCCATGCGGCGTTCCGCCGTCTCCAGCCCTTCCAGAAAACAGCAGCAGCGCAGCACCATGTCGCCAAGGCCCGGGCCGAGGTCGCGCAGCGCCGCCGCCACCCGGTCGCGCGCCGCGCGCGGCCCCTCGGCCGGGCCTGCGCCGCCGAAACCGCCCCGGTCGGCGCCGGTCAGGAAACGGTCCCAGTTCTGCGCCACGCGGGGGCCCATCTGGGCCAGTTCGAAATCCTCGCGCAGCCGTTCGGCGGCGGCGACCAGATCGGGGGTCAGGAAGGGCTGGCCGTCCTTGTCGCGCCGCCGCCCCAGCACCGCCACCGGGCTTTCGGCGATGTTGTAGCGGATGCGGCGCGCGCCGCCTTCCTCGGCCACCTCGCGTTCGTCCCAGTCGCGGTGCTGGCCGGCAAAGGCCGCCCCGGCATCGGCGAGCCCCGGCCGCCCGCGCGCCTCTTCCTCCAGCAGCCGGCGCAGGGCGGCGCGGCCCGCCGCGGTGATTTCATAGGCGGCGACGCGGCCGCGCTTGCGGCAGGCGATCCAGTCCTTGATCGCAAAGGCCTGCGCCACGCCGCGGTCCAGCACCGCGGTGCGCGCGGAACGCCCGTCGGGAAATTCGCGCAGCACCACGGCCTTTTCCATGTCGGGGGCGATGGCGATCATCGCGCCGGGTTCGGACAGACGGCGCAGCACGCGGCGCGCCTCCTGCGCGATCACGGCTTCGTCGGCGACGAGGGCGGCGGAACGGATGGGGGCGGTCATCGGATCGGTGTCCTCCTGGCAAGCGGCGCCCGGCCCGGGCTGCCCCGCCCGGCCGAGCTGTTCCAGCGCCTCGTCCACCAAGGGATCGTCGCGCCGGGTCTCGAATCGCCGCACCTGGCGCAGGACCGTCGAAGGATGGCACCCCTCGCGCCGGGCCAATGCCCGCAGCGACTGCCCGCCACTGGTGTGACCCAGGTAGAGCCTGACCGCGGCGGGCACCCAGCCCGGAATCGCGAACTCCGCCGTCACGTTTGCCATCTTCATCCGATCCCGCTGGCCCCAGGGCCACCCGGGTGCTGCTCCCCGCGCCGATTTTTGCCGTTCAACCTTTGGTAGAAATGGTTACTCAACGGTTAAATCGCGCCGGTTTTGCCATAATTGTTTCGAAAACCTAAACATTGCTGAAGCCGGCGCGCGACGGAACGGGCGGATGCGCAACGCGAGGTTGAATTATGGCAATTTCAGGGCAGTCCTGAAGGAGCCCGACATGACCGCGATGACCGCCATCACCGACCTGCGCTGCCTGCTGGCCGACCTGCGCCGCCCCCGCCTGCTGATCCGCGCCGCCCGCTGCGGCCTGGCCGACTACCGGCGCGACCGCGACCTGCCCCGCACGCTCGGCCCCGCGGCGCCCCGCACGCCGGAAACCGCCTTCGTCGCCCTGCTGGACGCCGAGGCGCGGCTGGAAACGATCCGGCAGGCGGGCGATGCCACCTACAGCGTCACCCGCCATGTCGCGGTGCTGATCGCGCTGCTGGCCGAGGCGCGGCTGCTGCCCCGCCCCGCGTGACGCCCGGCGGCATCGCCTGCGCAGAGTCCAGGAGCCTCCGGCGGGGATATTTAAGGACAGAAAGTGGCGCAGGCCGCGCCCTTCTTCATTTTCTGTCCGAAAATATCCTCAGGGGGTGAATTGGCCGCAGGCCAAGAGGGGGCAGAATGCCCCCTGCCCGCGCCGGCCCTTGCGGAAGCGCCCGGCAAGGACTATGCGCGATCCATGACCCAAGCCCATGACCGTCTTCTCATCATCGACTTCGGTTCCCAGGTGACGCAGCTCATCGCGCGCCGCCTGCGCGAGTTGAACGTCTATTGCGAAATCCATCCCTACCAGAAGGTCACTGACGCCTTCCTGAAGGACTTCGCGCCCCGGGCGGTGATCCTGTCGGGCGGGCCCGACAGCGTGACGCGCGAAGGCTCGCCGCGCGCGCCCGACGCGCTCTGGACGCTCGGGGTGCCGGTGCTCGGCATCTGCTATGGCCAGCAGGTGATGATGCAGCAACTGGGCGGGCGGGTCGAAAGCGGGCATGGCACCGCGGAATTCGGCCGCGCCTTCGTCACCCCCGCCGCGGCGCGGCTGCCGATCCTCGACGGCTGGTTCGCCGCCGGGAACGAGCAGGTATGGATGAGCCACGGCGATCACGTCAGCGCCATCGCCCCGGGGTTTCAGGTCTACGGCACCTCGCCCAACGCGCCCTTCGCCATCACCGCCGACACCGCGCGCGACTTCTATGCCGTGCAGTTCCACCCCGAGGTGCACCACACCCCCAAGGGCGCGAAGCTTTACGAGAATTTCGTGCGGCTGGCGGGCTTCACCGGCGACTGGACGATGGGCGCCTACCGGGAAGAGGCGATCCGCAAGATCCGCGAACAGGTGGGCGGCGGCAAGGTGATCTGCGGCCTGTCGGGCGGGGTCGACAGTTCGGTGGCCGCGGTGCTGATCCACGAGGCGATCGGCGACCAGCTGACCTGCGTCTTCGTCGACCACGGCCTTCTGCGGCAGGGCGAGGCGGAACAGGTCGTGGGCATGTTCCGCGACACTTACAACATCCCGCTGATCCATGCCGACGAATCCGACCTGTTCCTGACCGCGCTGGAAGGCGTCAGCGACCCCGAGGTCAAGCGCAAGACCATCGGGCGGCTTTTCGTCGAGGTGTTCGAGAAGCACGCGAAATCGGTCGGCGGGGCGCAGTTCCTCGCGCAGGGCACGCTCTACCCCGACGTGATCGAATCGGTGTCGTTCAGCGGCGGGCCTTCGGTCACGATCAAGAGCCACCACAATGTCGGCGGCCTGCCCGAGAAGATGGGCATGAAGCTGGTGGAACCGCTGCGCGAGCTGTTCAAGGACGAGGTGCGCGCCCTGGGGCGCGAACTCGGTCTGCCCCCGGCCTTCATCGGCCGCCATCCCTTCCCCGGCCCCGGCCTAGCCATCCGCTGCCCGGGCGCGATCACGCGCGACAAGCTCGACATCCTGCGGCAGGCCGATGCGGTGTTCATCGACCAGATCCGCCGGCACGGGCTTTATGACGAGATCTGGCAGGCCTTCGTCGCGCTGCTGCCGGTGCGCACGGTGGGGGTGATGGGCGACGGGCGGACCTACGATTACGCCTGCGCGCTGCGCGCGGTGACCAGCGTCGACGGCATGACGGCGGACTACTATCCCTTCAGCCACGATTTTCTGGGCGAGACCGCGACGCGCATCATCAACGAGGTGCGGGGCATCAACCGCGTGACCTACGACATCACCTCGAAGCCGCCGGGCACGATCGAGTGGGAATGACCCCGCACTGCGCCGGAGGGGGCGGTGCGGGGCCGTCCCTTGCCGGTGGTGCAGCGCCGCCCCGTGCGAGATGACAGGCTGACATCAGCCACCCGAGGAGGAGCCCATGTCCATCGTCACCGTCACAGGCCGTCTGATCTGCGCCGACGCCGCGCAGGCAGCGATCGTGGCGCGCGAGTTGCCGGAACATATCCGGCTGACCCGCGCCGAACCCGGCTGCCTGCGCTTTGTCGCCCGTCAGACCGACAACCCGCTGATCTGGGAACTCGACGAGGTGTTCACCGACCGCGCCGCCTATGACGCGCATCGCACCCGCGCCGCCGCCAGCCGATGGGCGCGCGAAACCGTGGGCATCGCGCGCGAACTGAACGTCACCGGCACCTGACCCGCCCGGGTCTGGACAAGCATCGCGGCCCGCGCCAAGGTCTGCCGGCCTGCCCGAGGATCGCCGTGACCCAGCCCCACCGCCCCGTCGCCGCCGCATTGTGGATGCTCGGCTCCATCGTCAGCTTTTCGCTGATGGCCATAGCCGGGCGCATCGTCGCCGCGACCCATGACACGTTCGAGCTTCTGGGCTACCGCTCCATCGTCACGGTCGCGATTCTGGTGGCTTTCGCCGCCTGGAAGGGGCGGCTTTCCGATCTGCGCACGCGCAACCTGGCCGGCCATCTGACACGCAACACGATGCATTTCGTGGGCCAGAACCTGTGGTTCTGGTCGCTGACGGCGATCCCGCTGGCGCAGGTCTTTGCACTGGAATTCACCGCGCCGATCTGGGTCATCCTGCTGTCGGCGGTGTTTCTGGGCGAGGCGCTGACGCGCTGGCGGCTGATGGCGGCGGTGCTGGGATTCGCCGGCACGCTGGTGGTGGCGCAGCCCGATTTCCGCCATATCGAGCCCGGCGTGCTGGCCGCCGCCGGATCGGCGCTGTTCTTCGCCGCCACGATCATCCTGACGAAACGGCTGACGCGGGGCGAAACGGTGCTGGGGATCCTGTTCTGGCTGGGGGTGATGCAGGCCGCCCTCGGCCTGGCTGCCGCGGCGGCGGATCTGCACATGACGCTGCCCACCTGGCAGTCGGTGCCCTGGCTGGTGTTACTGGGGGCCGTCGGCTTCTTTGGGCATTTCTGCGTCACCTCGGCGCTGTCGCTGGCCCCTGCCGGGCTGGTGATGCCCATCGACTTCGGCCGGCTGCCGCTGATCGCGGTGGTGGGGGCGGTGTTCTGGGGCGAATCGATCACGCTGGCGCTGCTGGCGGGGGCGGCGCTGATCGTCGCCGGCAACTGGCTCAACCTGCGCGCGCCGGCGGGGGAAAAAGTTTCTGCGTGAAATCCGCCCCGCAACGCGCTAGCACGCGGCGCGGCAACAAGGGGGCGGGCAGATGATCTACCGGACGGCGCAGGACTGGCGGGCGGCGCGCAAGCGGCGGGTGCTGCTGTTCGGGATGTCGGGTCTGGGCAAGACCCATGTGGCCAGCCTTCTGCGCGCCGAGGGCGGCTGGTTCCACTATTCCGTCGATTACCGCATCGGCACGCGCTACATGGGCGAACATATCGCCGACAACTTCAAGCGCGAGGCGATGAAGAACCCATTCCTGCGCGAACTGCTGCTGACCGATTCGGTCTATATCGCGTCGAACATCACCTTCCACAACCTCGCGCCGCTTTCGACCTATCTGGGCAAGCCCGGCGATCCGGCGAAGGGGGGGCTGTCGTTCGACGAATACCGCCGCCGCCAGGACCAGCACCGCGAGGCGGAAATCGCCGCCCTGCTCGACACGCCGCGCTTCATCGACCGGGCGCAGGACATTTACGGCTACGGCAATTTCATCTGCGATTCGGGCGGCTCCATCTGCGAGGTGGTGGACCCGGACGACCCCGCCGATCCGGTGCTGACGGGGCTGTCGGGCAGCCTGCTGATGGTCTGGATCGCGGGATCGGACGCGCATACCGCCGAACTGATCCGCCGCTTCGACCGCGCGCCGAAGCCGATGTATTACCAGCCCGAATTCCTCACCGCCGCCTGGGCCGCCTATCTGGCGGAAACCGGGCTGGCCGAGGGCGCAGTGGACCCCGACGCCTTCGTGCGCTGGACCTATGCCCGCGCGCTGGCCCACCGCCAGCCGCGCTATGCGGCGATGGCGCGCAACTGGGGCATCGCCGTCACCGCCGAAGAGGTGGGCGCGATCCGCGACGCACACGACTTCGACGACCTGATCGCCCATGCGCTGGACCGCCGCGCCGCAACGGCCTAAACCCGGTGCGGAAGGAGTCGCATCATGCCGATCAAACTGCCCGAAAGCCTGCCCGCCTATGACATCCTGACCCGCGAGGGCGTCATGGTCATGGGCGAGGGCCGCGCGGCGCGCCAGGACATCCGCCCCCTGCGCATCGGCCTGCTGAACCTGATGCCGAAGAAGATCCAGACGGAAACGCAGTTCGCCCGGCTGATCGGCGCGACGCCGTTGCAGATCGACCTGCAACTGATCCGCATGACGGAACACCAGTCGAAACACACCGCGCCCGAACATATGGAAGCCTTCTACCGCCCCTTCGCAGAGGTGGAGGCGAGCGGCGAAAGGCTCGACGGGCTGATCATCACCGGCGCCCCGATCGAGCACCTGCCGTTCGAGGAAGTGACCTACTGGGACGAACTGACCCGCGTCTTCGCCTGGACGCAGACGCATGTCCATTCCACCTTCGGCGTCTGCTGGGGCGGCATGGCGATGGCCTGGCATTTCCACCGCCTGCCCAAGCATATCCTCGGCCACAAGGCGTTCGGCTGTTTCCGCCACCGGAACCTGACGCCCGCCTCGCCCTATCTGCGCGGCTTCTCGGACGATTTCGTGATCCCCGTCAGCCGCTGGACCGAGGTCCGCGAGGCAGAGGTCGCGGCGCGCCCGGGCCTGGCCACGCTTCTGGGCAGCGAAGAGGTCGGCCCCTGCCTGATCGAGGACACCTGCCACCGCGCGCTCTATATCTTCAACCATTTCGAATACGACAGCGACACGCTGAAACAGGAATACGACCGCGACGTGGCCAACGGCACGCCGATCAACGTGCCGCAGAACTACTACCCCGACGACGACCCCGCGCAGCCGCCGATGAACCGCTGGCGCAGCCATGCGCATCTGCTCTACGGCAACTGGATCAACGAGATCTACCAGACCACGCCCTACGACATGGCGGAAATCGGCGGCTGAGCGGGCGGGCGGCAGCGGGCGCGGCAGATTGCGCCCGCCGCCCGTTGCGCGATACTGGCCCGGATACCGGCCCGGATACTGGCCCGTTCGAGGAGAAGCCCCGATGACCAGCCTGCCCTTCGACGGCGCCATCAGCCGCTATTACCGCGACACCGCCCCCCCTGCCCTGCGCAAGGCCATCGCGGCGGCGGATGACGGCGACATGCCCGACCCCGCCTTCCCCTACCGCAAGGAGATGAAGAAGAAGGATTACAGCCGCCACATGGACGCGTTGCAGATCGAACTGGCCAAGCTCCAGTCCGATGTGAAGGCGACGGGCAAGCGGCTGGTGGTGGTGTTCGAGGGCCGCGACGCATCCGGCAAGGGCGGCACGATCAAGCGGCTGACGGAAAACCTCAACCCCCGCGTGGCCGCGGTGGTGGCGCTGCCCAAACCCTCGGACCGCGAGGCGGCGCAGTGGTATTTCCAGCGGTATATCGACTGGCTGCCCGCGCAGGGCGAAATCGCCATCTTCGACCGCAGCTGGTACAACCGCGGCATCGTCGAACATGTCATGGGCTTCTGCACCCCCGACGAACGCGAACGGTTCTTCTACCAGTTGCCGGAATTCGAGCGGCTGATGGTGGACGAAGGCATCACCCTGCTGAAGATCTGGCTGGACGTGAGCCGCCCCGAACAACTGCGCCGGTTCCTCGCGCGCGAAAAGGACCTGCTGAAACAGTGGAAGCTGAGCCCCATCGACATCGAGGGCCTCGGCAAATGGGACGAATACACCGCCGCGATCACCGAGACGCTGACCCGCAGCGACCGGCCCTATGCGCCCTGGACGGTGATCCGGTCGGACGACAAGCTGCGCGCGCGGATCGCGGCGGTGCAGGCGGTGCTGTCGGCCATGGACTATGCCCACAAGGACACCGCGGCCATCGGCGCCATCGACCCCGCGATCTGCGGCGGGCGCGATCTGGCCCAGGTTGCGGATGGCGTGGGGGCGGATGGCGTGGGGGCGGCCGACGGCGCAGATGGCTAAGGCGGGCTATCACCACGGCAACCTGCGCCAGGCGCTGGTCGAGGCGGCGCTGGCGCTGATCGCCGAAAAGGGGCCGCAGGGCTTCACCCTGTCCGAGGCCGCGAAAGAGGCGGGCGTGACCCCGGCCGCCGTCTACCGCCATTTCCAGGGGCGCGAGGACCTGCTGGCAGAGGTCGCGCGCCAGGGCTACGCCATCTTCGCCGACCTGATGGAACATGCCTTCAACGACGGCCGTCCCTCGGCGCTGGCGGCGTTCGAGGCGACGGGACGCGCCTATCTGGCCTTCGCCCGCCGCTTTCCGGGGCATTACATGGCAATGTTCGAAAGCGGCCTCGCGCCGGGGGCCTACCCGGAACTGGCGCAGGCCGCACAGCGCAGCCGGGCGATGATGGAACGCGCCGCCGCGCGGCTGTCCGAACAGTTGCCCCCCGGGCGCCGCCCGCCCGCGGCGATGTTCTCGGCCCATGTCTGGGCGATGAGCCACGGGGTGGTGGAGCTTTTCGCCCGCGGCACCCCGGGCGCCCACGCCCCCTTCAGCCCCGAGGACCTGCTGGAGGCCGGGATCGGCATCTACCTGCGCGGGCTCGGCCTGCTGCCGCCGGATCGGTAGGGGCGGCGGGGCGGACCTGAAGTCCCACCATTTGGCTGGCGAAGGCACGCGCCTTCGCCAGCCAGACCGAAGGGCCGCCCCCTGGGTCGGCGAATGGCGGTCCGCCACGCCGCTGGCGCGTTCCCATGCGCAGGCGGCCCGGAACAGGGTCCGTTCGTCGAAATACCGGCCGACGAACTGCACCGACAGCGGCCGCCCGTCGCGCGTCAGCCCGGCCATCATCGCCCGGCCGCGCCTGCGGCCCATAGCGACACCACCGCGCAGGCCGCCAGCAGGCAGGCATGTTCCTTTCTCATCTCATCCTCTCCTTGTCGTTGGTCTGCATGTCCTGCGGTCCGGGCGGGCCCCGCTGCCGGGCCGGTTGCCGTCACCCCGACGCCTACCGATTCCGGCGCTTGCGGGAACACGGGCACCCCTGCGAGCCATCGGCGTTACCGATGGCTTCCATCGGCAAACCGCGCAGATAAACGTTGATCGCGGGACGGTAGGGGCCGATCCTCACACCCGGGCACGACAGGGAGGGGGCACCATGGCCGGGGACGACGGGCTGAGCTATGAACCGGGCTGGCGGATCGCCGACCGGATCGCGCGCAAGGACATCTCGCCGGTCGAGGTGGCCCGGCATTTCCTCGACCGGATCGCGCGGCTGGACCCGCAGATAAACGCCTTCATCACCCTGGCCGGGGACCAGTATCTGGCGCAGGCGGCAGAGGCCGAACGGGCAGTGATGCGGGACGACAGGCTCGGCCCGCTGCACGGCCTGCCGGTGTCGGTGAAGGACCAGATCTCCACCCGGGGCATCCGCACCACCGGCGGCTCGCTGCTGCTGCGCGACAACGTGCCGGCCGAGGACGCGGCCTGCGTCGAACGGGTCAAGGCCGCCGGGGGCGCCGTCATCGGCAAGACCAACCTGCCCGAATTCGCCATGTCCGCCCATACGACGAACCGCCTCGCCGGGCCTACCCGCAACCCCTGGGCGCCCGGCCGTTCGCCCGGCGGGTCCAGCGGCGGGGCGGCGGCGGCGCTGGCGGCCGGCATGGGCCCGCTGGCGATCGGCAGCGACGGCGGCGGGTCGCTGCGCATCCCGGCGGCGCTGTGCGGCGTGTTCACGCTGCTGCCCGGCACCGGGCGGGTGCCGCGGCACGGGTCCTTCGGGGAAACGCTGTTCGCCACCGGCCTCGGCCCGATGACGCGCGATGTGCGCGACGCCGCCGCCCTGTTGCAGGTCATCGCCGGGGCGGACCCGCGCGACGGCGCGTCCTCCGCCACCCCGCCCGGCGACTATCTGGCCGGGCTGGACGCGGGGGTGAAGGGGCTGCGCCTCGCCTGGTGCCCCGACCTTTGCCGCGAGGAAGGCGACCGCCCCGACCCCGCGGTGATCGCGGCGGTGGCCGCCCGCGCACGGGCGCTGGCGCAGGAAGGCGCGGTGGTCGAGGAACTGGGCGACAGGCTCGACGACATTTCCGATGCCTTCTGGGTGATCACCAACGGCGACCGGGCCTCGTCGGTGGGGCAGGACTATTACCTCGACCCCGCCCGGCGCGCCCTGCTGACGCCCACGGTGCGCGAGCGGCTGAAACATGCCATGACGATCACCGCGGGCGAATACACCCATGCGCTGCGGATGCGCTATCGCTTCATCGCGGCGTTCCGGCAGTATTTCGAACGCTACGACGCGATCCTGACCCCGACCGCCGCGATGGTCGCGCCGCCGGTGGGGGATGTGCCCTCGGCCGCACCCAGCCATCCGGGGCTGACGGCCTTTACCAAGGTGGTCAATTTCGTCGGCTGCCCGGCGGCCTCGGTGCCTTGCGGCCTTGTCGACGGGCTGCCCGTCGGGCTCCAGATCATCGGCGCGCGGGATCACGAGGCGCTGGTGCTGCGCATCGCCCGGACGCTTGAAGGGATCGCGCCCTGGGCCGACAGCTACCGGGCGATCCCGCTGGCTTGAGCGGCCTTGCAGGGCGCGGCATTTCCGGCTCTGATGCCGTCATCATGACTGGCCCCCGCTACACCCCGCTCGCCGCCGCGCTGCCCGCCACCGTCCCCTTCGTCGGGCCCGAGACGCAGGAGCGCGCGATGGGCCGCCCCTTCGCCGCCCGGCTCGGCGCGAACGAGAACGTGTTCGGCCCCTCGCCCCTGGCGGTGGAGGCGATGGCGCGGGCGGCGCGCGATGTCTGGATGTATGGCGACCCCGAGGTCCACGACCTGCGCGCGGCGCTGGCCGCCCATCACGGCACCACCCCCGCGCATGTGACGGTGGGCGAGGGGATCGACGGGCTGCTCGGCTATCTCGTCCGCCTGCTGGTCGGGCCCGGCGATGCGGTGGTGACGTCGGACGGCGCCTATCCGACCTTCAACTTCCATGTCGCGGGCCATGGCGGGGTGCTGCACAGGGTGCCCTACCGCGGCGATGCCGAGGACCCGGAGGCGCTGGTCGCCCGCGCGGCGCAGGTGGGCGCGAAGCTGATCTATTTCGCCAATCCCGACAACCCGATGGGCAGCTGGCACGACGGCGCCGCGGTGGCGCGGATGGTCGAGGCCGTGCCCGAGGGCAGCCTGCTGGTGCTGGACGAGGCCTATGTCGACCTCGCGCCCCCCGGCACCGCGCCGGGGCTGGACCCCGACGACCCCCGGGTGATCCGCATGCGGACCTTTTCCAAGGGCTACGGCATGGCCGGGCTGCGGGTGGGCTATGCGCTGGCCGCGCCGGGGCTGGTGGCGGCCTTCGACAAGGTGCGCAACCATTTCGGCGTCGGGCGCATCGCGCAGGCGGGGGCGCTGGCGGCGCTGGCCGATCAGCCCCATCTGGCGCAGGTGCGCGACCGGGTGGCCGCGGCGCGGGCCGAAATCGCCCGCATCGGCGCGGCGCAGGGGCTGGCGGCGCTGCCCTCGGCCACCAATTTCGTCACGCTCGACTGCGGCGGCGACGGCGCCTTCGCGCGGGCGGTGCGCGACGGGCTGGCGGCGCGGGGGGTGTTCGTGCGCATGCCCTTCGTCCCCCCGCACGACCGCTGCATCCGCATCAGCGCCGGCCGCCCCGAGGATCTGGCGGCGCTGGAGGCCGCATTGCCCGGCGCAATGGCGGCGGCGCGGGGCTGACGCCTCACACGGGCGTGACTTGCCTTCCCGCGGGGGGAAGGTTGCACGATTACCGCGTCTGCGAATGAGGTACCGATGCGACCGATGCTTGCACTGACCCTGGCCGCGGGGCTGGCCGCGCCCGCGCTCGCCCAGGATCATTCCGGCCACGGCAGCCATGCTGCCGCCGACAGCCCCGCCGCCCGCGCCTTCGCCGAGGCGAACGCCCGCATGCACCAGGGGATGGACATTCCGCCGACCGGCGACGCCGATGTCGATTTCATCCGCGGCATGATCCCCCACCATCAGGGCGCGGTCGACATGGCCCGCGTGGTGCTGGACCACGGCAAGGACCCCGAGGTCCGCAAGCTGGCCGAGGCGGTGATCGCCGCGCAGGAGGCGGAAATCGCCTGGATGCAGGACTGGCTGGCGGCCAACGGTCCCTGACCCGCGCCTCTGCCCGACGGTAGTGCGGGTGGAGAGGGCGGGGGCCTCCGGCGGGGATATTTATTGGACAGAAAATGAACAGGATCTGGCTATTACCCGCCGTTCTTCATTTTCTGTCCCTAAATATCCCGGGGGGAGCTGGCGGGTAGCGCCACCGGTTCGAGAACCAGCCGGCGCGGGGGCTGGCCCCCGGCCCTGCCCTGTCCATCCGCACTGCCGCCGGGCGCGGCCCCAACCCCGCGCAGCTTGCGGAAACGGGCGGTTTTCCCTAGACCTGCGGGCGATGCCCCGCCGGGGCGCCCCTCGTGAGCCTGTCCCCTTGCGCAAGCCCTCCGCCCCGAACCGTCCCGCCCGCCCCGCGCTTTTCGCCCGGCTCTGGCGCGACTATCTGCGCGAACACCGCTGGATGATGGCGCTGGCGGGCGTGTTCATGGTGATCGAGGGCTCCACCCTCGCCGCGCTCAGCTGGATGCTGGAACCGCTGTTCGACCGCGTGTTCGTGGGCGGGGACGCGGGCGCGATCTGGTGGGTGGGCGGCGCGATCCTGGGGCTGTTCGCGATCCGGGCGGTGGTGTCGGTGATCGACAAGGCGCTGCTGACGATGATCTCTCAGCGGTCCTCGGGCAAGATGCAGGCGGATCTGCTGCGCCATCTGCTGACGCTCGACATGGGCTTCTACCAGACCAATTCCCCCGGCACGCTGATCGAGAAGGTGCAGGGCGACACGCTGGCCGTGCAGGGCGTGTGGCAGGCGGTCATCATGGGTGTGGGGCGCGACATCATCGCGCTGGTCACGCTGTTCGCGGTGGCGCTGTCGATCGACGTGCGCTGGACGGTGGTCGCACTGATCGGCGCGCCGATCCTGATCGCGCCGACGGCGCTGCTGCAACGCTATATCCGGCGCAAGACCGGCCAGATCCGCAGCCAGTCGGGCGAACGCGCGACGCGGCTGGACGAGGTGTTCCACGGCATCGCCACCGTCAAGCTCAACCGGATGGAGGATTACCAGGCCCGCCGGTTCGAACGGGTGATCCGCGCCATCATCCGCGCCGAGACGCGCAAGGAAACCAGCCGCGCCGTGCTGCCCGCGCTGATCGACCTGGTGACGGGCATCGGGTTCTTCGGCGTGCTGGTCCTCGGCGGGCGCGAGATTCTGGCGGGCGAGCGCACGGTGGGCGAGTTCATGTCGTTCTTCACCGCGATGGCGCTGGCGTTTCAGCCGCTGCGCCGGCTCGGCGCGCTGGCGGGGCTGTGGCAGGTGGCGGCGGCGAGCCTCGAGCGGCTCTATGCATTGTTCGACGAACGCCCCGCGGTGCCCGCCGTGCCCGCCCGCCCCCTGCCCCCGCCCGAGGGCGCGCCGGGGATCGAATTCCGCGATGTCGCGCTGTGGTATGGCGAACATCAGGTGCTGCGCGGGCTCGACCTGCGGGCAGAGGCCGGGCGGCGCACGGCGATCGTGGGGCCTTCGGGCGCGGGCAAGACCACCGTCTTTCACCTGCTGACGCGGCTGGCGGAACCGGCCGCGGGCCGCATCACGCTTGGCGGGCAGGACATCGCGCAGATGGATCTGGCGGCGCTGCGGGGGATGTTCGCGGTCGTGTCGCAGGATGCGTGGCTGTTCGACGAAACGCTGCGCGACAACATCCTGATGGGCCGGACGGATGTGCCCGAGGACCGGTTGCAGGCCGCGCTGGAGGCCGCGAATGCCGCCGAATTCGTCGCCCGCCTGCCGCAGGGGCTCGATACCCGGGCGGGGCCGCGCGGGTCGGCGCTGTCGGGCGGCCAGCGCCAGCGCATCGCCATCGCCCGCGCCCTGCTGCGCGACGCCCCCGTCCTGCTGATGGACGAGGCGACGAGCGCGCTCGACGCCGCATCCGAGGCGCTGGTGACAGAGGCGCTGGAACGGCTGGCGGCGGGGCGCACCACGCTGGTGATCGCGCATCGGCTGTCCACCGTGCAGGGCGCCGACCGGATCGTGGTGATGGATCAGGGCCGGGTGGTGGATGCGGGCACGCATGCCGAACTGCTGGCGCGCGGGGGGCTTTATGCCGATCTGTGCCGGTTGCAGTTCGAGGGCGCCTGAGAAACGGGGGCCCGGAAAGGGCTGGCCGGTTGCCCGGGGCGGCGCTATCCTTCGCGCATCAGCGATGGAGCCTGCCATGCGCCTGCCGATCCTTGCCGCTTTCGCCGTCTTCGCCCTGCCTGCCGCCGCGCAGACCGACCTGCGCATCCCCGCGCCGCAGCGCGCCCTGCCGACCTGTCAGGACCTCTGGGTCGAGCGCAATGCGATCTTCAAATCCTTCGGCTATTGTTTCACCTCGCGCCGGGCGATCGACTATTTCGGCAACGGCGGCTGCTTTACCAGCAACCCCCGCCTGACGCCCGAGGCGCAGCGGCAGGTGGACGAGATCCGGGCGCTGGAAAGGCGGCTCGGCTGCTGACGGTTGCCGCCCCCTGCCCCGCAGCCTATATCGGGCGTCTGGCACGGAGGTTTGGATGACCGGCGAAACCGCCCCCGACCGCAAGGTCTTTCGCATCACCGGCAAGGACCGCGAAAGCTTCCTTCAGGGGTTGATCACCAACGATGCGCGCAGGCTGGCCGAGGGGCCGGTCTATGCCGCGCTGCTGACGCCGCAGGGCAAGTATCTGGCGGATTTCCTGCTGGTGCCGGATGGCGAGGGCGTGCTGCTGGACATCCACGAGGGGCTGGCGGAGGCAACCGCCAAGCGCCTGTCGCTCTACCGGCTGCGGGCGGATGTGCAGATCGCGCCCACGGGCCTGCATGTCCTGCGCGGCCTGGGCACGGCGCCCCCCGGCGCGGTGGCCGACCCGCGGCATCCCGCGCTCGGCTGGCGGATGTACAGCGCCGAACCGGGCGGGCCGCCCGAAATCGACTGGGACGCGATCCGTGTCGCCCATTGCATCCCCGAAACGGGGGTCGAGCTGGTGCCGAACGACACCTATATCCTTGAGGCCGGGTTCGAGCGGCTGAACGGCGTCGATTTCCGCAAGGGCTGCTACGTCGGGCAGGAGGTCACGGCGCGGATGAAGCACAAGACCGACCTGCGCAAGGGCCTGACCGGCGTCACCGTCACCGGCCCCGCCGGGCCGGGCACGCCGATCCTGGCGGGCGACCGGCCGGCGGGGATGCTGTTCACCCGTTCGGGTGACCGTGCCATCGCCTGGCTGCGGTTCGACCGCGCCGGGGGGCCGTTGACGGCGGGGAATGCGCAGGTGCGCGCCGATCCCCCCGCCAACGGTTGAAGTCCTGCAAGGGCGCCCTATATCTTGGTGGCAATCCGGCCGGATCCCGACCAGATGCAGTGTCGGTAACGGTCGGGGCATTTTGTTCCATGCACGGGACGCATACCTGACATTCCGATACAGAAATACCGAATCGCCGGGAAAAGGTCATATTCGGCGGACGCCGGAAAACGCAAGAGCAAGAACAAAGGACGACGGAATGGCTGATTTCGTGGATGGAAGCGCCTTCAATCATGAACAGGGCCAGCGCGCGCGCAAGCTGTTCGCCGCCGTGGTCCTTGCGGCGCTGGACGATGCCATCGCGGATGACAAGAAATATGGCAACGGGCCGGAACAGATCGCCCGGTGGGCGCGCTCGCGCGACGGGCGCGAAGTGCTGTCCTGCGCCGGGATCGACCCGAACGAACGGGTGGTCAAGGGCCTGATGGAATTCGTGGCCAAAGGTGTGCGCACCTCTGTCGCGCTGTCGCGCGAGGAAAGCGAACGCCGCCACGCCGCCGAACTTCAGGCCGAAGCCGCCTGAACCCTTTCGCAGGATCCCCGATCCTGCCGGCGCGCCCCTTCGGGGGCGCGTCTGTTTTTGCGCATCCCTGCCGTTGCGTCATCCGGCCCGGCGACACAATCTTGCGCAGCACCCGCTGGACAGGTTGCCCGCGCCGTGTAAGCTGACCTTCCGCCGCCATGTCGCATCGCCCGGAAAGGCCGACCGGCGGGCATCACAAGATACTAGGGAGGATACATGGACCGCCGCTCTTTCCTGACCAAGGCCGCCATCGGCGGCGCGGGTGCCGCAGCACTCGCCGCCCCGGCGCTTGCGCAATCGTCGCCCAAGGTGACGTGGCGCCTGACCTCGTCGTTCCCCAAATCGCTCGACACGATCTATGGCGGCGCCGAAACCCTGTCCAAGATGCTGTCCGAGGCGACCGACGGCAATTTCCAGATCCAGGTCTTTTCGGCCGGCGAACTGGTGCCGGGCCTGCAGGCCGCCGATGCCGTGACCACCGCCACGGTCGAGGCCTGCCACACGGTGGGCTATTACTACTGGGGCAAGGACCCGACCTGGGCGCTCGGTTCTGCCGTGCCGTTCTCGCTGTCGGCGCGGGGGATGAACGCCTGGCACTACCACGGCGGCGGGATCGACCTGTTCAACGAATTCCTCGGCCAGCACAACATCATCGGTTTCCCCGGCGGCAACACCGGCGTCCAGATGGGCGGCTGGTTCCGCAAGGAAATCAACACGATCGAGGATCTCAAGGGTCTCAAGTTCCGGGTCGGCGGCTTTGCCGGCAAGGTGCTGGAACGGCTTGGCGTCGTGCCGCAGCAGATCGCGGGCGGCGACATCTATCCGTCGCTGGAAAAGGGCACGATCGACGGCGCCGAATGGGTCGGCCCCTATGACGACGAAAAACTGGGCTTCTTCAAGGTCGCGCCCTACTATTATTACCCCGGCTGGTGGGAAGGCGGGCCGACGGTCCACTTCATGTTCAACAAGGCCGCCTATGAGGGGCTGCCGAAGAATTACCAGTCGCTGCTGCGCACGGCCTGTCAGGCGGCGGATGCCGACATGTTGCAGAAGTACGACTACAAGAACCCGACCGCCATCAAGTCGCTGGTGACGCAGGGCACGCAACTGCGGCCCTTCACGCCCGAAATCCTGTCGGCCTGCTTCGACGCCTCGAACGAGGTCTATGCCGAGATGGAGGCCTCGAACCCCGGCTTCAAGAAGATCTGGGATTCGATCAAGGACTTCCGCGCCGACAACTACACCTGGGCGCAGATCGCCGAATACAACTACGACACCTTCATGATGGTGCAGCGGAACGCGGGCAAGATCTGACCCCGCGCCATCCGGCCTTGCAGGGCCCCGGGGAAACCCGGGGCCTTTTTCATTGGCCCTGCACGGCGCAAAGAAAAACGGCGGCGCATCGCTGCGCCGCCGTTTCCCCGCCTGCGGGGGCGTTCAGTTCGACGCAGGCGGCGCAAGCCCGCCCGGCGTGCCAAGCCCGCCCGGGGCCCCCAGGCCACCCGGCGCCCCGAGACCGCCGGGGGATCCCAGCCCCCCGCCCGGCGCGCCGAGCCCGCCCGGGGCCCCCAGGCCGCCGCCGAGGCCCGGCATCTGCGGCAGGGTGATCGTCACCGTGCTCGGGTCCACCTGCGGGCCCTTGTAGTGCATCACCATCTGCGGGAAGGCGATCACCACCGCGATCATCACCAGCTGGATGCAGAGGAACGGGATCGCCCCCCAGTAGATCTGCCCCGTGGTCACGCCGTCCATCTTCCGCCCCGTCACCTTGTCGATATAGGACGACCGCGGCGCGACGGACCGCAGGAAGAACAGCGCAAAGCCGAAGGGCGGGTGCATGAACGAGGTCTGCATGTTCACCGCCAGGATCACCCCGAACCAGATCAGGTCGATGTCCATCGCCAGCGCGGGCGGCACCAGCAGCGGAACGATGATGAAGGCCAGTTCGAAATAGTCGAGGAAGAAGGCCAGCAGGAACACCAGCACCGACACGACGATGAGAAAGCCCAACTGCCCGCCGGGCAGCGAGGTCAGCAGATGTTCCACCCAGATATGCCCGTTCACGCCGTAGAAGGTCAGCGAGAACACCCGCGCGCCCAACAGGATGAACATCACGAAGGCCGACAGCCGCGTGGTCGAGGCCAGCGCCTGCGTGATCACACCAAGGCTCAGCCGCCCCTTCAGCGCCGCCAGCAGAAGCGAACCGACCGCCCCCATCGCGCCACCCTCGGTCGGCGTGGCGATGCCGAGGAAGATCGTTCCCAGCACCAGGAAGATCAGCGCCAGCGGCGGGATAAGCACCATGATCACCTGCTGCGCCAGCCGCGACATCAGGTTGATCTTCAACCCCTTGTCCAGCAACGCCAGGATATAGATCACGATCACGCCCACGGTGGCGCCCAGGATGTCGGCATTCGCCCCCTGCGTCGGCGCCAGCCACACATGCGCGCCATAGGCGATCGCCGCGCACAGCAGCAGCGCCACCAGCAGCGAGGTGATGCCGGACCCGAGCGTGCGCGCCTCGACCGGCAGCGCGGGCAGCGCCTTGGGCTTGATCATGGTGATGACGAAGACATAGCCCATGTAAAGCGCCGTCAGCACCAGCCCCGGCACCATCGCGCCCTTGTACATGTCGCCCACCGACCGGCCCAGCTGGTCGGCCAGCACGATCAACACCAGCGAGGGCGGGATGATCTGCGCGAGCGTCCCCGAAGCCGCGATGACGCCCGAGGCGACGCGCCGGTCATAGCCGTAGCGCAGCATGATCGGCAGCGAGATCAGCCCCATCGCGATCACCGAGGCCGCCACCACCCCCGTCGTCGCCGCCAGCAGCGCGCCGACGATGACCACCGCATAGGCCAGCCCGCCGCGGACTGGGCCGAACAACTGCCCGATGGTGTCCAGCAGATCCTCTGCCATGCCGGATCGTTCCAGCACGATCCCCATGAAGGTGAAGAAGGGAATGGCCAGCAATGTCTCGTTCGACAGCACCCCCCAGAAACGGTCGGGCATCGTGCCCAGCAACGGCCAGTCGAGCGTGATCGTGCCGTTCGACAACGGCGCCAGTTCCACCCCGATGAAGAAGAAGAACAACCCGTTCGCCGCCAGCGCGAAGGCCACCGGATATCCCAGCAGCAAAAACACGATCAGCGAGGCGAACATGATCGGCGCCATGTTCACCGCAATGAATTCCATCATTTGCGCACCTCTTCGGCCAGGGCCTTGCCTTCCATTTCCGCCGCCTCATGGGCAGAGACGAAGGGATGCGGATCCTCCATGAGGCCGCGCATGACGGCGATCTTCTTGATGATTTCCGCCACGCCCTGGATCGCCAGCAGCGTGAACCCCGCCAGCAACAGCGCCTTTGCCGGCCAGATCACCAGCCCGCCGGAGTTGGTGGACACCTCGCCGCTCAGCACCGACCGCTGCACATAGGGCACGAAATACCAGATCATCAGCAGCGTGAAGGGCATCAGGAAAAAGACATGGCCGAAGAGGTCGATCCAGTGCTGCACCCGGCGCGGGAACAGGCCGTACACGATGTCGATGCGGATATGTTCGTTCTGCTTGAGCGTATAGGCCGCCGCCAGCAGGAAGGCCGCGCCGAACAGATACCATTGCAGTTCCAGCCAGGCGTTGGAGGACGTGCTGAAGACCTTGCGGATAACGGCATTGGTGGCGCTGATGACGGTGGCCGCGAGGATCAGCCAGGACACCGCCCTGCCGATCGTCTCGTTCATCCGGTCGATCCAACGGGTCAGGCCGATGAGCCCGGACATGTGTTCCTCCCTGCATGCGCTTCGGCCGCGGTTCAGCCGCGGCTTCCTGCTTTTTTATTGGCGGAGCGGCCCCCACCCGTCAACGGAATTGAAACTTTGTTGCGCGCGCCGCGCAAAAGTTGACGCGACGTTCATGTCCGGCGGGCTCAGCCCGCGAGGATGGCCCAGACGAAACGCGCGCTGACCAGCAGCAGGAACAGGCCGAAGCCCATCTCCAGCCGCCGGCGCGACAGGCTGTGCGCCAGCCGCACGCCGAGGTTCGCGGTCAGGATCGTGGTGGGGATGAACAGCGCCGCCCCCAGCAGCGACACGAAGCCGAGGCTGGCGGGCGGCAGATCCGCCCTGCCCCAGCCCGCCCAGATATAGCCGAGCGCCCCGGGGATCGAAATCAGCACCCCGATGCCCGCCGAGGTCGCCACCGCCTGATGGATGGGCCGGCCGTGCAGAGTCATGATGATATTGGCGATCTGCCCGCCGCCGATGCCCATGAGCGAGGACAGAAGCCCGATGATCCCGCCATAACCCGCGAGCAAGGGCCCCTTCGGCAGGTCGCTGGCGACATCCAGCCGGCGGGTGCCCGAGATCAGCTTGACCGCGTTCACCCCGGCCACGACGACGAACACCAGCTGCATCACCAGCGGCGGGGCGAAACGCGCGATCACCGCGCCCGCCAGCACGCCCGCGATGATCGGCACCGCCCAGGCCCGCAACAGCGCCTGATCCACCGCACCCCGCGCCAGATGCCCCCGGTAGGACCGGATCGAGGTCGGGATGATGACCGCCAGCGAGGTGCCCACCGCCATCGGCATCCGCACGGCCTCGGGATAGCCGAGAAAGCCGAAGGTCTCGAACAGCACCGGCACCATCAGCGCCCCGCCGCCGACGCCGAACACCCCCGCCAGCACCCCCGTCACCGCGCCCGAGGCCAGCAGGATCACGGCAAGGATCAGCAGATCGGTCGACATCTCCATCGCGGGCTCCTTCGGGGGCGTCCGCACCATCAGCCGCATTCCCCGCGCGGGGTCAAGTCCGGGGTTGGAAGGGAAGCGGCGCCGGGGGGAGGGCGAAAAATTTTCGGACGAAAATTTTTGGTCCGGGACAACGGCGCGCCGCGTTCAGGGCAGCGGATCGGCCCCGATCACCGGCAGGTGCAGCCACAGCAGCGCCAGCCACACCGCCAGCCACACCGCCAGCCGCCACACCGAAGGCCCGCCCCGGGGCCGCCACCGCCCCGTCATCAGCGCCGCGAACGGAAAGGCCGAGGTCCGCGCCGCCAGTTGCGCCCAATCCGGCATCCGCCGCCGCTTGCGCCGGTCGATCATCCGCATGCCCATCGCCGAAAACAGCGCAAAGCCCCCGAACAGCAGCACATGCGCCAGATCGCCATTGGCGATCATATGCGCCGACGCCCACAGCAGCAGCGCCCACAGCAGCGGGTGGCGCGCGACGCCCGCGATGCCCGGGCGGTCGGGGTCGAACCCTGCGGCCCGCCCGCCGAAGGACAGCGGGTTGGGCGCGCCAAGGCCGAACACCACCAGCGCCAGCGCCACCGGCATCGCCAGATTGACCGCCCACCGCTGCCAGACCGCGTGATCCCACAGCCCCACATATGGCGCGCGCCCGGCCGCAACGATCAGCCAGGTCAGCAGCACCACCGACAGCAGCGAATAGGCCAGCGTGAACCCCCGCTGCCCCAGCACCGCCGCCGCAGGGTCCCGGATCGCGGGCCGCGTCGGGATCACATGGCTGAGCAGGAAGGCCGCATAGGCCAGCACGAATTCGCCCCATCCCGCCATCGTCGCCCCCTCGCAGTGACCTGCGCCGATGGGGGCGCAGACGCGGGCGGATGTCAACGCCCCGATTGCCCCCCGGAATGCGGCACGGCGCCCGAAGGCGCCGTGCAGGGGTCAGTGATGGGCGGCGGCGGCGCGGCTCGCGGCCGATGGCTCTTCCGGCGGGGGGGCCATCTCGCGCCGGCTGATCAGGGTGTAGAACATCGGCACCACGAAGAGGGTGAAGAGCGTACCGATGCTGATCCCCGAAAAGATCACCAGCCCCATGGAATAGCGCGCCGCCGCACCGGCGCCCGCGGCGACGATCAGCGGCACCACGCCGAGCGACATCGCCGCCGTGGTCATCAGGATCGGCCGCAGCCGCACCTTGGCCGAGGCGACGATCCCCGCCCGCGCCGACAGCCCGCGTTCACGGCGGATCTGGTTGGCGAATTCCACCAGCAGGATCCCGTGCTTGGTGATCAGCCCCACCAGCGTGATCAGCCCTACCTGCGTATAGATGTTCAGCGTGCCGAGCCCGAGGTTCAGCGGGATCACCGCGCCGAAGATCGACAGCGGCACCGACATCATGATGATCAGCGGGTCGCGGAAGCTTTCGAACTGCGCCGCCAGCACCAGATAGATCACCACCACCGCCAGCGCGAAGGCCAGCACGATGGTGTTGCCCTCCTTCACCTCCAGCCGCGACTGGCCGGAATAGTCGATGAAGAACCCGTCGGGCAGCAGCGGCCGGGCGATATCCTCCAGCATCTGCAACCCGTCGCCGGTGGACACCCCGATCATCGGCAGCGCCGTCAGCGTGGCGGAGTTCAGCTGGTTGAACTGCTCGATCGCAGCGGGGGAAACGGTGGTGGAAATGTTCACCACCGCCGACAGCGGCACCATCTGCCCGGTGGCGGAACGGACATAGAAATCCCCCAGCCGTTCGGGATTGTCGCGGTATTCCTGCGGCACCTGCATGATGATGTCGTAGCTGTTGGAATCGCGGTCGAACTGCGCGATGGTTCCGCCACCCACCAGCAGGCCCAACGTGGCGCCGATCTGCGCGGGCGGCAGGTTCAGCGCCGCCGCGCGGTCGCGGTCGATGCTGATCGACACCTGCGGCGCGTTGAAGGCCATCGAGTTCTGCACCACGATGAACCGGCCGGTCGCCATCGCCTCGTTCTTGATCTGCTCTGCCACCTCGTAGACGCGCGAGGGTTCGCCCGTGGTCTGGATCACCATCCCGATGGGCAGCCCCCCGCCCGCCCCCGGCAGCGAGGGCGGCGCGAACACGAAGGCCTGCACCCCCGCGACCTTGGTCAGCCGGCCTTGCAGGTCGGTCTGCAACTCCTTCTGGCTGCGGTCGCGCTGCGACCAGTCCTTGAAGGCCCAGAGCGCGATCCCCGAATTCGTCGCCCCGCCGAAGCCGACGATGGAAAAGTTCGCGTCAAGCTCGGGCAGGTCCTTGGTCAGTTCGCGCATCTGGTCGATATAGACCTTGGTATATTCCGAGGTCGCATAGGGCGGCGCGTTGACCAGCGAGAAGAGCGCGCCCGAATCCTCCTCGGGTGCAAGTTCGGTCGAGGTGCGGGTGAAGGCCCAGCCCGTCACCCCCACCAGCACCACCACCATCAGCAGCGTCACCGGCCGGAAGTCGAGCGAGGAGTCCACCCGCCGTTCGTACCAGTTCGCCAGCCGCTCGAAGGTGCGGTCCACGAAACGCTGGAACCGCGAATGATTGCCTGCCTTCAGCAGCCGCGCCGACATCGTGGGCGTGATCGTCAGCGCGACGATGCCGGAAATCACCACCGCCCCCGCCAGCGTCATGGCGAATTCGCGGAAAAGCGCGCCTGTCAGCCCGCCGGTGAAGGCCAGCGGCGCGAACACCGCCGCCAGCGTGATCGTCATCGCGACGACGGGGCCGAAGATCTCCTTCATGCCGATGAAGGCCGACTGCATCGGGGAAAACCCGTCCTCGATATGGCGGTGGATGTTTTCCACCACCACGATCGCGTCGTCGACCACCAGCCCGATCGCCAGCACCATCGCCAGAAGCGACAGAAGGTTGATCGAATACCCAAGCACATAGAGGATGAACAGCACCCCGATCAGCGACAGCGGGATGGTGATGATCGGCATCAGCACCGACCGGAACGACCCGAGGAACAGCAGGATGATCAGCACCACGATCCCCACCGCCTCGGCGATGGTCTTGAACACCTCGTCGATCGAGGCGCCGATCTGTTCGGTGGAATCGTACATCAGGGTGATCGTCATGCCGTCGGGCAGGCTGTCCTGGATCGCGGGCAGTTCGCGCAGCACCTCGGTCGACAGGTCCAGCGGGTTGGCCGAGGGCGTGGGGAACACGCCGATGAAGGTGCCGGGCTGGCCGTTGAAGTTCACGATGGTGTCGGTGGATTCCGCCGCCAGTTCCACCCGCGCCACATCGCGCAGGCGCACCACCTCGTCGCCCTGCGACGCCAGCGGCAGTTCCCCGAACGCCTCGGGCGTCTGGAGCGTGGAACGCATGGTGATCGCATAGGTGACGAATTCGTTTTCCGTCTTGCCGGGCGCGGCGAGGAAGTTGGCGCTGTTGACCGCCGCCATCACCTCGGACGCGGTGATGCCCCGGCCGGCGAGCTTGATGGGGTCGATCCAGATCCGCATGGCATAGTTCGCCCCGCCCATGATCTGCACCTGGGCCACGCCGGGGATGGTGGACATGCGCGGGCGGATCACCCGCTCGATATATTCCGTGACCTGTTCCGAGGTCATGTTGGGGTTCTGCAACGCCAGATACATCGTGGCGAAGGACATGCCCGTGCCCTTGACGATGGTCGGGTCCTCTGCCGCCTGCGGCAGTTGGCTGCGCACCTGCTGGACCTTGGACATGACCTCGGTCAGCGCGGTGTCGGGATCGGCGCCGAGGCGCATGTTCACCGTCACCACCGAGGCCGAGGGCCGCGAGGCGGAGGTCACGTAGTCCACGTTTTCCGTCGTCGCCACCGCGCCGGCGATGGGCGAGGTGACGAAACCCTGGATCAGGTCGGCAGAGGCGCCGGGATAGACCGTGGTGATGGTGATGACGGTCTCGTCCACCTTGGGATACTGGCGCACCTGAAGGTTCGCCAGCCCCTGGAACCCCAGAAGCAGGATCAAGAGACCCAGCACCGTCGCCAGTACCGGGCGCTTGATGAAGATGTCGGAAAAGCTCATTTCGCCTCCGTCGCCTGCACGGCGGGGTTGACGGTATTGTCGATGGCGACGGGGGCGCCGTTGAACAGCCGGTTCTGCCCCGCGGTGATCACCTGATCGCCGGGCGCCACGCCCGACACGATCTCGACCCGCCCGCCCGTCCGGCGGCCCGAGGTGACGAAGACCTGCCGCGCCTCCAGCATGTCGGGGGTGTCGGCCTTGGGCCGCGCGACATAGACGTGATCGCCGTAAAGGCTCGCCAGCAGCACCGTCAGCGGCAGGGCGATCACGCCCTCTTCCTGCGGCAGTTCCACCCGGATGCGCACGAACTGGCCCGGGGTCAGCCGGCCCTCGGGGTTCTCTATCGTGCCGCGGATCGCGACCATGCGGCTCGACGGATCGACGCGCGGGTCGATCCCGGAAATCGCGCCGCGGAACGCCTGGTCAAGCCCCTCGATGCGCACCTCTATCGGCTGGTCGATGCGCAGGAACGGCAGTTCCTGTTCGGGCAGCGAGAAATCGACCCGCATCGTCGACAGGTCCTGCAAGGTGGCGACGATGGTGCCCGGGGCCACATATTGCCCCAGATCGACGCGCGGCAGGCCGATGGTGCCGGCGAAGGGCGCCATCAGCTGGCGCTGTTCCACCACGGCCTCCAGCTTTTTCACCTGCGCCTCGGATGCGGTCGCCGCCGCCTCGGACTGTTCCAGCGACACGCTGGAACTGACGCCCCGGCCCACCAGTTCGCGCGCGCGTTCCAGCGTCTGGCGGTTGAGCGCATATTGCGTGCGCGCCGCTTCCAGATCCGCGCGCTGCACCACATCGTCGAGTTGCAGCAGCAGTTGCCCCGCCGCCACCTGCGCGTTCGAGGTGAACAGGATCTGCTTGACGATCCCGGCGGTTTCCACCGTCAGTTCCACCCCCTGCGCGGCGTTGACGGTGCCGATCGCCTCTATCGCGGGCGTCCAGGGGCCGGGCTGGGCCTCTGCCGTCGATACCGTATTGGGCACCACCGGCTGGTTGGCGAAGAAATCCGCGATCATCTTGTCGCGGAACAGGTTGAACCAGACCACGCCACCGGCGACGGCCCCCAACAGAATGATGGCGATGAAGAGGCGCTTGAACATGAAATCCGTCCCTGGAAGCCGGCAATGGGGTTGGCCCGGCAGGTGCAGCCTGCGCTGCCTTGCCTTGCGCGGCAAGTAAGTTTACCGTCCGGACGGTATTGTCAAGGGGCCGAGCCGATGCGCCAGGAAAAGATCAGCACCCGCCAGAAGCTTTTGCGCGCGGCAGAGGAACTGGCCGCCGAAACCGGCGCCGGGCATCTGTCGCTGGAGGCGGTGGCGGCGCGGGCGGGGGTGTCGAAGGGCGGGTTGCTCTACCATTTCCGGTCCAAGGCCGAACTGCTGGAGGCGATGGTGGCCGATTATATGGAACGCGCCGCCGCGATGCTGGGCGAACCCGGGCGCAGCGCGCGGCCCGATGGCGTGCTGTCGGCCTATCTCGACATCGTGGAGGACGAATGCCGCCGCCACCCCGACCCGCCCGCGGGCCTGCTGGCGGCGCTGGCGGAAGATCCCGGCATGCTCGACCCGCTGCGGCGGTGGGAACGCGATTTCCTCGCCCGGATCCGCGCCAATGCCTCGGACCCGGCGCTGGCGGCGCTGGCGTTCCTGGCCATGCACGGGCTGCGCAACATGCGGCTTCTGAACATCGACGCGGTGGATGACGCGACCCGGGCCGAGGTGCTGGCCTGGCTGCGCGCGCGGCTTGCCCCGCAGGGCTGAAATCGGCATTCACATAGCGGTTTGGCCGGGCGGGATCAGGAAACGCACCGCGTTTCCCCCGCCCGTTCGCACGGCGGTGCCGCAGGGACGGTGATGCCGGGAAAACTGGAAAGGCCAGCGCCTGCCCCGGCGGGCGCTGGCCGGGGGCTTGGGGCCCCCGGCCGGACAAGCGGAACCGGCAGGATGTGGCGAAGGCACGCGCCATCGCCAGCCAGACGAGGGGGCTGAATATCAACCCGCCCTGACGGACGCGCCCCGCCTCAGCCCGCCGCGGCGGCGGGAATGTCGGCCGGGGGGCCGGCCTGCCAGCGGGCGAGGATCGCATCGTGCAGCGCCACCACCGGCGGGGTTTCGGCCTCTTGCGGGGTGGCGAAAAGCCCGCCGCGGCTTTCGCCCGAGGACCAGGTGATGATGAAGGGCGCAAGGATCATCGGCACCACCACCGGCGAGAGCCAGAACACCAGCACCGGCGCCAGCCACCATGTGCCCGCCAGCCCCGCGATGCCCCAGATCACGATCCAGTGTGCGGCCTCCCACGCGCGGGCCAGCGGCACGAAACCGTCGCTGCGGTTGTGCGCGGGCCAGCCCGCGTCGCGGCCCATCAGCACCTGCAACACCGAACGGGTCTGGAACATCAGCAGCACCGGCGCCGTCACCGACGAAAACAGCAACTCCGCCAACGTGGACCCCATCGCCCGCAGCGCCCCCCCGAACCCCCGCGCCCGACCGCCGATCCCCGCCGCCAGCGCGATCAACAGCTTGGGCAGCAGCAGCAGGCCGAAGATCCCGATGGCCAGCCCGATCGCCTTCGACGTCTCGTCCGAGGGGAACACCGGGAAGGGCCAGTAGGGTTCGGGGAAATAGTCCAGCGGCGGCGTCAGCGAGGGCGCGGCGATGCTGGCGGCCATGAACGCCAGCCAGAACAGCGGCGCGATATAGGCGAAGATGCCCTGGACAAAGACGAAGCGGCTCCACGGCCGCAACCCCGGCGCGGCCAGAAGGCGGCTGTGCTGAAGGTTGCCTTGGCACCAGCGGCGGTCGCGCTTGGCGTGTTCGACGATGTTTTCGGGGCCTTCCTCCCAGGATCCGCCCAGATCGTCGTCCAGCCGCACCCGCCAGCCCGCCCGCGCCAGCAACGCGGCCTCCACATAATCGTGGCTGAGGATATGGCCGCCGAAGGGGGGCTTGCCCGCCAGTTCCGGCAGGCCGCAGGCCTCGGCGAATGCGCGCATGCGCACCAGCGCGTTGTGGCCCCAGAAGGGCCCGGTGCGCCCCTGCATCATCGCCAGCCCGCGCGCGAAGACCGGCGAATAGAAGGCGGCGGAAAACTGCATCGCCCGGCCGAACCGCGTGCGGGCGCGGATGATCTTGGGCAGGGTCTGCAAGAGGCCCAGATCCGGTTCCGCCTCCATCCGGCGGATCATGGCGAGGATCGTCCCGCCCTCCATCAGGCTGTCGGCGTCGAGGATCAGCGCATGGTCGTAGGCGGCGCCGGAGGCCTGGATGAACTCCTCGACATTGCCGGCCTTCTTGCCGCGGTTGTCGGCCCGGCGGCGATAGAAGATCCGCCCCACGCCCTCGCGTTCGCGCAGAAGATGCAGGAACCACAGCCGTTCCTGCCGGGCGATGGCGTCGTCGCGGGTGTCGGACAGGATGGCGAAATGCACCTGCGCGGGGGCGGCGCCGGCGGCGGCAAGGCTTGCGTCCATCGCCGCGATGCGCGCGAAGGTGACGGCCGGATCCTCGTTGTAGACCGGGACCAGCACCACCGTGCGCCCCGCAATGGGTGCATCCGGCAGCACCGGCGCACAGGCACGGGGAACCCGGGCGCGGGTAAACAGCCCCATGACCCCCTGCACCGCCCCCCAGGCCAGCCACCAGGTGGACAGGAAGATGAGCACGGACCGCAGGATGTCGATCCATTGCAGCCCGTCGGCGGACCCGAACTGCAAGAACAGCATGAACGCCCCCGCCCCCGCGGCGAGGCTGAGCACAAGCGCCACCGCCCGCGCGGGGGCGGCGCCTTCGCCGGAACGGCGCGGGGGGGCGGGCATGGTCAGTGCCCGGTGCGCGGGCCGCTGGTGCGGGCGTCGCCAAGGCCGAAAAGGCGCAGCGCCAGCCCCGCGCGCACCGCGCCGGGGCCGCGTTCGAGCACCTGCCGCGGCATGGCGAGCGGCGCCACGGGCGGTGCGCCCAGGGTTTCCGCCAGACGGTCGGCATCCAGCCCGGCAGAGGCGGTCCCGGAAACGGCGGTAAGGTCGAGCATCAGATGTTGATCCACTGATAGAGCCAGGTTTCGGTCAGGCGGCGGTCGTAACCGGCGATATGCGCGCCAAGCTCGACCGTCGCCCCGTTCTTCGCGGCGACGTCCATGACGACGCGCCAGATGTCGGTGCCCGCGATGCGCTGCATCGTGGTGGTAATGATCTCGCCGTTCAGCACCGAGGTCACGGCCTTCACGTCGGCATCCGCGGGCAGCTGCGCAAGGATCCCGCCGCGGAAGTCGATCACGAACTTGCGCTGGCCGGGATTGGGCGTGCCCCCCGAAATGCCCGCCTGCCCGGACCGGGTTTCATGCACCCAGGCGAGCGTCTGCGCCGGATCGGGCGCCAGCGCCCCCCACCGCAGCCGATAGGCGAATTCGCGCGCCTCGCCCGCCTTCACCGGCGCCTCGGGCACCCAGAAGGCGACGATGTTGTCGTTGATCTCGTGCCCCGTCGGGATTTCCACCAGCCGCACCGATCCCGCCCCCCAGTCGCCGAGCGGTTCCACCTGCAACGAGGGGCGCAGTTCGTACCGCGCCTCGGGGTCCTGGTAGTTGTCGAAATCGCGATCGCGCTGGTAAAGCCCGAAGGCACGGGGCGAGGCTTCGGCGAAATAGGATCCGGCCAGATTGGGGGGGTTGTTCAGCGGCCGCCACAGCATGTCGCCATCCGCCCGCGCGATGCGCAGCCCGTTGCTGTCATGCACATTGGGGCGATAGTCGTCATAGCCCGCGCGGTTCTTTTCCGCGAAGAGGAACATCGAGGTCAGCGGCGCCACGCCCAGTTGCACCACATCTGCGCGGAAGAACAGCCGCGCCGTCACCTCCATCACCGTTTCCGCCCCCGGGGTGATGATGAAACGGTAGGCGCCCGTCACGCTCGGCCCCTCCAGCGCGGCATGGACGACGGCATGCGCCGCCCCGGGGGCCGGGCGTTCCAGCCAGAACCGGGTGAAGCGGGGAAATTCCTCGGGCGCGGTGGTGGCGGTGTTGATGGCAAGGCCGCGCGCGCTGATGCCATAGGCGTTGCCCCGGCCCACGGCGCGGAAATAGCTCGCCCCCAGAAAGGCCACCAGTTCGTCCATGACGTCGGGGCGGTTCAGCGGGTGGTGCAGCCGGAACCCCGCCAGCCCCGGCAGTTCGGCATCCGGCGGGATGCGGTCGGCCAGCTGGTTGCGGTATTCGAAATCGGCGGTGGTGAAATGCATCTCCTGCGCGCGGCCGTCCACGACCTCGAAAAGCCGCACCGGATCGGCATAGAGCCAGCCCATGTGGAACCCGTGCACCCGGAACCGCAACGCGGGATCCTGCCAGCGCGCGTGGTCGGGGCGAAAGCGGATCTGGCGGTAGTCGTCATAGCCCAGTTCGCCCAGAAACCCCTCGGGGCGCGGCGCGGGTTCGAACGCGCGGGCGGCGGCGGCGCGCATGTCTGCGGTCAACTGGTCGAAGGAAAATTGCTGCGCTGCGGCATCTTCTGCCGGCGCCTGCTGCGCCCGCGCGATCCCCGCCCCGCCCCCGCCGGCCGCAAGCGCGGCGAGGCTGGCCGTCCATTTCAGCAGATCGCGCCGCCCCGGCATCGGGCTACGGGCAGAAACGGCAAACATCGGACCACTTTCCATACGGTTGCGGGCGACCCTTGGCACAGAGTCGCGACCGCTCTGGCATATCGGTGAGTCGACCGAATTTGCAAGATCGTCCTGCATGCCGGCGAAATCCCGCCGTGCGGATTCGCGCCGGTTGGGCATAAAAATGCCACGTCGGGGCGCTGGCGCGATTTTGCATATGCAGAATGGGGGGTGCCGGTCCATCCTGTCGGGCCCGCGCCGCCCGGTTTCCCTGCGCGGGCCCGCTGTCCCACGGGCGGGGACAGCCCGCCCGCGCCCGCGCTGCCATCCTGTCCAAAACGGCAGGAGACCCCATGACCCCCGACTACGGCACCCGCGGACAGACCGTCGACATCGGCACCCATCGCATCTTCTACCTGCAATCGGGGCCCGACGACGGCCCGGCGATCCTGTTCCTGCACGGCTGGCCGGAACTGTCGCGCAGCTGGCGCCATGTGCTGCCCTGCTTCGGCGCGCTCGGCTTTCGCGCCATCGCGCCGGACATGCGCGGCTATGGCGGGTCCTCGGCCTATGCCGACCATGCCGCCTATGCGCAGGAAAAGGTGGTGGGCGACATCATCGGGCTGGCCGATGCGCTCGGCATCCGCAAGGCGGTCTGGGTCGGGCACGACTGGGGCAGCCCCACCGCCTGGCTTCTGGCCGCGCATCACCCCGGGCGCACCCATGCGGTGGCCAGCCTCTGCATCCCCTACCGCACCATCGAACGCGGGGTGGATGCGCTGGTGGATCTGGTGGACCGCGATCTCTATCCCGCAGACCTCTACCCCTGGGGGCAATGGGCCTATCAGGTGTTCTACCACCGCCAGTTCGGCCGCGCCTGCGATGTGCTCGGCGCCGATCCCTCGGCCACGATCCGCGCGCTGATGCGGCGCGGCAATCCCGACGCGCTCGGCAAACCCAGCCCGCATGTGCAGATCTTCGCCAATGGCGGCTGGTTCGGCGGCGCCGACCGCGCCCCCGACCTGCCCCGCGACCCCGCCGTCCTGTCCGAGGACGACGTGGCCGCCTATGCCGAAAGCCTGTCCCGCAACGGCTTTTTCGGCCCCGACAGCTATTACATGAACGAGGCCGCGAACCGCGCCTATGCCGACCGCGCCCCGAACGGCGGCGTGCTGGACATGCCGGCGCTCTTCATCGCCGGGCGCTACGACATCACCTGCGAATCCGTCCTGTCGCGCTTCGGCGATCCCATGCGCGCCCATTGCCGCGACCTGACCGAGGCCGTGGCCGACAGCGGCCACTGGATGGCCCAGGAACGCCCGCGCGAGGTCAACGCGATCCTGGCCAAATGGCTGGCGGCGAAGGTGCCGGGGATCTGGCCCGCAGGCTAGAACCCGTCCCGGTTCATTTTCTGTCCCTAAATATCCCGGGGTCCGGGGCAGCGCCCCGGCGCCGCCCCCGCCACCGGCCCCGCCCTACCCGGCCGCCCCCGCCGGTTCCCGCTGCATCCGCAGCCAGACCACCGCACCCAGCATGATCACGCAGAGGATCACCCCGAACCAGTTCAGCGGGTACCACCCCAGCCGTTCCTGCAGGAACCCCGCCAGGAAGGTCGCCAGCGCCGTGGTGCCGAACACCATGAAATCGTTCAGCGCCTGCACCTTTCCCCGCTCGCTCAGCCTGTAGCAGGTCGTCACCAGCGTCGTCGCGCCGACGAAGACGAAGTTCCAGCCCACGCCGTTCAGCGTCATCGAGATGCGGAAATGCCAGGCACTCTCGCCCATCAGCGCCACGACGATGCCAAGGGCGAGGATCGCCACCCCGGCCAGCATCACCTGCGTCGTGCCATAGCGCGCGATCAGGCTGCCGGTGAAGAAAGAGGGCACGAACATCCCCATCACATGCAGGAACAGCACCCAATGCGCCTCGGCATGCGGCAGGCCGCAGGCGACGATGGCCAGCGGCGAGGCCCCCATCAGGAAGGCCATCGCGCCATAGGCGACCATCGCGGCCAGCACCGCGGCGACGAACCGGGGCTGCGCCGCGATCACCCGCAGCGGGCGGGGCGCCTCCTCGGGGCGCGGGGCGATGCCCGGCGGGGGCGGGGCGGCGATGGCGGGAAAGCGGATGAAGGCCATGCCGAGGATGCTCAGCAGATGCAGCCCCGCCATCACCGCATAGGTCATCAGGTAAAGCGGCAGGATCTGGTCATGCGACCAGCGCACCAGCCCCGGCCCGATGATCCCCGCGACCACGCCCCCCGCCGTGACCCAGGAAATCGCCTGCGCACGATAGGCGCCCGGCACCAGTTCCACCGCGGCGAAGCGGTACATGTGCACATTCGCCACCGCATAGCCCAACACCACCGCGCCCAGGCACATGGTGACGAAACTGGCGAGGTAGAGCCCCAGCCCCACGATGCCCGCGCCCACCAGACCCACCACCGCGCCCAGCATGAAGCCCGCGCGCCGCCCGATCCGCTGCATCAGAAGCGAGGCCGGAAACACCCACAGCATGATGCCCAGATGCTGCATCGTCATCGGCAGCGTGGCCAGATCGCGGTTGTCGTAGAAGGTGACGACCGACAGCGCGGTGGCCGCGAACATCATCGTGTTCGCCGCCTGCCCCAGCGCTTGACATCCCGCCAGCAGCAGCAGGTTCCCCCGCGCCCGGGGCGCAAGTCCCCCTCCGGCCGTACCGGCCGCACCCGCAATCCCCACCGTCATCGCTGTCCAATCTCCTGCCCCGAACCGGCGGCGCCTGCCATGGGGCGGCGGGCCTGTCGCATTCCCGTTGCGGGGGCGCTCCTCCTGCGCCGGGTCCGCGGCGTCAGCAAAGGCCGCCCCCGCGGCATTGTCAACCGCAGCCGCATGCCGTCACCCTTGCGCGGGCGCCCGCGCCCGCGCGGCCACCACCGACAGCACCAGCGCCAGCCCCAGAAGCACCGCCCCCGCCAGCGGCAGCGCCGCCGTCACGCCGCCGCGCGCGATCAGCACGCCGCCGATCCCGGTGCCCACCGCCTGCCCCAGATAGACCACCGAGGTGTTGAGCGCGACGGTGGCAGAGGCCAGCGCCGGCGCCAGCACCACCAGCCGCCCCTGCTGCAACGAATTGACCGCGAAGGCGGCAAGGCCCCAGATGCAGACGCCCAGCAGGAACAGCTCGAACCGCCCGAACCCCGCCGCCGTCACCACCAGCCCCGCCGCGATCAGGACCAGCGACACCATCACCCCGCGCCCCACGCCCCAGCGGCCCACCAGCCAGCCCGCGGCCTGGTTGCCGATCACCCCGGTGATCCCCAGCAGGACGAAGACCAGCGCCAGTTCCCCCGCCCCCGCGCCGAACACATCCTGCAAAAGCGGCGCCAGATAGGCCATCGGCACGAACTGTCCCGCCAGCGAACAGAGCGTCACCCCCAGCACGCACATCAGCGCCGGGCTGCGCAGGACCCGGGTCCAGGACGACAGCACCAGCGGCTCCACCCGCAGCCCGCGCGGCAAGGTGAACGCGACCGCCACGGCGGCCAGCGCCGACAGGACCGCCAGCCCCGCAAAGGCCGCGCGCCAGCCGAGGACATCGCCCAGCAGGCTGCCCAGCGGCAGGCCCACCACCGGGGCCAGCGACCAGCCGGTCATGATGAAGGCGATCGCCGCCGCGCGGCGCTGCGGGGTGACGATCAGCCCCGCTGTCGCCGCCGCCTGCGGGGTAAAGATCGCCGCCCCCACCACCGTCAGCGCCCGCAGCACCAAGAGCGGCACGAACCCCGGCACCAGCGCGGCGGCCAGATGCCCCAGGGCATAGATCGCCAGCGCCGCGACCAGCAGCCGCCGCCGGTCCACCCGCGTCGTCGCCCAGGCCAGCACCGGCGCCCCCACCGCCACGACGACCGCGCCCACCAGCACCACCAGCCCCGCGGTTTCCGCCGGGATGGCGAAATCCGCCATCAGCCCGGTCAGCAGGCCCGAGGGCAGCATCACCCCCGTGCCGATGACCAGATTGCCGGTCATCAGCGCCCAGAGCATGGCATGCGGCGCGCGGGGGGCGTCAGGTCGGGTCATCGGGGACGGGTTCCTTCGGGCAAAGCAGCGCCGATCAGGCCCGCCGCAGGGGCCGGCGTATATCCCATCCGCATGGTACTCCGCCCGCCGCCCCGCTGCGGGCATGCGGCAGGCGCCGGGCGGTTTCGGGAAGGATCAGCGCGGCATCGGCGGTTCGTTCAGGCCGAGGCGCGCGGCGTGCCAGGCGGCTTCGGCGCGCGAACCGATGCCGAGCTTGCGGTAGATGATCTTGATATAGCCCGCGACGGTCGTTTCCGCGATGCCCATCTGGGCCGCGACCTCGACATTGCGCAGGCCCCGCGCGATCAGCGCCAGCACCTCGGTTTCGCGGTCGGTCAGCGTCGCGCCCGCCTCCGCCACCGGGCCGGTGTAGCGGAAATGTTCCATGATCCGCCGGGCGATGGCCGGGGACAGCGCGGGGATGCCCATCGACAGCTGCCCCAGTTGCCGGATCAGCACCGCAGCCTCGTTTTCCTTCAGCAGATAGCCGTCGGCCCCCGCCGACAGCGCCGCCACCACGCTGGCGTCGTCGCCCATCACCGTCGTCACCACGCAGATCGTGGGTTCGCCCGCCGCCCGGATCTGGCGCAGGATGTCGAGCCCCGACCCGTCCGGCAGGCCGAGGTCGATCAGCGCCAGGTCGAAAGTCCGCGTCAGCAGCCCGCGTCCGGCGCGCAGCGACCCCGCGCTGTCCACCGTCGCGCCGGGAAAGGCGGTGGCGGCGATATCGGCCAGCCAGCGGCGGGTTTCGGCGATGTCCTCGACGACCAGCACATGTTTCATGCCGCAAGACTCCGGTCGGGGTCGGGCGGACAGGGGGGCAGCGGCAGGCGGGCGCGCAGCGCCGTGCCCGTGGGTTCGGCCGCAACCTCGAACCGGCCGCCGCATTGTTCCACCCGGGCGCGCAGATTGCCCAGGCCGTTGCCGTTCTGCCCCGGTTCGCCGGAAAGGCCGCGCCCGTTGTCGGCCAGTTCGATCGCCAGCGTGCCGTCCTCTGCCGCCAGCCGCACCCGCGCCCGCGTGGCCCCCGAATGGCGCAGCAGGTTCGACGTGCCCTCGCGCAGGATCGCGCGCAGCGTGTGCACCGTCTGGGGCCGCAACGTGACCTCCGGCAGATCCGTGTCCTGCCAGTCGAGCGCGATGTCGGCCGCCGCCAGATGTTCGCCGATTTCCGCCCGCAGGTCGGCCACCAGGCGCGGCAGTTGCCAGGGCTGGTGGCTGGGATTGGCGATGATCTCGCGCAGGTCGCTCAGCGTCTGGCGGATCAGGCGGTCCTTGCGGTCGATGCCCGAACTGTGCAGCGCGCTCATCAGCAGCACGCCGATGTTGTCGTGCATGTCGCGGTTGATGCGGTGGCGTTCGCCCTCGACCGCGGCGGCATGGCGGCGGTGCTGGTCGATAGCCCCGTGCAGCAGCGTCAGCAGCAGCGCCGCCTGCCGCCTGTCGGCCGACGAAAAGAGCCGCGTCCCCCGCCGCGCCCAGTGCAGCCGCAGCCCCGGCAGCCCCGCACCCGGCGGCAGTTCCAGCGCCTCGCCGCCGTCGGCCAGATGGACCTCGGGGGACAGGGTGTCGGGCAAGGGGGCGATGGACAGCGGCGCAAACACCTCGCGGAACAGGCCCTCGTAGCGCGCCTGCGCCTCTTCGGGGGTGACGGCATGGGCCACGGCGGTCAGCCGGGCATAAAGATCCTCTGCCGAAAGCGCCCGGTCGCGGCGCAGCCAGACCGCCATGCGTTCGCGCAGCGGCAGATAGACCAGCCCCACCAGCGCCAGCGACAGGCCGAGCGCCGGCCCGCGGTCGAGCGCGAGGCCGTAGACCAGCGCCACGTCCAGCGCCAGAAGCAGCAGCACGCCGCCCACATAGAACAGGATGCGGAACGACCAGTCCGCCAGATCGAACAGCCGGTACCGCGCGATGCCGAGCGCGAGCCCGGCATAGATCAGCAGGAAGAACAGGAACCCCGTGCTCTGTTCCACCAGCGGCGGACGGTCGAGCACGGTGGGCAGGATCACCGTCAGCACGAAGGCCCCTGCCCCCACCGCGACCGACAGGCCGAACCAGCCCAGCATCGCCCGCGCCGAAGGGTCGCGCCGCGCCATCAGCACCTGCGCCAGGATCACCGCCAGCAGCACCAGCATCGTCACCGACACCGCCGTCGGCATCTGCGGCACATGGCGCGGCCAGTCGTCGACCTGCATCAGCAGGATCCATCCCCCGATCAGCAGCGCCGGCAGGGCGGTCAGCGCGCCGCGCACCACCCGCCGGGGATAGAGCAGGAACAGCGTCACCATGCCGATGCCGAAGGTCAGCGTGCCGGTGGCATTCACCCGGCTGGCCAGCGCGAACACATCCGCCGGCAGCGCCAGTTCCCGCGTGCTGTAAAGCGCCGCGCTATGCGCCGCCAGCGCCAGCCCCCATCCCGCCAGCAGGAACATCCAGGCCGAAAGCTCGCGCAGCCGCAGCGAGGCGACCCAGGCCCCCAGCCAGATCCCCGCCAGCCCGACGCCGATCTGGGTCCAGAAGCTGACCGGCAGGTCCGACACCGGGCGCCTGGGCGCGGGCCGGATCACCTGACCCGAGGGCTCCAGCCGCAGGGGGCCGTCGCGCGCCGCCGCCAGCGCCCCGGCCAATGCCTCCTGCCGGTCGTAGAAACGGCGCAGCGCGGGCACGCTGCCGAGCATGTCGGGTTCCTCGATCACATCCGCCGGTTCCAGCACGATGCGCCGCCCGTCGGGGGTCACGATCGCGGTGGCCGGCGCCCCCGCGGCCAGCCCCGCCGCCGGGCCCGCCCCCGCCACACGCGCGATGCTGAGCGTCGTGCTGCCGGGATCCGCGCGCAGCGACAGGCCGGCCCAGGGTTGCTGCGTCGCCAGCCAGACCACCAGCCCAACCTGAACCAGGCCCAGAAGCACGGCCGAAAACAGGACGGAACCGGGGGTCAACACATGGCGCATCGGTTGCAGATTGGCCCTGAAAACTCTGACAGGCCAGAGTTTTCGTTGCTTAACACCGGGGGGACGGAATCCCACCCCCCGAACGGGGGGGAGACGTTGCGGCAAGTCGCGGCACATAACGGTCGCGGCCGGTATCCGGCCCGTTTTGTACAGGGGAGAGACATGAAACAATTTGCGAGGCTGATGGGCAGCCTGGGTGCGGTGGCGCTCGTCGCCGGGTGCATGGGCAACGGCGGTGGCGGGGGCGGTGGGGGCGGCGGCGGTGGGGGCGACTACCAGGCCGAGTTCGACCGTGTTTCGGGCCGGGCACCCACCTCGGACATGCCCACCCGCTTGCAGGCCGATTATTCCGGCCGCCTGCGCGCCGATGTCACGGACGCGACGGTGTCGAACGGCGAAACCGGTGTGGTCGAGGGCGATCTCGCCATTTCCGTCGACTGGACCGACGGGCAGACCGCCGACCCGTTCTCGGGCACGGCGTCGAACTTCGTCATTACGCAGGGTGGGCAGAGCGAGAACCTCACCGGCGAGTTGCAGGTGGATTCCACCCTCGGCGGCGGTGCGATCCAGCGCGTGGTGAACCCGGCGATGAATGTGGGCGGGGTGAACGTGCCCGAAACCCAGGTCGGCTCGTTCCAGTTCAACATGGGCGGCGACCTGACCGCGTCGGATGGCACGGTGAACGAGGTCAACGTGCTGATGGGCGGCAGCTTCTTCGGGCCGGGGGCCAATGCGATGATCGGCGCCGTCTCGGGCGGCGCGCGCGAACAGGGCAGCACCAATCCGGCCCTGTTCGATACAACCATCGGCGGCACGTTCTATCTGGAACAGAACTGACCGCAGGATTTGACCGCGGGCGGGGATACTGGGGTCCCGGCCCGCGATCCGCCCCGGGCTGCGCGGCCCGTGTACCCCGCGTGGCCCGGGTGTGTATCGGCAGACCCGCCGCCCCCACCGACAGACCGGATGACCGCCCGATGGCCCTGCGCCCGTGGATTGCCGCGCTGATCTTCTGCCTGCTGCCGCCGCTGGCCGCGCGCGCCGATCCGGCCGCCGCCACGCTTGCCGCCGCGGAACGCGCCGCCGCTTCCGGGCAGGCAGAGACCGCCATCGCCCTGCTCGAACCCCTGCGCCCCGGGACGGAGGCGGACGAGATCCGCCGGCTCCGGGCGCTCGCCTTCGCCTATGGCCGGCAGGGCCGCCCGCGCGCCGCCATCGCGCCGCTGGAACGGCTGGTGGCGCTGCGCCCGCAGGAGGTGCGCTATCGGCTGGAACTGGCCGCGGCGCTGGCGCAGGCCGGGCAGGACGACCGCGCGCGCTATCATTTCGAACTGTCGCGCGGCGCGGGCTTGCCGCCCGATGTGCTGGGTCAGGTGCAGGCGCGCATCGACACGCTCGACCGCCGCAAGAACTGGGAAGGGCATTTCCGCTTCGCCATCGTTCCCGAAAGCAACGCTGCCCGGCGCACGGCGGCGGAACGGGTGACGGTGGGCGGCTGGGTGCTGGGCATCCGCCCGGCCGCGCGCGAACAGCCCGCGAACGGGGTGGAACTCGGCTTCGGGCTGGCGGCGCTGCCGCGGCTGGGGCAGGATCTGCGCGGGCGGCTGGGCTTTTCCGTGCAGGGCCGGTTCTTCGACAGCCGCGCGCCCGACGACATGTCGCTGCGGGTCGAGGCCGGGTTGCTGCGCTTTGCCGATCAGGGCCAGCGCGTGACGGCAGAGGTGTTCGCCACCCGCCGCTGGCTGAACGACAAGCAACTGATGCTGACGCCCGCCGGACAGATTGTGCGCACCCCCACGCTCTACAGCACCGGGACGGGCGTGTCGGCGAGCTATGCCCGCGACATCGGCGCGCGGTCCACCTTCTGGGGGCAGTTGCTGACCGAAAGGCTGGACTACGGCGCGCAGCGCGGCGAACAGCAGCGCACCGCGCTGTCGCTGCAATTCACCCATATGGCGACCGCGCGCCTGCACCTGCGTTTCGGCGCGCGGATCGAGGACCGGTCGAGCGACCGGCCCTGGCTGTCGGGAACGGGCGCGGGGGTCAATATCGGCGGGCAGTACCTTTTCGACGGCGGGCTGCGGCTGGGGCTCGACCTCCTGCTGGACGCCAACGATCACGAGGGGCTGCACCCGCTGTTCGGGGTGGAACGCCGCGACCGCCGCATGATGGTGCAGGCGGAACTGACCAACCAGAACTGGTCCTGGCGCGGTTTCGCCCCGGTGCTGCGGCTCAACTGGGAAAGGCAGAAATCCACCGTGGTGCTGAACCGCTACCGCAACCTCGGCGCCTCGGTCGGGCTGACGACCCGGTTCTGACCGCTGCGCCGGCGGCCCCTTGCGTCAGGGGGCGGGTTTCGCGGCCGGGGCGGGGGCGGGGGCCGCGTCGGCGGCTTCCGCGGGCGCAGGGCAGGTGTTGCGATAGGTGATGATCGGCCATTCGCCCTGCCGCACCGCGGTTTTCGCCAGCCACCCCGTGACCTCGCCGAACCGCGCCCGGCACCAGATGCCGTCCGAGGCGGTGAGGCACTGGTTGACCTTGATGCAGGCGCCCGCCGGGATGGTGCCGATGGTGCTGGCATCGCGCCGGGGCTGGTTGCGCACGACGAGATTGCCCAGCATCTCGATCTCGGCCAGCGGTCCGCCGGCGGCGGAAAAGGCGGGGGGCGCGCGCTCTGCCCCGGTCGCGCAGGTGGCGGTGGTGCCGACGTAATAGCAGCGGTGGCGCTGCACCGCCATCGCGATGTCCTGCGCCGCGCCGTCGCCGCCGGCGCGTTCCACCACCAGCCCCTTCTGGCCAGGCATCGTCACCCCGGTGATGCGCCGCTGGCTGCCGCCCAGTTCGGCGCGCTGTTCGTCGCCGGCATCGAAAAGCCGCAACACCCCGCCCTCGACGCTCCACGACGCGATCGCGCCGATGGCGTCGGTGCAGCCTTGCATCGCCGCCGCCATGCGCCCGTCGGCCGACACCGGATCCTTCCTGAACACCAGCGCGCAGGGATTGCCGTCGCGCGCCAGCAGGCTGTCGAACACGTACCATTCGCCCGCGAAAGCCTCGACCAGCTGCGCGCGCGATTGCGCCGCGGCGGGCGCGGCCAGCGCCAGAAGGCCGAAGGTCAGGGCAGGAAGAAGGGGGATGCGCATCTGGGTCTCTTGCTTGCGTTCGGGGGCGGGGGCGAAAGGGGTCAGCGGCGGCCGATCTCTGTCTGGCTGCGGGCGATGACGGCGCCGTCCGCCTCGACCACCAGTTCGACGTTCAGGTACGACTCCGGGCCGAAGCCGATGCTGGTGGCGCCGATGGCGGCGCGGCTGCCGTCGAGCGCGATCCGGCGCGACTGGCGGATGGTGCTGCCGCCGCCCGCGCCGGCATGGGTGATGCCGAGCGTGGCGGTGACGGTGGCGCCCGCCCCCTGCCCCGCCCCTTGGACGAAGCCCTCGATGCGCAACGTGCCCTCGCCCGGGGTCAGCTCGATCACCGGCACGACAGGCGGTGGCCCCGCCCAGGCCGCGCCCGCGACGGCAAGGCCCGCCGCCGCGCAGGCGATGCGCCCGAACCCGCGCATATCAGAAGGAATACTGGGTGATCGCCACGCTGCCGCCGTTCGACACGACGGTTGCGCCCTGCGGGTTCACCGCGTTGTTGCCGATCTGGGTATAGCTGGCGGTGGTGCCCGCGCCCTCGACGGTCAGGGCGTTGCTGTTGCCGCTGCCGACCTGCACCAACAGGCCCGAGGCCCCGGCGCCCCGCACCGTCAGCGCGCCGGAATTGGCCATGCCGGTTTGCAGGATGCTGCCCGAAGCCGGGTTCAGCGCATCGGGCGACGCAAGGTTCAGCGCCGCGACATTGCCGTCGCCGATCTGCTGGATCGAGCCCGTGCCGTAAAGACCGGAAATCACCGCCTCGGCGCTGTTCCCGAGGCCGAGGCCGGAAAGCGCATTGTTCTGCATCAGCGCCAGTTGCCCGCCGCTGCCGGTGATGGTCACGTCGGCGCGGTTGCCCGACCCGATCTGGCTGGCCGGCAGAAGGCCCGCTGCATCGCCCGCGACCCGCGCGCCGCGCGCGCCCTCCATGTCGAGATAGAGCGCGTTGCCGAGCGCACCGCTGGAGATCTGGAGAAGGTCGAGGCTGTTGCCGTCGCCGGCGAAGGCCGCCGGGGCCAGGGCAACGGCAAGGCCGACAGCGAGACTGGGAAACCTGAACACAACGCACCTCTTCGCCCTTACGGGCTCAGGTTAGCATCACCATCCGCCCTGGGAAACAACAATCATGTTGCCGGTGCCGGTCTGGCTGAAGCTCAGGCTGTTGCCCGCCCCGGTCTGGGTCACGGCGGCCTGGTTGAAATGGCCGGTGACGATGCCGGCGATGCGGTTGGCGGTGCCGGTCTGGGACATGGCGAACAGGTTGTCGCTGCCGGTCACGGTCAGGTCCAGCCGGTTGCCGAAGCCGCGCTGCACCAGTTCGCCCGCCGCAAGCCCCGCCTGCCCCATCAGCCGGTCGCGCCAGTCCGCGGCGCCGCCGTTGCGGTCGCCGTCGATGCGGATCTGCATCCCGTTCGGCGCGGCGCCCGGAACGGCGGCGGCGGCATTGTCCTGGGTGATGAACAGCAGGTTGTCGGCCCCGGCGATCGCGGTCAGCAGGATGTCGTTGCCCGGCAGCGGCAGCGGCGCCGCCCCGACGGCCCCGGCCAGCATCGCCGCCGCGGCAGCCGCCAGCCCCCGTCCCCAAACCCGCAAGCTCATGTCGCCCTCCCGATCCTTTGGCGCAGGATCGGAAGGAAAGATGGTCAAACTGTGAAGTTGCAGAGGAAAAATCGGGCCCCGGAGCCGGGGCCGGAACGGAAAGCCCGGCCGCGGGGGCCGGGCGCGGGATCACCCGATGGTCTCGTCCGCGCTGGCCGCGGGCGGGGGGGCCGGCGGGGCCGCCGTCGCGGCCGGGGGCAGCACGCGTTCCTGCACCGGCGGCAGCGCGCTGGTGCGCGGATCCGGCCGGGCGGCGGGCCGGGTCGGCACCACGCGGGCGGGGTTGCGCGTATCGGGCGGCATCGCCAGGCTCACATCCGTGCGCACGGTGGTGCCGCGGTATTTCTCGGCCCGGTAGAGCTTCAGCAGATCCTGCCCCGCCTTCCGGTCGGCGAAGTCCCAGATGCCCACATCGGCGCCTTCGAGGATCAGGCCGAACACCGCCTTTTCCACCGCCATCTGCACCGCCAGCTGCTTGGGCTCGTTCGCGGCCACGCCGGTTTCGACCTCGAGCAGCTTGTCCATCTCGATATAGCTGAAGATGCCGCCGCGCAGCGCGGTCGAGGCGACGGGCTTGTCCACCATGACGCTGGCCAGCACCTCGCCCGTGTCGGACGACACCGCGCGCAACGCCACCGTCACGATGTCGAGCTTCCATTGCTGGTCGCCCCCAACCCCCAGATAGCGCGCACCGAAGCCGCCGGTCTGGGTGTTGCTGTCATAGCCGACGATGGCGCCCTGGATGATGATCCCCGCATGGTGCAGCGGCGGGATCGCGGTCGGGTCGGGCTCCTGTTCGCCGCGGTAGAGGCGGCGCATTTCCGTCACGATCTGGCGTTCGCGCAACAGGTTGTCCAGCGCCGTGCGGTCGAGCACGCTGAACCAGCGCCGCTCGCCCGCGTCCTGCAACGCCTTGATCAGCATCGGCCCGCCGCCCTGGCTGACCGCGCGCGACAGCGACTGCACGGTGTCGCGTTCCCGGAACTGCCCCGTCAGATCGGGCAGGTCGTAGACGGAAACGGTGATGCGCCGGGCCGGCGCGGGCATGAGGCGCAGTTGCAGGTTCTGTTCGGTGATCCGGGTGACGGTGGCGGGATGTTCGACCAGCGACTTGCTGACCAGTTCGTCGCAGCCGGCCAGCGCCAGGGCACCGAGCAAGAGCGCCGCAGGGCGCAGGAAACGGGCGGGCAACGTGATCATGGGGCACTCGAGACAAGTTGGGGAACGACGATTTCCGTCACCGATCCGTCGAGCGTGTTGACGATCAGCAGGCGGATGGAATCGAGCGTGCGTTCGAAGGTGACGGTGGTGGTGCCGAAGGTGACGGTGCCGCTGTCCTGCGGATTGGGCCCGAAGATCGCATCCGTCACCTGCGCCGCCAGCGCCGACAGAAGCCGCCCCTGCAACTGGCGCACGAACAGGTCGGCGTCGCTGGTGTCGGGGGTGGTCGGGTCGCCGCTGCCGGTGCCGGCCCGCGGGGCGTCGCGCGCGGTCGCGGTGCGCTGCGCCCCCGCGATCGACAGAAGATGGCTGGAATTGAGCGGGTTGCCCCCGAAACTCGGGTTCACCGGGCGGTACACAAGATCCTGCGCCATGCCTGCGGTCGCCATCGCCGCCCCGGCGAACGCGGCAATGAGCCATGTCTGTCTGCGCATCGGCGTCCTCTTACTCGGAATGAAAATACTCGTTTGCCCGATTGCCTTTTTCTGCCCGTTGGACCGGAACATCGCAGGCCGCGGCCCGCCTGCCAATGCGGAATTTACCCGAGTCGAACCGATTGCGCCGGAATTGCACAGATGTTGCGGATTGGCAACCGCCCACCCGCCCCGCGCGGCAAAAGGAAAGGCGCCTGATTCGAATTAGCGAATTGCGAATCCGATGGATATGCAATCTTAGGTTGTATGGCCATTCACAATAATCAACGGCAGGTTTTGCGGCTATTGCGGAATACCATGCTGCGGCGCAGCATCTCGTTTCCAACCACGGCGGGATCACGCCGGGAACAGCAGGATTGTCGCCGACACCCCCCGCAATGACAAAAATTTGGCACGAATTTTGGAAAAATTGTGGCTTTTTCCGGCAAGGGCTGTCGAAATCGCTTCGGGGGCATGTTAACTCTGCCTCGGGGGAGCGCGGATCGTCTTGTGGCCTGGGGGCCCGTTTTCAACACGGACGATTCTGGTGATGGGAATTCGGCGGCAGGCCGGTTCCAGTCCAGCCCTGCGGAATATGTGGCCAGGCGCCTCTCCGGGCGCCCGGTCAGGTGTGTATCCATGCCGGAACGCCTATGGGCGCATGCCGGTTTATTGCCAGGAGACTGAAATGAACCTGAAACGTATTTTCCTCGCCTCGACCAGTGCGGCGGTCCTGGCGGCGACGGGGGCGCTGGCCAACGACGACAACGCGGCCTATCTGCTCCAGCAGGGCGACGGCAACACCGCGCAGGTGCAGCAGGCGGCCGGCACCGGCGGCAACCGCGTGGGTACGGCGGCGAACCCGATCCTTCAGGACGGCAACAACAACGCCTTCCGCGAACTTCAGGCGACCGGCGGCGGCACCTATGCGATGGGCGGCAACGTGATCGACGCGGCGCGCCAGACCGGCGACGGCAACAGCCTCAGCTCGACCTATACCGGCGGGTCGTCGGGCAACAACCATATCGGCAGCGCGACGCAGGAAGGCGACAGCAACCAGGCCACCGTGCTGCGCAACTCGGGCGCCAACAGCACGCTGACCACGCTGTTGCAGCAGGGCGACAGCAACTCCATGGCGCTGACGCAGCAGGGTGGCAGCGGCAACACCATCGGCAATGCGTCGCAGGTGGGCGACGGCAACGGCAGCGGCCTGGTGAACCGCTGGAACCGCGGCATGCAGCTGTTCCAGCAGGGCAACAACAACACCATCAACGACGCCTCGATCACCGGCGACAACAACGATGCCGAACATCCGACCTCGGGCGCCGGCAACGTTCCGAACCCCGGTGCGCACGCCACGCTGGACATCTGGCAGCAGGGCACGGGCAACGGTTCGGTGCTGTCGACCGCCAAGATGGTCGGCTCGGGCGGCAACCAGATCGTCGTCGACCAGCGCGGTGACTACAACCAGTTCCTGATCCTTCAGGGCGCCAGCACCGGCGATACCCAGAACTCCGCCCGCCTGTTCCAGACCGGCAACGACAACACGGGCGCGGGCATCCAGTCGGGCAACCGCAACGCGCTGGCCATCACCCAGACCGGCAACGGCAACATCGGCGGCGGCAGCCAGTCGGGCAACGACAACGCGGCGACGATCGCGCAACTGGGCGACAACAACACGGCCGGCGTTTCCGAGTTCGGCGACGACAACGGCGCCAACGTGAACCAGACCGGCGGCCTGAACAACGCCAGCCTGACCATCACCGGCGACCGCAACGGCACCACCGCGGCCTTCACCAGCGCGCTGATCCCGGCGGGTCTCGTGTCGGGCAACATCGACCAGACCGGCGATCTGAACGTCGCCACCCTGACCGTCACCGGCAACGACAACGCCTTCGGCCTGGCCCAGAACGGCGGCAGCAACACGATCACCGGCACCGTCAGCGGCAACCTGAACCAGGCCGGCGTGGCGCAGACGGGCGGCGGCAACACCGCGACCTTCGCCCAGACCGGCAACAGCAACGTCGCGTCCATCGCACAGTAACGGTTTGCCCCTTCGGGGGCCCCGGAACCGGGGGCGCGCGCGCGGAATGCGCGCGCCCCTTCCCTGCCCTTCGGCGGACAGCTTTTTCCAAGGAACATTCGCATGCGGATTGTCCCCTTCCTTCTGGCCACCAGCAGCCTGGCCTTTGCCGGCGCCGCGCTGGCCGACAACAACGAGGCCTGGCTGGATCAGTCGGGCAGCGGCAACAGCGCGCTGATCCGGCAGACCGGCGCGGACAACGACGCCGGCAGCACCGGCCGGAACATCCGGCAGGTGGACCTGCGCAACCAGCTGACCATCCTGCAATCGGGCAACGGCAACGCGGCGGGCCTCGGCACGAACCCGGATGCGGCGGATGCGGGCATCCATCAGATCAGCAACCGCGACGGCGCCTACGGCAACATCATCGACATCACCCAGTCGTCGGACAACAACACCATCGGCGCGGTCGGCCAGACCACGACCGGCACCAACACCACGCTGCAAAGGAACACCGTCGCCATCGAACAGGCGGGCGAGGGCGGCAACACGGTCGGCAGCGTCACCCAGTGGCGGCAGTCGAGCCGGGGCAACATGCTCGACGTGATGCAGACCGGCAGCGGCAACACGCTGGCGCGGGTGATCCAGGCCAGCCCCACCACGGGCGGCGGCAACAACCGCAACGAGGCCATGGTGAACATGTCGGGCCGGAACAACGGCAATGCCGGCGCGCTGAGCGGCGCGGCGGCGATGGCGGGCGCGACATCCTCCACCATCATCCAGGGCGATTTCGGCATCCGCGCCGCGCGCAGCACCGCCACGCTGAACATCAGCGGCGACCGCAACCAGTTCGGCGTCACCCAGTACGGCGATTCCAACACCGTGGGCCGGCTGACGATCACCGGCGACGACAACGAGGTCGGCACCTACCAGAACGGCAACGGCAACACGATCACCGCCGCCACTGTCGCCGGCGCCTTCAACAACATCGGTGCGGCGCAACTGGGCGACCTCAACCTTGCCGCGCTGGATGTCAGGGGCGACGGCAATGGCGTGCTGAGCCTGCAACAGGGCCTGTCGAACGAGGTTTCGGTGATGATCACCGGCAACGACAACGGCTGGAACCAGTCGCTGACGGGCGTGGCCGGGCTGGTGGCGGGGGCCCATCCCTCGGGCATCGTCCAGCAGATCGGCGACCTGAACCTCGCCAGTCTGACCGTGACCGGCAATGCCAATGCCTTCGCGCTGGTCTCGACCGGCGACGGCAACGTCATCACCGGTGTGCAGACGGGCGATGCGAACCATGTGGCGGTGGTGCAGGGCGGCAACGGCAACACCGCCCATTTCAGCCAGATCGGCAACGGCAACAACGCCGGCATCGCGCAATAGGGCAAGACCCGGCGCGCCGCCCCGCCGCGGCGCGCCGGACCGTTTGAGTGAGTGATCGCAACCGGGGGATCGGTGGTGCGCAGGTTTCATGGTATCGGTGCGCTGTGCGCCGGGTTCGCCCTGACGGCAGGGTTCGCGCTGGCCGACGGCAACGGCGCCTGGCTGGACCAGCGCGGGTTCGGCCCAATGCCGGGGCAGAACAACAGCGCGCGGATCGACCAGACCGACGGCAACACCAACCGCGCCGGATCGGCCACCCGCGCGATGGTGCAGGTGGGGCGCGACAATGCCCTGACGGTGGTGCAGGCGGGCGACGGCAATACGGTCGGCCTCGGCGACAGCCCGCTGGCGGGGGTGCCGGGGCTGGCGCAGATCTCGGGTTCTGCCGGCGGGGCGTCGAACACCGCGCTGATCGCCCAGCATACCGACCGCAACAGCCTCGGCGTGCTGGTGCAGACCGCCACCGACCTGTCGGCCCCGCTGTCGGGCAACAGCCTGGTCATCACCCAGGGCAAGGCCGGCTGGACAGCGACCACCGACAACCGCATCGACGCGGTGGTGCAGACGCGGGCGGACGCCCGCCACGGCAACAGCGCCGCGATCGAACAGCGCGGCGGGGGCAACGCGATCGACGCCGTGATCCAGACCGCCAGCGGCGGCGCCGCAGCCACGGGCGCCAACCGCATCGACCTGCTGCAACTGGGCCTCGGCAACGGCGGGCGCGCGCTTGGCGGCTTCGCGGCGGCCAGCGGCGCGGCGGGCGGCGTCTACCGCCAGGGGCCGGTGGTGCCCGGCGCGGCGAACCACGACAACCATCAGGTCATCGCCATCACCGGCGACGGCAACCAGACGGGCACGGTGCAGCAGGGCACCGGCAACCGCATGGGCAGCGCCGATCCGGGGGACGAACTGCGCATCTGGGGCGGCGGAAACGATCTGGGCGCCTATCAGGACGGGCAGGACAACCGGCTGACGGTCAATGTCATCTCGGGCTGGCGCAACGACATCGGCACCCGGCAGACCGGCGTGGCCAACCGGATCAAGATCGTCACCGAATACGAGGGGGCGGACAACGCGCTCTGGCTCGAACAGGACGGCACCGACAACGAGGCCCGCGCAACCGTCGACGGCCACCGCAACACCATCACCCTGTTCCAGACCGGCAGCGCCAACACCAGCCTTTTCAGCATCCTCGGCAGCGACAACCTGATCGACGGCGAACAGAACGGCACCTCCAACCGGGCAGAGATCACCCAGACCGGCAACTCGAATTCCGCCACCTTCACCCAGGTCGGCGGGTTCAACACCGTCGTCGTGAAACAGTAGCGGCAGGAGGCCCGGATGATCCATCGTTCCGGCATCGGTTGCGGTCTGGCGCTGACGTTGTGCCTCGGTGGCGCGGCGGCGGCGCAGACGCTCGACAATTCGGCGGTGGTGGATCAGGACGGGGCCGACAACGCCGCCGTCATCGACCAGATCGGTCTTGGCAACAGCGCGGGAACCGACCTTCTGCCGCTGTCGCAGGACGGCTATTACAACAGCCTGACCCTGCGCCAGACCGGCACCGGCAACAGTATCGGCACCGCCGGGGTGGGCGTTCTGCAACGCAGCCTCTTCGGCAGCCCGGATAGGTTCAACGACGCCCGCATCACGCAGGACGGCGCGCACAACCGGGTGGACGAGGTGGTCCAGCAGACCGCCGGCCCCGCGCCCGGCGCGGGCAACCGGCTGGTGCTGGAACAGGCGGGGGGCGATCACAACACCATCCGGCGGGTGGACCAGTATCAGCAGGCGGGCATGCCGGGCCAGTCGGCGGATGTGACGATGCTGGGTTTCGGCAACCACCTCGACCTGCTGCAACAGGAAAGCGCCTCCGACCTGATGGCGGCCGAAAACACCATCTTCGCGCTGTTCGAGGGCGACGTCAACGGCACCGCCGCATTGCGCGGCCATGCCGGCGAAACCGGGGCCATCGCCGGCACGCTGATCCAGCGCCGGGGAACCGAGGATACCGGCGCCAACGGCAACCAGATGCAGCTGGAGATCCTGGGCCATGCCACCGCCTTCGGGATCCTGCAACGCGGGCGGCTCAACCGCACCGGGGCGGTGATCGTGACCGGCGACGGCAACGCGCTCGGCCTCGCGCAGGACGGGACGGAAAACGACATCGTGATGTCGCTGATCGAGGGCAACGACAACGAGGCGGGCATCTCGCAGCTCGGCACCAATGTGGCGGAACTGGCGCTTCTGGGCGACAGCGACGCCAACCGGGTGCTGATCGAACAGATGGGCAGTTCGGACGCCCGCATCGCGATCGAGGGCAGCCGCAACCATGCGGTGACGCGGCAGGGCTATGCCGCCGGGCTCGGCGGCACCAACCGGGCCGAAACCGTCATCGCCGGCGACGACAACCTTGCCGACCTGCGGCAGGAGGGACGCAACCGCTTTGCCCTGACCATCGCGGGCAGCGGCAACAACACCGCCGGCGGCTTTTCCGTCACCGCCCCGCCGGGAATGACGGCCGGCAGCTTTGTGCAGGAAGGCTTCGGCAATACCGCCACGGCGGGCATACTGGGCGATGCGAACCTTGCCGCCTTCTGGCAACAGGGGCTCGACAACGCCATCACCCTGTCGGTGCAGGGCGGCCGGAACGAGGCGATCCTGCGCCAGATCGGCAACGGCAACGCCGCGGGCCTGATCCAGAACGGCGAGGCGAATGTGGCGGTGATCCAGCAATAGCCCGGCACCGCTGCACCGATGGAAAGGACAGCGGCCTCCGGCGGGGATATTTATGTCCAGCCTGAAGATGCGGGGCCCCCTTCAGATGAAACAGGGCCCGCGTCTTCAGGCTGGCCCAAATATCCCGGGGGCGCTGGCGGGTAGCGCCACCGGTTCGGGAACCAGCCTGCGCGGGATTGGCCCCCGGCGGCGCTCCCACCACCGGGCCGCCCCCCTTCCCTCGGGCCGGAAGTTCCGCTAATGTTCCAATTCCACCCCCGGAACCGGCCCGCCCATGTGCAACCTCTATGCCCAGACCCGCAGCCAGGACGCCCTGCGCCAGGTGCTGGCCGACCTGCCCGCCGGCCCGCCCGGCGAGGACGGGAACGAGGACAAGGACGATCCGCTGATCGAGGATGCCGCCGGCAATCTGCCCCCCCTGCCCGCGATCTGGCCCGACAGTTCCGCCCCGATCCTGCGCCACGGCCCCCGCGGCTACCGGCTGGCGCGCGCCCGGTGGGGGATGCCGACGCCGGCGCAGCATCTGGGCACCCGGCGCACCGACCCGGGCGTGACCAATATCCGCAACACGGCAAGCCTGCATTGGCGCCGCTGGCTCGGGGTCGAACACCGCTGCCTCGTGCCCTTCACCAGCTTTGCCGAACATGACGCCCGCCCCGGCGCGCCGCGCAACCGGCCGGTGTGGTTCGCGCTCGGCCCGCACCGGCCGCTGGCCTTCTTCGCCGGGATCCGCACGCAATGGACCTCGACCCGCCGGCTGGCCGAGGGACCGGTGACGGCGGACCTGTTCGCCTTCCTCACCTGCCCGCCCAACCGCGAGGTCGCGGCGATCCACCCCAAGGCCATGCCGGTGATCCTGACCCGGCCCGAGGACTGGCACCGCTGGCTGACCGCCCCCGCGCCGCTGGCGCTGGCGCTGCAACAGCCGCTGCCGGATGGCGAGTTGGAAATTGTGCAGGAGGGCGCGCATGAGGACCCCTGACACGCTCGCTCCCGCCCGGGTGCACGAGGCCCAGGGCCCCGGCCGCCGCGCCTTCGCGCTGTTCCAGGCGCTGCGGCACCCGGGACCGCTGGTCTGGGTCCTGCCCGCCCATGCGCCGGAAACGCCGATGCTGCCCGGCCTGCCCCCCGGGGTGGGGGCGCGGCTGATGCTGATCCGCCCGGCGGGCGAGGCCGATCTTCTCTGGGCCACAGAGGAATCGCTGCGCAGCCCCGCCCCCGCGCTGGTCATCGCCGAACCGGAAAGGCCCCTGTCGCTGACCGCGGGCCGGCGGCTGCAACTGGCGGCAGAGGCGGGAAGGACCACGGGCCTGATGCTGATCCGCGAAGGCCAGGGCAGCAACGCGGCCGAAACCCGCTGGCATTGCGCCCCGCTGGCGGGGGACTCGACTCTGCACCGCTGGTCCTGCATAAAGAACAAAAAGGGAACGATGGCGAACTGGACCCTCGATTGGCATGGCGCGACGGCTGCTTTCGATCTGGTTTCCGCGGCTGGCGAGCGATGCGAGCCTGCGGCGCCGCCCCGTTGAGGGGCCTTTCGCCCTGACCCTGCGGTCGGGCAATGCCGATCACCTGCATTGCCTCACCCCCGCCGCCGCGGCCGAAGGGCTGGCGCGCGGCATGGCGCTGGCAGAGGCGCGGGCGATCTGCCCCGCCCTCGCCACCCGGCCCGCCGATCTGGCGCAAGAGGCCGCGGCGCTGGCCGCGCTGCGCCGGTGGGCGGGGCGCTATGGCCCGCTGGTCGCGGCAGAGGGCAGCGACGGGCTGATCGCCGACATCACCGGCGTCGCGCATCTTTTCGGCGGCGAGGCCGCGCTGCGCGACGACCTTCACGCGCGGCTCGACCGGATGGGGCTGGCGGCGGCCAGCGCCATCGCCGGCAGCCGCGGCGCGGCGCATGCGCTGGCCCGCCATGGCGGCGGGATCATCGCGGCGGGGGCGCTGGCCGCGGGGCTGGCCCCCCTGCCGGTCGCGGCGCTGCGCATCGACCATGACACGGCCGAGGCGCTCTGCCGTCTCGGCCTGCCCCGCATCGGCGACCTGATCCCGCTGCCGCGCGCGCCGCTGACCCGCCGCTTCGGCGCGGGGCTGGCGCTGCGGCTCGACCAGGCGCTCGGCCGGCAGGACGAACCGCTGTCGCCGGAACCGGAACCGCCGCATTTCGGCGCCCGCCTGACCCTGCCCGAACCGATCGGGCGGCAGGAGGATGTGATGGCGGGGCTCGACCGGCTGCTCGACCGGCTGTGCGCGCGGCTGGCCGAACACCACCGGGGCGCGCGGCGGCTGGCGCTGGAGCTGCGCCGGGTCGATCACGCCACCGCGCGGGTGGAAATCGGTCTCGCCCGCCCGCTGCGCGACCCCGCCCGCATCGCCGCGCTTTTCGCCAAGGGGGTGGAGGAGGTCGAGGCCGGCTTCGGCATCGACGCGCTGCGCCTGACCGCGCCGGTGACGGAACCGCTGCCCCCCGAACAGACCGGCCCCCGCAGCGCCCCCGCCGCCGGGCAGGACGCGCTGGCCGACCTGATCTCGCGCCTCGGCAACCGGTTGGGATTCGACCGGGTGCAGCGTCTGGCCCCGGCGGAAAGCCTGATCCCGGAACGCAGCTTCCTGATCACCCCCGCCGCCCATACCGTGCCCGCCACCGCCGCGCCTCCGGGCCCGCCGCGCCCGGCGATCCTGTTTCCTCCCGAACCCGCGCTGGACGCGGCCGGCCACCCGCCCCGCGCCTTCCGCTGGCGCCGCCAGCCCTTCACCACGCGGCGCGCCACCGGCCCCGAACGTATCGCGCCGGAATGGTGGCTGGACGATCCCGCCTGGCGCAGCGGCCTGCGCGACTACTGGCGCATCGACACGCAGGAAGGCCCGCGCCTGTGGCTGTTCCACACCCCGCAGGCCCCGGGCTGGCATGTCCAGGGGGAGTTCATATGACCCCTCCCGACCCTCCGCGGCTTCATCTTGCCCCAAATACTCCGGGGGCGCAGGGTGGTGCGCCACTGGTTCGAGAACCAGCCTGCGCGGGGCTGGCCCCCGGCCCTGCCCTATCCCCCCAAGACTACGCCGAACTCTGCACCACCACCAACTTCACCTTCCTCACCGGCGCCTCGCACCCCGAGGAACTGGTGGTCCGCGCCGCAGAACTGGGGCTGTCGGCGCTGGCGATCACCGACCGGAACTCGGTCGCAGGGGTGGTGCGGGCCTTCACCGCGCTGAAGGAACTGGCCCGTGTGCGCGACGAGGCCATCGCCGCCGGCACCCTGACCATCCGCAGCCGCACCCGGCAGGACCCGTCGAGCCGCCAGACCATGTCGCCCGCCGACAAGGCCGCCCTGCCGGTGTTCGCGCGCCTGCCCCGGCTGATCCCCGGGGCGCGGCTGGTGCTGGCCGACAGCGCGGTGGACTGGGTGGCGCTGCCGGCCGACCTTGCCGCCTGGTCGCGGCTGACGCGGCTTCTGTCGCGCGGCAAGCTGCGGGCGGAAAAGGGGGATTGCCGCCTGACCCGGGCGGATCTGGAGGAAGGCGCGCAGGGGCTGGTGCTGATCGCGCTGCCGCCCGACCCGCTGGCCGCCCCCTGTGCCGCGGCGGACCTGCGCCGCATGGCCCGCGCCCTGCCCGGCCAGTGCCACCTTGGCGCCGCGCCGCGCTATGACGGGCAGGATCAGCCGCGGCTCGACCGTCTTGCCGCGCTGGCGCAGGACACCGGCCTGCCGCTGGTGGCGGTGGGCGACGTGCTGATGCACCGCGCGCATCGCCGCCCGCTGGCCGATGTGCTGACCTGCCTGCGCGAGGGCTGCACCATCGACACGATCGGCACCCGCCGCCTGCCCAATGCCGAACGCCGGCTGAAGGGCGCGGCCGACATGGCGCGCCTTTTCCACCGCCACCCCGAGGCCGTGGCCCGCACCATGGCCATCGCCGCCCGCTGCACCTTCGATCTGCGCGAACTGCGCTATCAATACCCGCATGAAGAGGTGGACGGGGAACCCGCGCAGGCCCGGCTGGACCGGCTGACATGGGCGGGGCTGGCCCGCCGCTGCCCCGGCGGCGTGCCCGACCGCCTGCGGGAACTAGCAGAAAAGGAACTTTCCCTGATCGCGGAACTGGGCTACGCGGCCTATTTCCTGACGGTTCACGACATCGTGGCCTTCGCACGGTCGCGCGCGATCCTGTGTCAGGGGCGGGGGTCGGCGGCGAACTCGATCCTGTGCTGGGCACTCGGCATCACCGATGTGTCGCCCGACATGATCACCATGGTGTTCGAACGTTTCGTGTCCCGCCACCGGGGCGAGCCGCCCGACATCGACGTGGATTTCGAACACGAACGCCGCGAAGAGGTGATCCAGCACATCTATACCCGCTATGGCCGCCACCGCGCCGGGCTGACCGCCGTGGTGATCCATTTCCGGTCGCGCGCCGCGATCCGCGAGGTGGGCAAGGTCATGGGCCTGTCGCAGGATGTGCTGGCGCGGCTGTCGGGGCAGATCTGGGGCTGGTCCAGCCATCCGCCGACCGACGACCAGCTGCGCGCCGCCGGCCTGTCACCCGAGGACCGGCGGATGCGGCTGACGGTGGGGCTGATCGCGGAAATCATCGGCTTTCCCCGCCATCTGTCGCAGCATGTCGGCGGGTTCGTGATCACGCAGGGCCGCCTCGACGAACTCTGCCCGATCGAGAACGCGCGGATGGAGGACCGCACCGTCATCGAATGGGACAAGGACGATATCGACGCGCTCGGCCTGCTGAAGGTCGATGTTCTGGGCCTCGGCATGCTGACCTGCATCCGCAAGGCGTTCGATCTGCTGGCCGACCATCGCGGCATCCGCCACCGGCTCGACACCGTGCCGCAGGGCGACGGGGCGACCTATGATATGCTGAAACGCGCCGACGCCATCGGGGTGTTTCAGGTCGAAAGCCGGGCGCAGATGAACTTCCTGCCCCGGATGCGGCCCGAAATCTTCTACGATCTGGTGATCGAGGTCGCCATCGTCCGCCCCGGCCCGATCCAGGGCGGCATGGTCCAGCCCTATATCCGCCGCCGCCAGGGGCTGGACCCGGTGGACTATCCGTCGGAGGACCTGCGCGAGGTGCTGCACAAGACGCTCGGCGTGCCGCTGTTTCAGGAACAGGCGATGCAGATCGCCGTCAAGGCCGCGGGCTTCACCGCCGAAGAGGCCGATCAGCTGCGCCGCTCGCTCGCCTCGTTCCGGCGCATGGGCACCGTGCACATGTTCGAGGAAAAGTTCATCAACGGCATGATCGCCAACGGTTACGACCCCGATTTCGCCACCCGCTGTTTCGACCAGATCCGGGGCTTCGCCGACTACGGTTTCCCCGAAAGCCATGCCGCGGCCTTTGCCATGCTGGCCTATGTGTCCGCCTGGCTGAAATGCCACCACCCGGCTGTGTTCACCTGCGCGCTGCTGAACAGCCAGCCGATGGGGTTCTACGGCCCCGCGCAACTGGTGCGCGACGCGCGCGAACACGGGGTGGAGGTGCGGCCCGTATCGGTCAACCATTCCGGCTGGGACTGCACGCTGGAGCCCTGCGGGGACGGGTCACTGGCACTGCGGCTCGGGTTCCGGCAGATCCGGGGCATGCCGCAGGAAGAAGCCGAATGGATCATGGGCGCGCGCGCCAACGGCTACCCGGATGTCGAAAGCCTCTGGCGCCGGGCCGGGGTGGCGCCCGGGCTGCTGGAACGGCTGGCAGAGGCCGACGCCTTCGCCCCCCTCGGGCTGTCGCGGCGCGCGGCGCTGTGGGATGCCCGCGCCCTGCGCGCCCCCGCCCCCCTGCCGCTGTTCGGGACCGAAGGCGAGGGCGTGGCGGAACCGCCCGTCGCCCTGCCCCGGATGACCGAGGGGCAGGAGGTGGTGGAGGATTACGTGGCCCTGCGCCTGTCGCTGCGCACCCACCCCCTGGCCCTGCTGCGCCCCCGGCTAGGCGGCAGTCTGCCCCACGACCGGCTGGCACAGGCACGCGGGCGCGTCACCGTCACCGGCCTCGTGGTCACGCGCCAGCGGCCCGGCACGGCCTCCGGCGTGGTGTTCCTGACGCTGGAGGATGAAACGGGCGTGGCCAATATCGTCGTGTGGAAACGGATCTACGACACCTTCCGCAAAGCGGTGGTGGCGGGGCGGTTGCTGCGCGTCACCGGAAGGGTGGAACGGCAGGGGCCGGTGGTTCACCTGATCGCGGAAGGGATCGAGGACATCTCGCCCCTGCTGTCCACACTCGGCCAGACCGAACCGGGGCAGACCGAACCGGGGCAGACCGAACCGGGCCGCGACGCCCCCCGCCCCGCCGCGCGCCACCCGCGCGAACAGGCCAAGCGGCTGTTTCCCAGCCGGGATTTCCACTGAGTGCTCAGCCCCGCGGCTTGGCCAGAAGGCCGTTGAACAGGATCTCGACGATGGCATCCGCCGCCTCGCGGAACCGCGCGGGCTGACGCACATCGACGCCATAGACCTTTTCCACCAGCGGCGCGACGCAGAAGGTCAGCGACGAGGCGGCGACCAGCGTGTTGCTGATCACATGCAGCGGCAGGTCCTTGATCTGGCCCTTTTCGATGCCGTTGCGGATGGCGGTGTCGAAATCCGCGAACCCCGACTTGAGATAGGCGCGCACCATCCAGTCCAGCCGCTCGCTCCGCGCGAGGCTTTCGAGGATGACGATCTGCGACAGCCGCGGGTCGCCCACGCTCATCTGGATGAAACGGCGGGTCATCACGTTCAGCTGCGCCGCCGGGTCGAGGTCCTTCAGTTCCTCGCCGCTGCGCGGATAGCGGCGGCCCAGATCGCGCATCAGCATGTCGATGGCGCGCTGCCACAGATCCTCCTTGGACCGGAAGTGGTAATAGACCATCGGCTGCGACAGCCCCGCCTCGGCCGCGATCATGTTGGTGGACACGCCGTCGAAACCGTGGCGCGCGAACAGGTTCAGCGCCACGTCGAGCAGCCGCAGCCGCGGGTCTGCCGCCGGCGCGCCGCGGGCGCGCCTCGTGCGTTTCGGCGCCCCAGGGCCGCCGCGGGTTCGAGACTCCACCGGATCATCTCCCTTGTACGATGCCGACTTAGTCCGATTCGGCCGGCACCGCCAACGGGCATTCTGCTTTCCGGGGCAAAGCGGCGGATCAGACGATCCCCCCCGCCTTCAACGCGGCGATCTCTGCCGCGCCCAGACCCAGGATCCGGGTCAGCACCGATTCGGTATGCTCGCCCAGTTCGGGGCCCACATGGCGCACCGCGCCGGGGGTTTCCGACAGGCGGGGAAAGACGTTCTGCATCTTCATCGTGCCGAACACCGGATGCGGGCGTTCCACGATCGCCTCGCGCGCGGCGAAATGCGGGTCCTTCACCATGTCGGCGGCGGTGTAGATCAGCCCGCAGGGCACGCCGGCCGCGTTCAGCAGGGATTCGAGGTCCGCCAGCGGCAGGCTGCGCGTCCAGTCCGCCACCAGCCCGTCCAGTTCCGCCTGCCGCGCGCCCCGGGCGTTGTGGGTGGCATAGCGCGGGTCCCCGGCCAGGTCCGGCCGGCCCATCGCCCCGGCCAGCCGCTGGAACACCGTGTCCTGATTGGCCGCGATCAGCAGCATCCGCCCGTCGGCGGTGGGATAGACGTTCGAGGGGGCGATATTGGGCAGGATCGCGCCGGTGCGTTCGCGGGTATGGCCGGCCACGTCGTATTCGCTGACAAGGCTTTCCATCATCGCCAGTACCGATTCGTAGATCGCCGCATCCACCACCTGCCCCCGGCCGGTGCGTTCGCGCGCATGCAGCGCCATCAGCGCGCCCATGCAGGCATGGACCGCCGCCAGTTCGTCGCCGATGGAAATCCCCATGCGCGAGGGGGGCGTCGAGGGATCGCCCACCACATGGCGCAGGCCCCCCATCGCCTCGCCGATGGCCCCATAGCCCGCGCGCGCCGCATAGGGGCCGGTCTGGCCATAGCCGGTGACGCGGACCACGATCAGGCGGGGGTTGATCGCGGCCAGCACCTCGGGCCCGAGGTTCCAGCGTTCCAGCGTGCCGGGGCGGAAATTCTCGATCAGGATGTCGGATTTCGCCGCCAGATCGCGCACCACCTGCTGGCCCTCCGCGCGGCGCAGGTCGAGCGTCAGCGACTTCTTGTTGCGCGCGATGACCGGCCACCACATCGAGGCGCCCTGCATCTTTTCGCGCCCCCATTGCCGCATCGGATCGCCCGCGCCGGGCTGTTCGATCTTGATCACCTCGGCGCCGAAATCGGCGAGGATCTGGCCGCAGAACGGCCCGGCCAGAAGCTGGCCCATCTCGATCACCCGCAGGTCCGCCAATGGGCCCCGCCGTTCCATGTCCTGCCGCTCGCCGCTCATGTCTTCCTCCGCTGATGCGGCGCGATCCGGCGGCGCCGCCCGGAGGATATAGGCTGTTTTGTATACCGATTGGAAGATTGAAGTTTTGAGATCCCCATGAAGATGATGATATTCAGGGATGATGGCAGATCACACCCGCTACCATGTATACAAATCGTACCCCCACCCCAAGACGGCTTGGCCGCGCCCCGCACGGCATGGTATCGAGAACCGGACCCAGCCCCGGACAGCGCCATGCCCACAGCCGCCGACCCCGCCGACCGCCCCGCGAACAACGCCGATCAGGCCTATGAGGCGCTGCGGCGGATGATCGTCGCGGGCGAACTGGCCTCGGCGGAACGGGTGACAGAGGCGGGGGTGGCCGAACAGTTGCAGATGTCGCGCACCCCCGTGCGCGAGGCGATCAAGCGGCTGACGCTGCAAGGTTTCCTCAAACGCGAACCGGGCAAGGGCCTGCGCGTCGCCGGGCTCAGCCAGGACGAGATGGCGCAGGTGTTCGAACTGCGCCAGATGCTCGAAACCTATGCCGTCCGCCGCGCGGCACGGATGGCGTCGGATACCGAAATCGCCGGGCTGCGGGCGCTGGCCGAACAGATCAGCACCCTGTCGCATCCGCGGGGCGGGGACGGTTTCGCCGCGCTGTCGGCCGCGAATGCCGAATTCCATCAGGCGATCATCCGCGCCGCGCATTCGCCGCGGCTGGCGGCGCTGCTGTCGATCACGCTCGACATCGGGCTCGTGCACCGGACCTACCGGATGTATACCGAGGCCGACCTGCAACGGTCCGCCAACCACCACCACGAAATCGTCGCCGCGATCGCCGCGCGCAACCCCGACTGGGCCGCAAGCACGATGTCCGCGCATCTGCACGCCGCCGAATCCGTGACCCGGCGCCCCCTGCCCGCCCCCAGCGCCACGGAATAAGCCCCAGGCCACCGCCGAACGGCACCCGCAGGATTGCGGGTGTTTGGTGCACAATTTTTGACACACGGGAAGATTTCTCTTCCAATGTTCCAAAATTTGTATACCAAAATACCGACACCGGCCCACCCGGCGCCCGCCCTGCGCGGACCCGCGGCGGCCGGATCTTCGGGGAGGAAGATCATGGACCTGCGCAAATACCTCTGCCTCGGCGCGCTTGCCGCCGGCCTTGCGGCCGCTCCGGCGGCGGCCGACACGATCACGCTGAAGCTCAGCCATTTCGTGCCGACGACCATCGGGCTCAGCACCGAATTCATGATCCCCTGGACCGAACGCATCACCCGATGCACCGGCGGCGCCGTGGCGTTCGAGGTGCATCCCGCCGGATCCGCGCTCGGCCATATCGACAAGCAGTACGATCAGGCCCGCGCGGGCGTGGTGGACGTGGCCTTCGGCCATATCGCCTTTCCCCGCGGCCGGTTCCCCCGGTCGTCCATCATCGAACTGCCCTTCATGGCGCAAAGCGCGAATGCCGGCAGCTTCGCCCTTTACGGCGTGGCCGAGGAGTATCTGCGCCCCGAATACCAGGGGGTGAAGATCCTGGGCATGATGACCCACAACCCCGGCGGCATCCACACCAACCGCCGCATCACCGACCTGGCAGAGATGAAGGGGCTGCGCATCCGCACCCAGAACGCCGCCACATCCGCCATCCTGTCGCATTTCGGCGCCGATCCGGTGAACCTGCCCCCGGGCGAGCAATACGAGGCGTTGCAGAAAGGCACCCTCGACGGCAGCGCGACGGACTGGACCAACCTGCGCGAATACAAGCTGCACGAGGTGATCCGCCACCATCTGGAAGCGCCGGTCTTCGTCGGCGGGTTCTTCTTCGTGATGAACCAGAAATCCTACGACAATCTGCCCGAGGCCGCGCGCGCCTGCATCGACCAGAACGCGGGCGCGGCGCTGGTGGCGACCTTCGGTCCGCTCTGGGCATCATGGCAGGCGGATTCGCGCGCCATCGCCATGCAGCGCGACCCCGACGCGATCCTGACCGCGACGCCCGACCAGATCGCCGCCTGGCGCGACGCGCTGGAACCCGTGGCGCAGGCCCTTCTGGCCGAGGTGAAGGCCCGCGGCGTCGAGAACGCCGACGAGATCCGCGCCGCGATGCAGGCCCTTGCGGCCGCGCATCCCTGAGCCGACCGGCCCCGCCGCCGGACCGCGCCCGCCGCGGCCCGGCCTGCCCCCCGCCCGCTGGAAGGGAACCCCCATGCAGATGCTGTCCAGGCTTTTCGCCGGGCTCGCCATCCTGTCGATGGCGATGGTCCTGCTGTCCTCGGTCGTGACCATCGCCGACATCCTGGCGCGCCTGCTGTCGCTGCCGCCCGTGGCCGGCATCATCGACATCACCCAGTTCTTCATGATGTATGCGGTGTTCTTCGCCGTGGCCCATGCCTTTGCCGCCCGCGGCCATGTGGCGATCACGATCCTGACCGACCGCATGCCGCGCCGGGTGGACCGCGCGTTTGGCGTGCTGTGGTGGCTGGCGGCGGTGGGGGTGTGCCTCGTGCTCAGCCGCGCGGCCATCGCGCAGGCGCTGACCGTCTGGGACTACGGCGACCGTTCGCAGACGCTCGGCTGGCCGATGATCGTCTACTGGATCCCGGTGGCGGCGGGGCTGGCGGTATCGGGTCTGGGCGCGGTGCTGGCGGCGGTGGCGGAATGGCGCGGCGCCCCGCCCGGCGCTGCCGGGCTGCACTGAACCGGAAGGACAGCCGATGAGCCCCATCGAAATCGGATATGCCGGCCTCGCCGCCTTTGCCCTGCTGCTGGCGCTGCGCTGCCCCATCGGGATCGCCATGGCGCTGGTGGGCCTTTTCGGCGGCATCGCGGTGAACGGCTGGCCCACCACGCTGTTCGTCCTCGGCGCGCTGCCCTTCGAAAGCGTCTTTCCCTATGGCCTGTCCATCGTGCCGCTGTTCGTGCTGATGGGCACGCTCGCCCATCCGGCGGGGGTGTCGCGGGCGATCTACGACGCGGGCGAGGGCGGGTTCGGCCATCGGCGCGGGGGGCTGGCGATGGGCGGCATCGCCGCCTGCGCGGGCTTCGGCGCGATCTGCGGGTCGAGCCTTGCGACCGCGGCGACGATGGCGCGGATCTCCATCCCCGAAATGCGCGCGCGCGGCTACGACCCGGCCTTCGCCGCCGCCACGGTGGCGGCGGGCGGCACGCTCGGCGTGCTGATCCCGCCCAGCCTCGTGCTGGTGATCTATGCCCTGCTGACGCAGGAATCGGTGGGCAAGCTGTTCGTCGCGGCCTTCATCCCCGGGCTGGTCGCGGCCGCGCTCTATCTCGGGGCGATCACGGTGGTGACGGCGCGCCACCCCCATCTTGCCCCCGCCCTGCCCCGCCGCCCCGGTGCCGAACGGCTGCGCATGGTCCTGTCGGCCTGGGATGTGATCGCGCTGTTCGTCGCCGTTCTGGGCGGGCTGTTCCTGGGGCTGTTCTCGCCGACCGAGGCGGCGTCCGTCGGGGTGGCGGGGGTGGTCGCCCTCGGCCTCGCCCGGCGCCGGTTTAGCCGCCGCGCGTTTCTGGACGCGCTGCAAGAGGCCGCCGGCCTGACGGGGATGATCTTCTTCATCCTGATCGGCGCGGCGCTTTTCAACTATTTCATCGAGGCGACGCGCGTCACCGACCTGTTCGTGGCGGCGGTCCATGGGGCGGATCTGAGCTATTGGCAGGTGGTGGCGGCGATCATCCTGCTTTATCTCGTGCTCGGCTGTTTCATGGATTCCATCTCGATGGTGTTCCTGACGCTGCCCTTTCTTTACCCCATCGTGCAAAGCTATGGCATGGATCCGATCTGGTTCGGCATCCTGATGCTGTCGGTGGTGGAAGTCGGGCTGATCACCCCGCCGGTGGGAATGAACCTGTTCATCGTTTCCGCCTCTGCCCCCGATGTGGGCTTCGGCCGCCTGTGCCGGGCGGTGGTGCCCTTCATCCTGGCCGACAGCCTGCGCATCGTGCTGGTCGCCGCCTTTCCGGCGCTGTCGCTGTGGCTGGCCAACCTGCTGTTCACCTGACGCGCCCCGCCCAGAAAGAGGATGCGATGCACAATCCCCGGACGACCCCCCGCTTTTCGGTTTTCTACGACTACAGGATCCACCCCTTCCGCCGCCCGCCGGAAATGGAAGGCGCCGCCCCCCGCCATGATGTGGTGATCGTCGGCGCGGGGCCGGTGGGGATGGTGCTGGCGCTGCTGCTGGCGCGGGCGGGCGTGGCCTCGGTCCTGATCGAGGCGGAGGCGCAGGTTTCGCTCGGCTCGCGCGCGGTGGCGCTGACGCGGCGGTCGATGGAAATCGTCCAGCAGGCCCGCGCCGACGCGCCCTTTGTCGAAAACGGCTATGGCTGGTCGTCGGGCCGGTCGTTCTATGCCGGGCGCGAGGTCTTCCGCATGGCCCTGCCCGACGATCCCGACGAACGCTTCCCGCCCGTTCTCAACAATTCGCAGCAGTATTGGGAAGAATACCTGATCGACGCCATCGCGCGCGAACCGCTGGTGGACCTGCGCTGGCAGACCGCCTTCCACAGCCTCGCCGAGGACGGCGAGGGCGTGACCGCGCGGCTGGACACGCCCGAGGGCGAATACGACATCCGCGCCCGCTGGCTGGTGGCCGCCGATGGCGGGCGGTCCGCGGTGCGGCATTTCCTGGGGCTCAGGATGGAGGGGCAGGCCTATGCCGGCAAGTTCGTCATCACCGATTTCGTATCGGCCGATTTCGACATGCCGACCGAGCGGCTGTGCTATTTCGACCCCGACTGGAACCCCGGCAACAACGTGCTGGTGCACCGCCAGCCCAACAACGTCTGGCGGTTCGACTATCGCCTGCCCGATGGCGAGGACCCCGAAGAGGCGCTGAAACCCGAGACCATCGCCCTGCGCACCCGCCGGATCATGGAAATGGTCCTCGGCCGCGAGGTGCCGTGGACGCTCGACTGGGCCTCGGTCTATTCGCCGAACACCCGCACCCTGCCGGATTACCGCCACGGCCATGTGCTGTTCGTGGGCGATGCCGCGCATCTGCTGCCGATCTTCGGCATCCGGGGCGCGAACACCGGGTTGCAGGATGCCGAAAACCTGGGCTGGAAACTGGCCGCGGTGCTGCGGGGGCGGGCGGGCGACGGGCTGCTGGACAGCTACAGCCACGAACGCGTGGCGGCGGCGCGCGAGATCTGCGACGAGGCCGGGAAATCCACCCGCCTGATGGACCCGCCGACGCGCGGCTACCGGGTGATGCGCGCGGTCATCCTGTCCTTCGCCTATACCGAGGATTTCTGCCGCCCGATGCTGCACTGGCGCACCTCGCGCCCGCACGACCATGCGGATTCGGTGCTGAACGCGCCGGAGTCGGATCCCTTCGCGGGGGGCATCGCGCCCGGATCGGTGGCGCGCAACCTGCGGCTCGGGCCCGGGGAATATCTGTTCGACCATTTCGGCTATGGCTTCACGCTGCTGCTGATCGGGGGCGCGGCGGACGGGGCGGATGCGGCGGCGCTCAAGGCGCGCTGGCCGGATCTGCGGGTGGTGGCGCTCGGCGCTGCGGTGACGGGGGCCGATGTCGGCCGCCCCGCGCCCGCGACCGCCTTCGAGAAATACGGGGTCGAGGGTGCTGCGACCTATCTGTTGCGCCCCGACCTGCATGTCTGCGGCCGCTGGCAGGGCCTTGCGCCCGAGGCCGCCGGGGCCGCGCTGGCCCGCATCCTGCGCTGAGGAGACCGACGATGACCACCGACACCCTTCCCCCGCTGGCCAAGCTGGAAGAGATCAACGACCTGATCGCCGCGGGCATCGACCGTGCCGGCGAAGGGGCGGAGCTGTTCCTGGCCAAGGCGCTGTTCCATCTGGCCGCCCATGGCGCCGAGGTCGCCGCGTTGAAGGACGCGATCGAGGCGAGCCTGCGGCACCTGCCCGCCCCCCCTGGCGCGTCCGGGGCCTGACCCGGCCGGAGCCGCCGCCGGCGGGGGCATCGAGCCCCCTCCGGCGGCGCTGCCGCGGCCCCCTGCCCGGCGGTCGCGCGGGGGGTGGCGCGCCGGTTGCCTCAGCCCCCCCACCCGGCCAGAACGGCGGCGGGCGCCACCGTTTCGGGGCTGCGCGGGGCGGCCGGGGTGCTGCGCGAAAACCGTGGCGCGGGCGCGGGTTGCAGCGCGCCGTCGTGTTCGACGATCACCCCGCGCGCGGCCATGTGGGGATGGGCCGGCACCTCGTCCAGCGCCAGCACCGGGGCGACGCAGGCGTCCGACCCCGCAAAGACCGCCGCCCAGTCGTCGCGGCGGCGCGCGCCGATCCGCGCCGCGATCTCGGCGCGCAGCGCGGGCCATGCGGCCGGATCGTCGCGCCGGGCGGCCAGCGCCGGGTCCACCCCGGCCCCGGCCACGAATTCGGCCCAGAACTTCGGCTCTATCGGCCCGATGGCGACATGGCCGCCGCAGGCGCAACGATAGGTGCCGTAATAGGGCGCGCCGCCGTCCAGCATGTTCGCGCCGCGCCGGTTCGTCCACAGCCCCTCGGCCCGCAGGCTCCAGAACATCGCCATCAGATGCGAGGCGCCATCCACCATCGCCGCATCCACCACCTGCCCCCGCCCCGACCGCTGGCGTTCCTGCAAGGCCGCCAGCACGCCCACCACGAGAAACAGCGCCCCCCCGGCGAAATCGCCCACGAGGTTGAGCGGCGGCACCGGGTCGCCCCCCGCCGGGCCGATGGCGGCCAGGGCGCCGGTCAGGGCGATATAGGTGATGTCATGCCCCGCCGCCGGCGCCAGCGGGCCGTCCTGCCCCCATCCCGTCATCCGCCCGACCACCAGCCCCGGCGCCGCGGCCAGCAGGTCGGCCGGCGCCAGCCCGAGCCGTTCCAGCACGCCGGGGCGGAAACCTTCCAGCAGCACATCCGCCCGCGCCGCCAGCCGCCGCACCGCGGCCAGCCCCTCGGGCGTTTTCAGATCCAGTTCGACCACCCGGCGCGACCGGCCGGACACGCGCTTGCCGCGCAGATCCGCGCCGGGGCGGTTCACGGTGACGACATCGGCGCCCAGATCGGCCAGCAGCATCGCGGCATAGGGCACGGGGCCGATCGCCTCCAGTTCGATCACGCGCAGGCCGGCCAGCGGGCCGGCAAGGGGGGGTGCGGTCATGGTGTTCCTTTCCGTTGGGGTGGGGGCGGGGCGACGCCTCGCATAAATGTATACCAAATCATGATTCAATCCTTGATATACCGCCATATTTCATACAATAGTACACCAAACAGGAAACCAGCCGGAAGGAGGAACCGTCCATGGATGTCAAGGGCCTGCATCATGTCGCCTATCGCTGCTCGGACGCGAAACGCACGACCGAGTTCTACACCAGATACCTCGGGCTCGATTTCAACATCGCCGTGGCCGAAAACTACGTGCCCTCCACCGGCGAATGGTCGCCCCATATCCACATCTTCTTCCGCATGGACGACGACAGCCATGTCGCCTTCTTCGAGGTGCCGGAATCCCCCGCCATGCAGAAGGACGCGGGCACCCCGGAATGGGTGCAGCACCTCGCCCTGCGGGTCGCGGACATGGACACGCTGCTGAAACGCAAGGCGCAGCTGGTGGCCGACGGGATCGCCGTCGTGGGCCCGACCGACCATCACCTGTGCCAGTCGATCTATTTCTTCGACCCCGACGGGCACCGGCTGGAACTGGCGGTGGACAGTTCCACCCCCGAGATGCTGGCGCAACTGCGCACCATCGCCGAACCCACGCTGGCGGAATGGGCGGTGACGAAACGCGCGCCCGACGTGGCGCCGATCCACGAAAACGCCCGGGGCTGAGATGGCCGCCCCCGCCCATGCGATCCGGCGGGAGCCGGTGATCGTCGAGTTCCGCGAAACCGCCGCCTTCACCGAGGTCTACGGCTTCACCGGATCCCAGGGCAGCGTGTTTCTGGAAGGCCAGAGGATCATCCCCGAGGGCCGCCCCTCGGACACGGTGCTGATCTTCATGCACCCGGCCTCGACGCTGAACCTGATGCCCCTGCCCGCGGCGCTGGCGGCGGCGGGGCATCACGTGCTCTGCTGCGGGTCGCGCTTCGCCAAGAACGACAGCGTTCTGGTGATGGAAAAGGTGGCGGCGGATCTGGGCGCCTATGTGCGGTATGCGCGCGAAACGCTCGGCTATCGCAAGGTGGTGCTGGCGGGCTGGTCGGGGGGCGGGTCGCTCGCGCTGTTCTATCAGGCGCAGGCGGAACGGCCCGGCCTGCGCGACACGCCCGCGGGCGATCCCTACGACCTGACGGCGATGGACCTGCAACCCGCCGATGCGGTGATGTTCATCGCCGCCCATACCGGGCGGGCGCGTATCCTGACGGAATGGATCGACCCTTCGGTCATCGACGAGTCGGACCCCTTCGCCCGCGACGCCACGCTGGACCTTTACGCAGCCGGCGGGCCGAAACCGCCCTATGCGCCGGAATTCGTCGCCCGTTTCCGGCAGGCGCAGCGCGACCGGATGGACCGGATCACCGACCGGGTGCTCGACCGGTTGGACATGCTGAAACGGTCCGGCACGGCGGAGGTGGAGTTTCCCTTCGTCGTCCACCGTACGATGGCCGACCCGCGGTTTCTGGACCCGGCGCTGGACCCCAACGGCCGCGCGCCGGGGATGTGCTATCTGGGCGTGCCGGAAACGGTGAATTCCGGCCCCGTGGGGCTGGCGCGGTTCTGCACGCTGCGGGCCTGGCTGTCGCAATGGTCGCCCCGCCATTCCCGCGCCGATGCCGAAGCCTGCGTCAGGCATGTCGCCGCCCCCCTGCTGGTGATCGAGAACGAGGCCGACGACGCCGTGCCGGTGGACCATACCCATTGCGTCTTCCGCGCGGCGGGGATGCGCGACAAGACCTTCCACGGCATCGCCGGCGCCACGCATTACTATCGCGGCCAACCCGCGCAACTGGCCGAGGCGCTCGGCCTGATCGGCGGGTGGCTGGCGGACCGGAACCTGGACTGAACCCGCAACACGGGCGGGCAAGGGGGCGGCACCCGCGGATGCCGCCCCTTTGCCTTTGCCGCAGGTCGCGGTCACACCGGATGGAACCGCCCGCCCTCTGCCGCCATCCGGCGCAACAGCGCGGGCGGGGCGAAGCGGGGGCCATGCGCGGCGGCCAGCACCTCGGATTCCGCGGCGAACCGCGCCGCGCCGAGGGTATCGACATAGGACAGCACGCCCCCCCAGCTTTTCGGAAAGGCCCAGCCGAGGGTCGAGGCGACATCGATCTGGGTGGGGTCGGTGATGATGCCGTCCTCCATCGCGCGGATGGATTCCAGCGCCTGGATATGGAACAGCCGCCGCTTGATCGCCGCCGCATCGGGCGCGGGGCCATCGGCGGGAAAAAGGCCCGGAAGGCCGGCCCATCCCTGCGGGGCGCCATTCTCGGGATAGTCGAAGATGCCCCCCTGCGGCCGCCCGCGCCGCCCCGCCCCGACCAGCGCCGCCAGCGCCTCCTGCGCGCGGCAGCCCCGGGCGACGACGGGCGAGCCCCCGGCCGCCAGCGCGCCATAGATGTCGCGCAGCAGCGGCAGGCCCACCGTATCGGCCATCGCCAGCGGCCCGATGGGCATGCCGAAGGCCAATGCGGCGGCGTCGATGGCGCCGGGCGCCACGCCCTCGGCCAGAAGGGTCAGCGCCTCGCCGGTATAGGACCCGACGATCCGGCTGGTGTAGAAACCCGGCCCGTCCTGCACCGTGATCGGCAGCTTGCGCAGCGCCTTCGCCAGATCCAGCGCCCCGGCCAGCGCCGCGGGCGCGGTTCCGGGACCCGAGATGATTTCCAGCAGCGGCATCACCTCGACCGGCGAAAAGAAATGCATGCCGATGAAGCGGCCGGGCTGCGGCACATGCGCGGCCAGCCCGCCGATCGCCATGGTCGAGGTGTTCGACGCGATCAGCGCCCCTTCCGGCAGCGCCGCCGCCAGCCGCGCCAGCACCCCGGCCTTGATCGCGGGCACCTCGGGCACCGCCTCGATGGCGGCCTGCACGTCCGGCAGGTCGGGCATGGTGTCGTGCACCGTGATGCGGCCCAGGATCGCCGCCGCCTTGTCGGCATCCATCTTGCCGCGCCGGACCAGCCGGTCGGCGGTGCGGGCCAGCGCGGCGCGGGTACGTTCGGCCCCCGCCGCGTCGGCCTCGATCACCGCGACGCCGATACCGTTCTGCGCCGCCGTGAAGGCAATGCCCCCGCCCATCAGCCCGCCGCCCGCCACCGCGATGCGGCGGAAGGCGCAGGGCGGCACATCCGCCGGGCGCGACCCCATCGCGCGCAGCACCTGCGGCCCCAGAAACCCGGTGCGGATCCGGTTCTTCGCGGTGGCAGAGGCTGCAAGCCGCGCGAACCCCTCGGCCTCGCGCGCCAGCGCAGCCTGCAACGGCAGGGCATAGCCTTCGCGGATGACGGCGAGGATCTCGGCCTCGGCGATGTCGGCATCGCCCCGGCGCTTGTCGGCGCGCACCGCAGCCGCCGCCAGCAGCGCCGCGGCCTCGGGCGATCCGGCGGGGGGCGCCGCGGTCCAGCCGGCGGCATCCCAGGGCTGCGCGGGGGCGATGCGCGCGGCCAGCGCCGCCGCCTCTGCCACCAGCCGGTCGGGCGGGGCGAGGGCGGCGATCAGGCCCATCGCCTGCGCCTCTGCCGCCGTCAGCACCCGGCCGCCGAGGATGACCTCCAGCGCCGGGCCAAGGCCGATCAGGCGCGGCAGCCGCTGCGTGCCCCCCGCGCCGGGCATCAGCCCCAGATCCAGTTCCGGCAGGCCGAGCCGCGCGTCCGGCGTGGCCACCCGGCCATGGCAGGCCAGCGCCAGTTCCAGCCCGCCGCCCATCGCCACCCCGTTCACCGCCGCCACCACCGGCACCGGCATCGTCTCGATCCGCCGCTGGATCCGGTGCACCCAGTCGATCACCCGGCGCGCATCGGCGGGGGTCTGCATCTGCTGCACCTGCCGCAGGTTCGCCCCCGCGATGAAGGCCGCCTTGGCCGAGGCGATCACCACCCCCCGGGGCGGGGCTGCGGCCAGATCGTCCAGCCGCGATTCCAGTTCCGTCAGCGCGTCATAGCTGAGCGTGTTCACCGCCGCTGCGGGATCGTCGAAGGTCAGGACGGCGATGCCGTCCTGCATCGTCTGCGTGATGATGGCCATGGGATTTCCTTCGGATGGTGCGGAAAAGGGGTCAGAGGCTGCGGCCGATCAGGTCGCGCATCACCTCGGACGTGCCGCCCGCGATGCGTTCGACCCGCGCCTCGGCCCAGAGCCGCGCGATGGGATATTCGGTCATGTAGCCCCAGCCCCCGAACAGTTGCAGGCAGGCGTCGGCGACGCGCCCGACCATTTCGGTGGTCCAGAGCTTGGCGATGGCGGCATTCGTCTCGTCCAGCCCCCCCGCCAGCCAGCGGGCAAGAAAGCCGTCGACGAATTCCCGCCCCACGGTGATGTCGCGCGCGACATCGGCCAGCACGAAACGGGTATTCTGGTAATCCAACAGCATCCGCCCGAAGATGCGCCGCTGTCTGGCATGGTCGAGCGTCAGCGCCAGCGCGCGTTCCGCCTTGGCTATGCAGGACGCCGCGATGATCATCCGTTCGCGGACCAGCCCGCGGCGCAGATAGGCGAAACCCTCGCCCGCCTCGCCCAGAAGCGCATCGGGCGGCAGGCGGATGTCGTCGAAGAACAGTTCCGACGTATCCTGCGCATGCACGCCGAGCTTGTCGAGGTTGCGCCCGCGCCGGAACCCCTCGGACCGCGCGTCGAGCAGGAACAGGGAAATGCGGTCCTTGCCCTCGACCTCGGTCTTGGCGGCGACGATCACCAGATCGGCCATCTGCCCGTTCGAGATGAAGACCTTCTGCCCCTTCAGCAGCCAGCCGCCATCGGCCTGCCGCGTGGCGCGCGTGCGCATGCCCCGCAGGTCGGACCCGGAATCGGGTTCGGTCATGGCGACGGCGGCGATGGTGTCGCCGCTGACGACGCCGGGCAGCCAGCGGTGCTTCTGCGCCTCGGTGCCGAAATTCACCAGATAGGGCACGGCCATTTCGGAATGGACCCAGAACCCCAGACCGGAGGTGCCGGCGCGCGCCAGTTCCTCGACCACCACGACGGAAAAGAGCGGGTCCGCCCCCGCGCCGCCATAGGCTTCGGGCACGGTCGGGCACAGCAGGCCCTGCGCGCCCGCCGCCTGCCAGACCGCGCGGCTGACCATGCCCTCGCGTTCCCAGCGGTCGTGATGGGGCACGGCCTCGCGGTCCAGAAAGCTGCGGACCTGCGCGCGGAAGATGGCGTGGTCCTCGCCGAAAAGATGGCGGCTGGTATCGTCGATCATCGGATGTCCTTCGGGTCCGGGGCGCGCTGCGCCGCAAGCAGTTCGGCGCGCAGCAGATCCTTGCGGACCTTGCCGACCGCGCTCAGCGGCAGGGCCGCGGCGAAAGAGACGGATTTGGGGCATTTGTAGGCGGCGATCAGCGCCCGGCAATGCGCGACCAGATCGTCGGGCGCGGGCGTATCGCCCCCGCGGGCGACGACGACGGCATGCACCGCCTCGCCCCAGCGGGGATGCGGCAGGCCGATGACGGCGCATTGCGCCACGGCCGGATGGCGCGCCAGCGCGGCCTCGACCTCGCCGGAAAAGACGTTCTCGCCGCCCGAGACGATCATGTCCTTGATCCGGTCCACGATGGCGACATAGCCCGCCTCGTCCATCACGCCCACGTCGCCGGTGCGCAGCCAGCCATCGGCGAAGGTGTCGGCGGTGCGGACGGGATCGTCCTTGTAGCCGCGCATCTGGATATATCCCTTGACCTGGATTTCCCCGGCCACGCCGCGCGGCGCCTCGTTGCCCGCGGCATCGGCGATGCGCACCTGGGCCGAGGCCATCGCCCGGCCCACCGTGGCCAGCCGCGGGTTGTCGGGGTGGTGATCCTCGGGGCGCAGCACGTTGCAGCCGCCGCACAGTTCGGTCTGGCCGTAGAACTGCACGAAGCGGCCGTTGGGAAAGACCCGCATCATCCGCCGCAGCAGCGGCACCGACATCGCCGCCGCGCCATAGACGACATGGCGCACCTCGGGCAGCACCGTGCCCTCGGGGATATGGTTCAGCAGGTCGTGAAAGCTGGTCGGCACCGCCATCAGCGCGGTCAGCCGGTCGCGGCCGAGCGATTGCAGGATCGCCCCCGGCGCCGGTTCGGGCAGAAAGCAATGCGTGCCTCCGGCATAGGTCAGGGCATGGCCAAGGCCGCAGTCGGCAAGGTGGAAGAAGGGCGCGGCGTGCAGGTAGACGTCATCGGGGCGGAACCGCACCTCGATCTGGATATCGAGCGTCGAGACATGGAAGGCGTTGTGCGTCAGTTCCACCCCCTTGGGGGTGCCGGTGGTGCCGCCGGTATAGTAGACGCCCAGCAGATCCTCGGGCCGGGCGTCGTGCATCGGCGCGGCGGGGCCATCCAGCAGCCTGCCCCAGGGCGTGCCGCCCGGCTGGCCCTCGCCGGGTTCCAGCGCGATCAGCCCGGCCAGCGGGGCGCCGACCTGCGCCGCCCGCGCCGCATTGCGCCGGTCGTAGGCCAGAAAGCGGCTGCCGCTGCGGCGCAGGATGTCGTCGAGCTCCGCCGCCGACAGCCGCGTGTTCAGCGGCACGATCACGATGCCGGCCCAGATCGCGGCATAGGTGATTTCCATGTTCTCGGGCACATTGGCGGACAGAATCGCCAGCGCCTCGCCCGGCCGCAGGCCAAGGCCGCGCAGCCCGCCGGCCAGCCGGGCGATGCGGTCGGCCGCCTCGGCCCAGCCGATGTCGCGGCCGGCATGGCGGATGGCGGCATTGTGCGGAAACACCTGCGCCGCCCGCAGGATGCTGATCGGAATGCTCATGGGCCCCTCCCGGTCCAGGCTTGTTGTCTATAAATCTATCAGTATTACCGATCATGCAATAGCAAAATGCGCAGGAAAGGCCCGGGATGCACCGCGGCCCGGCACATTCCAGCAAGGAAAAGCCGCAGGGTAGCATAGGGGAAAGCCGCTGCGGCCGCTATCAGCCACCGCCTGAATCCCATGCATGGCTGACACATCCATCGCCGTCCGCGGCACCCGGCCCGGTGGGGCCGCGAGCGGGAAATCATTCGCTTGCATTATCCCGATAGATCTATTGATAATATCTGGAACAAGATTGATTCGCAGGGATCCCATGGCCGACCTGACGACCGATTCCGCCGGCGCGCCCCGCCTGCGCGGCGCCCGCGACCCCGCAAGCGGCGCCTGCCACTTCCCCTTCCGCCCCCTGTCCACCGACGGCAGCCTGCGGCCCTGCACGGAAATCGCACTGTCCGACCGCGGCATCCTCTACACCTGGACCCGCTTTGCCGGGCGCTTTTACGGCCAGGTGGACCTGCCCGAGGCCGTGCGCATCCAGACCGAACTGGGCGAGGGCCCCCACGACATCGGCGCCCCCTACCGGCTGGACATCGCCCCCGACGGCGCGGGATGGAGGTTCGTGCGTGACTGAGGTTTTCGTCGTATCGGGCGGCGCGGTGCCGGTCAGCAGCAAACACCCGCTCGGGTCCGGCCGGGTGCTGGCGCGGCAGGCGGGGGTGGCGGCCTTGCAGGATGCGGGGCTGACCTATGCGGACATGGACGCGCTCTATTGCGGCGTGGCGATGCCGACCTCGCCCGCCGCGGTGCTGGTGGGCAAGGAATTCGGGCTGACCGGCATCCCGGTGGTGCAGGTGACGAATGCCTCCGCCTCGGGCCTTGCCGCGATCCATGCGGCAGCGGATGCGATGCGCGCGGGCGGGGCGGACCGGGTTCTGGTCATCGGCTATGACGTGCCGACGACGCTGGACGACCCCATCGCCGCGCAGGGCTATCTGCCGCCGCCGGCGCTGTTCGGCATGTGGGCGCGGCGGCGGATGCACGATTGCGGCACCACGCCGGAAACGCTGGCCCGCATCGCGGCCAAGAACATCAACAACGCCCGCGCCATCCCCTTCGCCTCGCGCCGCCCGGACCATGCGGTGACGGTGGCGGACGTGCTGGCCAGCCGCCCGGTGGCCGATCCGCTGACGGCGCTGATGTGCACCCAATGGGTCTATGGCGCGGCGGCGGTGGTGCTGTGCACCCGCAAGGGGCTGGACAGCCTGCCCCGCCCCCCCGCCACCGTGGCCCGGCTGGAGGCGGCAGAGTTCCGGTCAGAGGAACCGGGCCCCCATCACATCATCGAGGGCGCCATCGTCGGCCCGCCCGCGATCACGCGCGCCGCCGCCGACGCGGCGCTGGCCAGGGCCGGACGGCGGCGCGAGGATCTCGACGCCGTTCAGATCCACGACGCCTTCGCCATCGAGGAACTGGTCTATTACGAACTTCTGGGCTTCGCGCCCGAAGGCGGGGCGGACGCGCTGGCCGCACAGGGCGCCTTCGGCCCCGGGTCGCGCGACCGCTTCGGCCTGCCCGAGTTTTCCACCGATGGCGGGCTGATCGGGCGCGGCCATCCGGGCGGGCCCTCGGGCGTGTTCCAGGCGATCGAGACGCTGCGCCGTTTCCGCACCACGGCCGACCGGCTGGCGCTGTGCCACATGCTGGGGGCGGGATCCACCTGCCTCGCGCAGGTCTGGGGCCGCGTCGATCTGTGACGCGGCCCGGCCCGATGCCCGAAAAAACCGGGCCGGGCAGAACGCAACGGGGCGGCGGCCCCCAACGGGAGGAATGACGCATGAAACACCTTACCCGGCCCCTTGCCGGCCTTTGCCTTGCGGCGCTGGCGGCGCTTGGCGGCCCGGCCGCGGCCGACACGATCAAGCTGCGCGTGTCGTCCTATGCGCCCGCGGGCAATTTCGTGAACGAACAGGTCATCAAGGGCTTTCTCGACCGCGTGGTGGCCGATGCCGAAGGCACGCTGGACTATCAGCTGTTTCCCGGCGGCACGCTCGGCCGGAACCCGGCGGAACAGCTGAAACTGGTGCAGGACGGCGTGGCCGATGTGGCCTTCGTGGTGCCCGGCTTCACCCCCGGGGCCTATGACCGCTATGGCATCGTCGAGATCCCGGGCCTGATCCACGACGCGCGCGAGGGCGCGGCGGTGCTGGCGGCGGCCTATGCGGCGGGCCTGCTGGAAACCCCCGAACGCACCCGGGTGCTGGGTGTCTTCAGTTCCGACATGAACGCGATCCACCTGCGCGATCCCGTTGCGGGCCTCGACGGGCTGACGGGCAAGAGCCTGCGCGCGGTGGGCAAGCCGCAGGCCGATGGCGTCACCATCCTGGGCGGCGTGCCCGTCACCGGCCTCGCCTCGACCGAGGTGGCAGAGGCGATTTCGCGCGGCACCGTGGACGGCGCGGTGATGGGGGCGGCCTCGCTCGACGCCTTCCGCGCCAGCGAGGTGGCGGTGCAGCATATCCGCGTGCCGATGGGTTCGGCGGCGCTGATGCTGCCGATGAACCTCGGCACATGGGAAAAGCTGCCCGCCCCGGCCAAGGCGGCCTTCGAAAAGCATGGCGGCATGGCCTTCGCCGAGGCGACGGGCGCGATCTTCCACGAACAGGACGAGACCTATTTCGCCAAGATCACCGCCAAGCCGGGCCATTCGGAACTGGTGCTGGATGACGCCGCGCGCGCGGCCTATCTGGAAAAGGTCGCCGCCGTGGGCCGCGACTGGGCCGCGCAGGGCGCCGAGCGCGCGGCGGTCTACGACTTCGCCATCAAGACGCTGGAGTCGCTTCGTGGCGAATGAGGGTGCCCTCGGCGGGCCGGCGCGGGGGTTCCGCGCCGGCTATGTGGCGGCCGGGCAGCGGCTTGCGGATGCGCTGTCGATGATCTCGATGGCGCTGATCTGCGTCTATGTCCTGCTGGTCAGCAGCAACGTGCTGATGCGCTATCTGTTCAACGCCCCCCTCGGCTGGATGAGCGACATGGGCTTCATCCTCATGCCGCTGGCGATGGCGCCCTGCCTGGGGGTGGGGGCGGCGCGGGGGATGCTGGTGTCGATCACCTTCCTGTCCGACCGCCTGCCCCGCCCGGCGCGGCGCATGCTGGTGGCGCTGACGCGGGCCGTGTCCGCCGCCGTGCTGGCGGCGGTGGCATGGAAGATGCTGGGCTACGGGCTGGACGCGCTGGCCGAACGGCGCGCGACGGTGCAGATGGGCGCGCCGCTCGGCCCGGTGTGGCTGGGCGTGGCCGCGGCCTTTGCGCTGGCGGTGCCGCTGGTCTTTGCCCAACCGCTCGACCGGGAGGAAGAGGTCCATCATGGTTGAGCATCCCATCCTGTGGCTGGCGGGCGCCTTTCTGGCCATGCTGGCGCTGATCTTCGTGCGCATTCCCATCGGCATCGCCATGGCCATCGTCGGCGTCGCGGGCACGGCGATGATCATCGGGTTCGGCCCGGCGCTGTCGCTTCTGGCGGTGGAACCGGCCAATGCCGTCAACAGTGCCGATCTGGCGACGATCCCGCTGTTCCTGCTGATGGGCAATCTCGCGACCGCGGCCGGCATCTCGGGCGACATCTTCAAGGTGGCGCAGAACTACATGGGCCATTTCCGCGGCGGCATGGCGATGGCGACCATCGCGGGCAGCGCGGGCTATGGCGCGATCTGCGGGTCGTCCTCGGCCACCACGGCGGCGATGGCGCGCATCGCCCTGCCAGAGATGGAAAAGCGCGGCTATGCCGGGGGGCTCGCGGCGGCGACCATCGCCACCGGCGGCGGGCTCGGCATCCTGATCCCGCCCTCGATCATCATGGTCCTCTATGCCGTGCTGACCGAACAGTTCGTGCTGGAACTGTTCGCGGCGGGCATCGTGCCGGGCATCCTGGCGGTGATCCTCTATCAGGCGACGGTCTGGCTGGTGGTCAGCCGCAACCCCGCGCTCGGCCCCGCGACGGACCGCGTGGGCTGGGCCGGACGGCTGCGGTCCACCCTGCGGGCCTGGCGCGCGGTGCTGACGATCCTTCTGGTCATCGTCGGCATCTATTCCGGCGCCTTCACCGTGCTCGAGGCCGCGGCGGTGGGCGTGGCGATCACCGGCGGGTTCTGGGTGTTCTCGCCCGCGCGGGGATGGGCCTCGCTGCGCGCGGTCTTTGCCGATACGGCGGCGCTGACGGGAATGATGATCGTCATGGTCATCGGCGCCTCGGCCATGGGCTATCTGCTGACGCTGACCAATGCGCCGCTGGAAATCGTCGATGCGGTGGCGGCGCTCGGCGTGCCTGCGCCGGTGGTGATGGTGATCCTGCTGGTGATGTACATCTTCCTGGGGATGGTGTTCGATTCCATCTCGGCGATGGTGCTGACGATCCCCTTCGTCTTTCCGCTGGTGGTCAGCCTCGGCTACGATCCGGTCTGGTGGGGCATCATCAACGTGATGATCGTGGAGATCGCGCTGATCACGCCGCCGGTGGGGATGAACGTCTTCATCATGCATGCGGTGGCGCCGCATATCCGCATCGGCGCGATCTTCCGGGCGGTGATGCCCTTCGTGCTGGCCGATGTGGTCTGGCTGGGCCTGATGCTGGCGTTCCCGGTCATCGCGCTCTGGCTGCCCCATGCGCTGAGATGACCCGCCGCCGGGCGGCGGGGATCAGCCCCGCCCGCCGCCCGGCGCCAGAAGCGACCGCAGCCGCGCCGCGCAATCCCAGGCGGCGCGGCTGACGCGCGGCACGTCGATCGGCGCAAGGCTGATCACCGCCACGCAGGGTTCCGGCCCCAGACGCGGCATGTCCGGCGTCAGCACCGGCACCGCCAGCCCCGAGGCGCCGGGATGCAGCTGCCCATGGGTCAGCGCATAGCCGTCGATCCGCGTCTGGCGCACCTCGGGCGCCTCGCCCGGCGTTTCGGCGCGGCCGGCCAGCAGCGCCAGCCCCGCCGCCGCCCCCCGGGTCAGCGGCTGGCGCAGCCCGATGCGGTAGGAAAAGCGCAGCGGGCCTTCCTCCGCCTCCTGCACCAGAACGACCACGCAATCCTCGCCCTCGGCCAGCGCGATGCACGAGGTGCAGCCGGTCGCGCGTGTGAGGTCGGCCAGCAGCGCCGCCGCCTCGGCGCGGAAATGCGGCTGGAACCGCGCCGCAAGGCCCAGCACCGCCGCGCCCAGCATCACCCGCCCGTCCTCGCCGCGCCAGACCATGCCATGCGCCTGCAACGTCGCCACCAGCCGGTAGGCGATGGCCTTGTGCACGCCGAGCGCCTCTGCGATCGCCGGCACCGCCAGCCCCCCCGGCGCCGCCGCCACGAGGCCGAGCACCGCCAGCCCGCGGTCGAGTGTCTGCAATGTGCTCACGCCGCCCCCCATCCCCGATCCCCTGCCCTCTTAGGCGACGGCCCGCAGGACGTCGAGTCCGCCGCCAGATTGACGCAGGGCCTTACTGGAGTTACTATATGAGAACCATAAGTGCGATAATAGCACCAACTCGGAGGAGCCATGACCGCCACGCCCGCTGTTTCCGCCTGCCCCTTCCACGGTTCCGACCGCGCGCGGCAGTTCGATCCCTTCGGCCCCGAATACCAGACCGATCCGGCCGCCGCCCTGCGCTGGTCGCGCGAACAGGAACCGGTGTTCTATTCGGAGGTGCTGGGATACTGGGTCGTCAGCCGCTATGACGACATCAAGGCGATCTTCCGCGACAACATCACCTTTTCGCCCGCGATCGCGCTGGAAAAGATCACCCCGCCCACGCCCGAATCGCTGGAGGTGCTGAAATCCTACGGGTTCGACCTGCGCCGCACGCTGGTGAACGAGGATGAACCCGTGCACATGGAACGCCGCCGCGCGCTGCTGGATGCCTTTGCGCCGGATGCGGCGGCGGCCCATGCGCCGATGGTCCGCGATCTGGTGCGCGCCCGCGTCGACGCCATGGCGGCGAAGGGAGAGGCCGATCTGGTGCAATCGCTGCTGTGGGAGGTGCCGTTCCTCGTCGCGCTGCATTTCCTCGGCATCCCGGCGGCGGATCACGACACGCTGCGCCGCTATGCGGTGGCCCATACGCTCAATTCCTGGGGCCGGCCCACGCCGGAACAGCAGGTCGGGATCGCGCACAGCATGGGGCAGTTCTGGCAATATGCCGACGAGGTGCTGACCCGGATGAAGGCCGACCCCACCGGGCGCGGCTGGATGTACGACATGATCGCCGCCAACCGCGCCGACCCCGAGGTGGTGACGGACAACTACCTGCATTCGATGATGCTGGCGGTGATCGTCGCGGCGCATGAAACCACGGCGCTGGCCGGGGCGAACATGATGCAGCGCCTGCTGGCCGACCGCGCCGCGTGGAACGAACTCTGCCGCACCCCCGCGCTGATCCCCAATGCGGTGGAGGAATGCCTGCGCCATTCCGGTTCCGTCGTCGCCTGGCGGCGCATCGCCACCCGCGACGCGGCGGTGGGCGGGGTGACGATCCCGGCGGGCGGCAAGATCCTGATGGTGGTCGCCTCGGGCAACCACGACCCGCGCAAGTTCGAGAACCCCGACGCGCTCGATCTCTGGCGCGACAACACGGCCGAGCATCTGACCTTCGGCTATGGCAGCCACCAGTGCATGGGCAAGAACATCGGCCGGATGGAACTGCGCATCATTCTGGAGGAACTGACCCGCCGCCTGCCGCATATGGAACTGGTGCCGCAGGATTTCACCTACCTGCCCAACACCTCTTTCCGGGGGGCGGAACGGGTTCTGGTGCGGTGGGATCCGGCGCTGAACCCCGCGCCGCGGCCGGAACGGGATTTCGTCATGGGCGCGCCGCGGCGGCAGGACATCGCGCGCCAGCTGCGCGTGGCCGCGGTGACGGCAGAGGCAGAGGGCGTGATCGGCATCCGGCTGGACCACCCCGAGGGCGCGCCCCTGCCGGGGTGGAGCCCCGGCAGCCATATCGACCTGCACCTGCCCGGCGGGCTGGTGCGCAAATATTCGCTCTGCGGGGCCGACGGCGCCTGGCAGATCGCGGTGCTGCGCGAGGATGCGGGGCGCGGCGGGTCGCGCTGGCTGCACGACAGCCTGCGCGCGGGCGACATGCTGACGGTGGGCGGCCCGCGCAACCTGTTCCGGCTGGACGAGGACGCGCCCTTTCACCTGCTGATCGCCGGGGGCATCGGCATTACCCCGATCCTGGCGATGGCCGACCGGCTGGCGCAACAGGGGCGGGATTTCGCGATCCATTATGCCGGGGGCGCGCGGGGGCGGATGGCCTTCGCCGACCGGCTGGCGCGCGATCACGGCGCGCGGCTGACGTTCTGGCCCGGCGATGCGGGGCGGCGGATGGATCTGGGCGCGATCCTCGCCGGGGCGCCCCCGGGCGCGCAGATCTGCGCCTGCGGGCCGGAGCGGCTGCTGCATGCGCTCGACGCGCTGGCGGGGGCGCGGCCCGACTGCACGCTGACGGTGGAACATTTCGCGGCGGCCGAAGGGCTGCTCGACCCCGCGAAGGAAAGCCCGTTCGCGGTGGAACTGGCCGACAGCGGCCTGACGCTGACCGTGCCCGCCGACCGCACGCTGTTGCAGACGCTGCTGGCGGCGGGGATCGACGTGGCCTGCGACTGCGAAGAGGGGCTGTGCGGATCCTGCGAGGTCGCGGTGCTGGAGGGCGAGATCGACCACCGCGACCAGGTGCTGAGCCGCGCCGAACGCGGCAGGGGCGACCGGATGATGACCTGCTGTTCGCGCGCCCGCGCGGGCGGGCGGCTGCGGCTGGGTCTCTAGAAAGGATCGGCGTCCGGTCCCTCCGCCGGGCTGGCGAAGGCGCGTGCCTTCGCCATCGCGAAACAGGTGGAGTTGCCCCGGCCGGGGGCCCCAAGCCCCCGGCCAGCGCCCGCCCCGCCCATGGCGGGCGCTACTCGCCCCCCCGGGGCAGGCGCTGGCCTCTCGATTCTGGGGCGTGACCGTTTCCAGCGGCACCGCCGCGCGAACGGGCGGGGGAAACGCAATGCGTTTCCTGATCCCGCCCGGCCCGGCGGAAGTGGCCCCCCCTCAGATCACCCGCACCTGCGTGCCGACGGAGCACAGGTCGAACAGTTCCGCGATCATCTCGTTATAGAGCCCGATGCAGCCGTCCGACGACGGCCGCCCGATCTTGCGCGTGTCATGCGTACCGTGGATGATATAGGCGGGCCAGCCGAGATAGAGCGCATGGGTCCCGAGCGGATTGTCCGGCCCCGGCGGGACCGGCTTCCAGTCGGGGAAGCGTTCCATCTGCGAAGGCGTGGGCGTCCAGCTCGGCCCCACCTTCTTGCGCACGATCTCGGTATGGCCGCGCTTGGTCAGTTCGTCCGAGATCGGCACCGAGGTCGGATAGACCCGGTAGATGCCCCCGTCGCCCGACCAGAAATGCAGCGCGCGCGACCCCGTGTCGGCCACGATCGCCCCCTTGCCCAGGCTGTCGAAATGATCCTGCCAGCGCTGCGTGATGAACCGGCTGATGTTGCGGCGCGTCATGCCTTCGGCCCGGGCGTGCGCGGGCAGCGCCAGCCCCCCGGCGGCGGCCAGCCCCATGCCCAGACCGATCCCCAATATGCGGCGGCGGTCGAAATCTGCCATCTCCTGCTCCTTCCGGCTTGCTTGCGGCGCGCAAACTCGGCGGGCGGGCTTAAGCGGGGCTTAAGCCCCGGTCACGGATGCGTCAGCGTTGAAAGACATAGGTCCCCGGCGCATCGCCCAAGACCGGCAGCCCGCGCGCGGCCGCACCCATCGGCGGCGGCGCCCCGGGCGCCCCGCTGCGCGCGGCCAGCCAGTCGCCCCACGCCGCCCACCACGATCCGTCCCGGGGCGTCTGCGCGGCCTTCCAGTCGCAGGCCATCCGCAACGCATCCTCCACCCGATGCGTGCCGATGCGGTAGCGGCGGCCCGGGTGGCCCGGTTCGGCCACGATCCCGGCGTTGTGCCCGCCCGAGGTCAGCACGAAGGTCACTTCGGTGTCGGTGAACTGGTGGATCTTGTAGACGGATGTCCAGGGCGCCACATGGTCGCGTTCCGTCCCCACCACGAACAGCGGCACGCGGATGTTCTGCAACACCGCGGGCTTGCCCGCCACCATGAACCGCCCGGCGGCCAGTTCGTTGTCCAGATAAAGCCGCTGGAGGTATTCGGCATGCATCCGGTAGGGCATGCGCGTGCTGTCGGCGTTCCAGGCCATCAGGTCGGTCATCGGCCGGCGCGCGCCCATCATGTAGTCGTGCACCATGCGCGACCACACCAGATCGTTCGACCGCAGCATCTGGAACGCCCCCGCCATCTGGTCGGCGGACAGATAGCCCCGGTTCCACATCATGCTTTCCAGATAGTGCATCTGGCTCGGGTCGATGAAGAGCGCAAGCTCGCCCGGTTCGGTGAAATCCACCTGCGCCGCGAAAAGCGAGACCGAGGCGAGCCGGTCGTCCCCCGCCTGCGCCATCGCCGCCGCCGCGATGGCCAAAAGCGTACCCCCCAGACAATAGCCCGTCGCATGCACCTTCCGCCCCGCCACCACGGCGCCGATGGCGTCGAGCGCCGCCATGATGCCCTGGCTGCGGTAATCCTCCATCGTCAGGTCGCGGTCCTCGGGCCCCGGGTTGCGCCAGGAGATGGCAAAGACCGTATGCCCCCGCCCCACCAGCCAGCGGATCAGCGAGTTTTCCGGGCCGAGGTCGAGGATGTAGTATTTCATGATCCATGCGGGAACGATCAGCACCGGCTCGGGGTGTACCTGCCCGGTCGCGGGGGCGTACTGGATCAGCTCGATCAGGTGGTTGCGGTACACCACCTTGCCCGGCGTCAGCGCGACCTGCGCGCCCGGCACGAAATCCTCGGCCCCCGCGGGCGGGCGGCCGGTGGCCTTGCGCAGGCTGTCCTGCCACCAGTTCTGCCAGCCCTGCACCAGATTCATGCCCCCCGTCGCCACGGTGCGGGCGATCACCTCGGGGTTGGTGAAGGGATTGTTGGCGGGCGAGACCATGTCGAGCATCTGCCGCGCGGCGAAGGACACCACATCCTCGTGATGCTTCATCACGCCGGGCACCTCGTGGGTGACATTGTGCCACCACTGCTGTTGCAACAGGAACGCCTGCGCCAGCCACGAATAGGGCGGGCGGCGCCAGCCCTCGTGCACGAAGCGGTAGTCGCCCGGCAGCGGCTCGATCGCGGGCGGGGCGGCGGGATCGACGGTCGAGGCCAGCAGATGCGCCATCAGCCGCCCGGCCTTGTGCGCACCCTTGTAGGCCAGCTCCAGCCGCTTGCCCGGCGCATTCGCCAGATGCAGCCCCCAGTCGAAAAGCGCGAGCGCCGCCGACCCCGGCGACATGCCGCCGGTCATCTGCCCCGCCAGCGCCTCGCGCATGCGGTCGAGCGCCTGAAACGCCTCGATCCCCAAGGGTGCCTCGTCCCCCGCGGCGGGGCGGGGCGGTGGCAGACGGGGGGCCGGGGTCGGTGCAGCGGGGGCGGGCGGCGGGGCATCGGGGACCACAGCCACCCGGGCCCGCCCCCGCCGCCGCTTGTCCGCCGCACCCTCGCCAAGATCCCGGGCAGGCATTCCCACCTCCATCGCTGCAATCCTTCCTTTCAGCATACCGGCAAAGCCGCGCCCCGCGTTGACCTGAATCAAGGATGCAGCTTTGCCCGGCGTGCCGGTGGCGAGGTCGGCGCCGGGGGCCAGCCCCCGGACCCCCGGAGTATTTGGGAAAAGATGAAGCCGCACAGGAAAGGAAACACGCCCTTCCTCACTTTCTGTCCTTAAATATCCCGGGGTCCGGGGCAGTGCCCCGGCGCCGCGCCTTCCGCCGGACAGCGGCCCGGAAAATGCTCACGCCAGCGTGGGTTGCGCCCCGCAGCGGGGCCGGTATCCTCGCCCCCGCATGGATACCGGAGCGCGCATGACCCAAGACATCACCGGCACCGCCGCTGTCGCCACCGCAAAGGCCAGCGGCTATCTGCAGCAGCTGTGCAAGCATTTCGGCCACAAGATCCCCGTCACCTTCGACGCAGAGGCGGGAGAGATCGTGTTTCCCTTCGGCACCTGCCGGCTGCGCGCAGAGGATGGCGCGCTGCACCTGACCGCCATCGCGCCGGATGCCGAACGGCTGGCGCAGTTGCAGGACGTGATCGCCCGCCATCTGCTGCGCTTCGCCTTTCGTGAAGACGGGATGCGGGTCGACTGGCAGGCGGGCTGAGGTTCAGCCCCAGGGATTGCCCGGACGGCGGCCCGGGCCGCGTCCGGTGCGCGGGATCGAGGACGGCGCGGCCCGGCCCGCCATCTGCCGCAGCGCCGCGATGCGGTTGGCGGTCGCCGGATGGGTGGCGAACAGGCTGTCGCGCGCATGGGCATGCAGCGGGTTGATGATGAACAGATGCGCCGTGCCCGGGTGGCGTTCCGCCGCCGTGTTGTCGATGCGGGCCGCCATCTGCTCGATCCGCGCCAGGGCCGAGGCGAGCCACATGGGATCGCCGCAGATCTCTGCCCCCGCGCGGTCGGCGGCATATTCGCGCGTGCGGCTGATCGCCATCTGCACCAGCGCCGCCGCCAAGGGCGCCAGCACCATCATCGCGATCGTCCCCGCCAGCCCGAGCCGTTCGCGGCTGCCGCCGAAGAACAGCGCGAAATTCGCCAGCATGGAGATCGCGCCCGCAAAGGTCGCCGTCACCGTCATGATCGCGGTGTCGTGGTTGCGGATATGGGCCAGTTCATGCGCGATCACGCCCGCCAGTTCCTCGCGGCCGAGGCTGGCCAGCAGGCCCGTCGTCACCGCCACCGCGGCATTGGCGGGGTTGCGCCCCGTGGCAAAGGCATTGGGCTGTGGCGTGTCGATCACATAGACGGCGGGCATCGGCAGGCCGGCGTTGCGGGCAAGGCGTTCGACCATCTCGACCAGGCCCGTGGCCTCGTCCCGCGCCACGGGCCGGGCGTTGTGCATCCGCAGCACCATCCTGTCCGAATTCCACCAGGCAAAGGCGTTCATCGCCGCCGCGACCGCCAGCGCCACGGCCATCCCCCCGCCGCCGCCCAGAAGCCAGCCGATGCCCATGAACAGCGCCGTCATCGCCGCCATCAGCATCGCGGTTTTCACGTAACCCATCGTACCCTCTCTGCCATCAGGGGCGATATAGGGCGGGGCGCGCAGGATGCAACGGTCAGGGCAGCCAGGCTTGCGCGGCGAGAAAGGCGAGGATCCCGGCCAGAACCGTCACGAACAGGCTGCGCGTGACCACCCCGGCCAGCGCGGCGGCAACGGCGGCCAGCAGCGACAGGCTGATGCCGCCGGGGGTGAATTCCGGCTTGGCCGTCAGTTCGGCGGCGATGATCGCGGCCATGATCGCCGCCGGGATGAACCCCAGCCAGTCGCGCACCGGCCCCGGCAGTTCGCGCCGCGACAGCAGCAGCACCGGCCCCGCCCGCAGCGCGAAAGTGACCAGCGCGGCCAGAAGGATCGCCGTGACGGTCTGGCTCATGCCCCGTCCCCCTTGCGCGACAGGCGCAGCAGCGCCGTGGCCAGCGTCGCCGCCCCCACCGTCGCCACCAGCGTCAGAAGGTTCGCCCCGGCATGGCCGGACCCGGCCCAGACCACCGCCATCGCCACCAGGATCGTCACCGTTTCCAGCACCTTGCGGCGGCTGGCGAACCAGGTCAGCAACAGCAGCCCGATGAACATCGCCACCAGGCTGAAGCTCAGCCCCCGGGTCAGGCTTTCCGGCAGGGCCGAGGCCAGCGCCACCCCCATCAGGTTCGCCACGATCCAGTTGAGCCAGGCGGTCACGTTCAGCCCCAGAAGCCAGGCGAAGGGCAGCGCGCCATGGCGCGCGCCATGCTGTGCGGCCACGCCGAAGGTCTCGTCCGTCAAGAGCGCGCCGCCCACGACCTTCTGCCAGCCGGCGGCGCGGGTGAAATAGACCGCCAGATAGGAACTCATCAGCAGATAGCGCAGGTTGATCAGCGCCACCGCCGCCACGATCGCCCAGACCCCGGCCCCGGCCGAGGCCATCGAATAGAACAGGAACTGCGCCGAGCCGGTATAGAGCAGCCCCGACAGCAGCGTGATTTCCAGCACCGAGAACCCCGCCACCGCCCCGATCGCGCCCGAGGCGAAGCCGATGCTCCAATACCCCAGGATGGTGGGCAGGCAGGCTATGACGCCCTGCCGGAACTGGTTGCGGGCGTCGGAAAGCGGATCGGTGCTGGCGGTATCTGGCGCGGTCATGGGGCGGTCCTTTCGGCCGCCCTGAATAGCCCGGCCCCCGCGCGGGGGAAAGGGTCAGCGTGCGGTCTGCCGCGCCTCGGTGGGGGTGCGGCCGAAGCGGCTGCGGTAGTGGCGGCTGAACTGCGCCTGATCGGAAAAGCCCCAGCGATAGGCGATCTGGGCGATGGTGCCGCGGTGGCCTGCGCGCAGGTCCTCGTCGCAGCGGGCAAGGCGGCAGTCGCGGATATGGCCGCCCACCGTCTGGCCCGAGGCGGCGAACAGCCGTTGCAGATAGCGCAGCGAGATGCCGCAGGCATCGGCCACGTCCTGCGGCGACAGGCCCGGGGTCTTGAGGTTCGCGCGGATGAAATCCTGCGCGCGGTCCAGATGCGCGGCCTGCACGGTGCTGTCGGCGCTGGCCAGCGCCCGCTCGTCGCCGCGCAGGGCAAGGCACAGCACCTCCAGCAGATGCTGCCCTGCCAGTTGCCGCGCGGGTGCGTCGAGCCCGTCCAGATGCGCCACCGCATTGCGCAGGCCCGCCAGGAAATACCCCGCCACCCCCTGCCGCGCATCGACCGCCAGCGCGACGCAGCGGTGCAGGTCGCCGATCCGGGCGCGGATGCTGTCGGCGGGGACCTTGACCACCCATTGGGTGTCCGCCTCGCGGTGCCAGTATTCATAGGGCGCATCGCTGCGTTCGATCACGAAACCGCCGGGCGGGCAGCGCGCCTCGCGCGCGTATTGGCGGAACGTCACCTGCGCCGCGCCGGGGACGGAAATCAGCAGCGCGCTTTCCCGGTCGTCGCGCAGATGGCCCGCCCGGCGGCGGTAGAGCACGCCGTCGCATCGGATCCGCGTCAGGGCGATGGGGCCGAGCGGCCAGATTTCCAGCGCGCCGCGAAAGCCCGCGCGGTCGCGGCATTCGGTTTCCAGCGGGAAATAGGCGGCCGAGACCGCCTCCTGCCACAGGTCCGCACCGTCGCGCGGCGGGGGGCAAGGGCTGTGCGCGGGCATGTCGGCTCTCCCTGCGGGCAATCTGTCGCATGCAGCATAGCGCCGCAGGCCCGCGCCGCGAAGCCCCGATCAGGTCTGCGGCGGCGGGAACAGCAGATCCGGGCGCAGGTCCGCCAGCGTGGCCGCGCCGGCAAAGGTCATCACGCGGACGAGTTCTTCTTGCAGGATCTCGCAGGCGCGCAGCGCGCCGGCCTCGCCCGCCGCGCCCACGCCGTAAAGGAACGCCTTGCCCGCCAGCACGCCATCGGCGCCGAGCGCCAGCGCCTTGGCGATGTCGGCCCCGCGCATGATGCCGCTGTCGAGCATCACCGCCGCGCGCCCGCCCACGCGGTCGGCGATCTGCGGCAGCACCCGGATCGTCGGCACCGCCGCATCCAGATTGCGCCCCCCGTGGTTCGACACCACGATCCCGTCCGCCCCGGCCTCGACCGCCGCCGCCGCGTCGTCGGGATGCATGATCCCCTTGACGATCAGCGGCCCGTCCCACAGCCGGCGGATGGTGCGGATGTCGTCCCAGGCCAGATCGGCGCAGAAGGGCAGGTTGAACTTGCCCACCGCCGCCTTGCCCACCGGCACGCGCAGCGCCTCGGGGTAGTTTTCGGCCACCATCGGCCCCTGTTTCAGCCAGCGCCGGAACACCACGTCCAGAAGCCATTTCGGATGCCGCAGGATGTCGGCCGCGTTCCTGGGCTGCACCCGGAAGGGGATGCTGAAACCGTTGCGCAGGTTGTAGGGGCGGAAGGGGGCGACGGGCGTGTCCACGGTGACGATCAGCGCCTCGAACCCCGCGCGTCGGGCGCGCGCGACCAGTTCATGGGTCATCTCGCGCTGCGGCCAGACATAAAGCTGCAACCACAGCCGCCCGCGCGAAACCTCGCGGATCCGTTCCATCGGGGTGATGGATCCGGTGGACAGCGCGAAGGGGATCCCCGCCGCCTCTGCCGCGCGGGCGGAGGCGATTTCGCCGTCGCGCCACATCAGGCTGGCAAAGCCGGTAGGCGCGACGGCCAGGGGCATCGCGCTGTCCTGCCCGAAAAACCGGCATGCGGTGGAAACGGCCGACACGTCGCGCGCCACCCGCGGCTGGATGCCGATCGCATCGAAAGCCGCGGCATTGCCGCGAAGCGCGAGGTCGTCGTCGGTGCCGCGCGCGACATATTCGAAGATGCCCCGCGGCAGGTTCGCCCGCGCCATCGCGCGCAGGTCGGATACCGCCAGCGCCTTCCGGCGCAACCGTTCGATCCGCATCACACCGTTCCTCCCTGCCCCGGCATCGCCCGTCAGCGCCCCGAAAACAAGCGCCGGCCGGGGTGCGGCATCTCGACCCGCAGGATCGCGCCTTCCTCGCATTCGGTCACGAAGGCGGTGCGGCGGTCCGGCCCGCCATAGGCGATGTTCGTGGTCTGGGTGCCGGCGGGGCTGTCGATGCGCAGGACGGGTTCGCCCTGCGGGCTGAACAGCCACACCGCGCCCAGGCCGATCTGGCAGACGACCAGATTTCCGGCCTCGTCCATCGTGATCCCGTCGGGCCCGCCGCCGCCCGTCATCTGGATGAAATTGCCCACCTTGGCCACGGTGCCGTCGTCGGAAAACGGGATGCGCCAGATCGCGTTGGCGCGGGTGACGGCCAGGAACAGCACCCGTTCGTCCGGCGACAGGACCAGCCCGTTGGGGCTGGGAATGTTGTCGAGGATCAGGTCCACATGGCCGTCCGGTTTCACCCGGAACACCCGGCCCGAAGGGTCGTGCAGCCCGGTCAGCCCCTGGTCGGTGAAATAGAGATCGCCGTTTTCGGCAAAGAACAGGTCGTTGACCGCCTTGAGATGTTCCAGCCGCACCCGGGCGAGGAAGGGCGTGATCTTCCGCGTCTCTGGATCCAGCACCATGATCCCGTTGCGGTGGTCGGCGATGAAGACCCGCCCGTCGCGGTGGAACCGCAGGCCGTTCGGCTCGCCCTCGTATTCGATCACCAGTTCCCAGTTCCCGGCCGGGTCGATGCGGAAGATCCGGCCCCAGGGGATGTCGACGCACCACAGGTTGCCGTCGGCGTCGAAGCCCGGACCCTCCAGCACCGAATGATGCTGTTTCATCGCCGGCTGATGGCTGAACCATTCGCCGCCGCGCGCCTTTTTGCGCAGTTCGTCCGGCATGCGGGTGAAGACCTCGGCGGTGGTGCGGGGCGGGGGGGCGTACATGGGGGGACTCCTTCTTGGCGATCAGCGCATGGTCTGGGGCAGCCACAGCACGATCTGGGGAAAGGCGTAGCAGAGGAAGGCGAAGCCGAGGACGATCGCGCAATAGGGCGCCGACGACCAGGCGATGCGCGCCAGCGGCGTTTCCGGCGAAATCGACTGCAACGCAAAGAGGTTGAGCCCCACCGGCGGCGTGATCGCCGACAGCTCTATGACGAAGATCAGCAGGATCCCCAGCCAGATCCCGTCGAACCCCATCGCCATCATCGGCGCATAGACCAGCGGCACCGTGACCAGCATCACCGACAGCCCGTCCATGAACATGCCGACGACCAGATAGATCAGCAGCAGGATGCAGAAGAACACGAGGGGTCCGATGTTCATCGCCACCACGATTTCCGCGATCTGCTTGCCGAAACCCGTCACCACCAGCCCGTATTGCAGGATCTGCGCGCAGATGGTGATGAACATGATCACCGCGCTGGATATCGCGGCATTCGACAGCGAGGCACGGATGCTGGCGGCGGTCAAGCCGCCGTAGAACCAGGAAATCACCCCGGCCAGCAGCGCGCCGAGCGCCGCGGCCTCGGTCGGCGTGACGATGCCGGCGTACATCGACAGGATCACGCTGCCCACCAGCAGCATCACCGGCAGCGCATCGCGCAGCAGGTTGCCGCGTTCCAGCCCGCCGTCCTCCTCGTAGACCGGCACCAGCGAAGGGTCGAGCTTCGCGCGGATGCCGACGAAGATGCTGAACAGGATCGCCAGCAGGATCCCCGGCACGATGCCGGCCATGAACAGCTGGATGATCGAGACATTGGTGATCGAGGCATAGACGATCATCGGAATGGACGGCGGAATGAGGATGCCGAGCCCCCCGCCCGCCGCCAGCGTGCCGAGCGTCAGGCTGTCCTTGTAGCCGCGCTGGCGCATTTCCTTCATGGCGATGGAACCGATGGTCAGCACGGTCGCCACCGACGACCCGCAGACGGCGGAAAACACCGCGCAGCCGGCGATGTTCGTCTGCGCGAGCCCCCCCGGCACCTTGCGGAACCACGGCGCCAGCCCGGCATAGAAACGGTTCGCGATGCCGCCCTGAAGGATCAATTCGCCCATCAGGATGAACAGCGGAATGGCGATCAGGCTGAAGCTGGTGGCGTTGTTCCACACCACATCCGCCAGCGAGGGCCAGAGCGCGGTCCCGAACAGCGCGGTGATCCCCGCGACCCCCGCCAGCCCCATCGCCACGCCGATATAGACGCCGCCCACAAGGCAGCCCAGAAGCACCGCCCCATAGAGGATGCCCAGTTCAGTCAACGACATTCACTTCATCCTCTGCAAGGGCGGTATCCCCGGCCCAGAGCCCGCGCGCCAGATGCGCGCCGCGCAGCAGCATCCCCACCGCCAGCAGCCCGAGCCCGAGCGGCAGCAGCGCCTGCGGATACATCAGCGGGGTTTCGGAATATTGTTCCGACCGGCTGCCGAAACGCAGGCTCATGCGGAACAGGTCCCAGCATTGCCAGGCCAGAAGCAGGCAGAAGGCGGCCGACACCAGCGCGATCGCCACCTCTGCCAGCGCCCGCAACCGGGTGGGCAGGCGCGCGATCAGCGCCGGAATGCGCAGGAACCGCCCCGTCGTCAGCGCCGGAAAGAACCCGGCAAGGGTTGCGGCGCAGAACAGATAACCGCTGTATTCCTCGGATATCCGGGTCGAGACGGAAAAGACATAACGCAGGGTGATTTCCGCCACCATCAGCAGGCCGATGCAGACGATCAGCCCCGCCGACAGCGCGAGAAGCCCGCGTTCCAGTCTGTGCAACATCGCGAAAGCTCCTGTCCGGGGCCCCGCCCGCACCGGGCGGGCGGGGACGAAGGCGGGGGGCTTACTGGCAGCCGGCGCGGATCGCGGCCAGCACCGACCGGCCCGCATCGCCCTGCTGCGCCGCCCAGGCCTCGGCGATGTCGGCGGTCATCGTGGCCAGCGCCGCGGCGTCCTCTGCCGAAGGTTCCACCAGCTTGATGCCCTTGGCGGTCAGGTTCGCCCGCGCCTGGCTGTCGAGCGTCAGAACCTCTTGCCGCAGCGTGCCTTCCCATTTCTGCGCAACCTCGAGAAAGGCCGCGCGCATATCCTCGGGCAGTTCGGCCAGCGCGGCGTCGTTCACCGCGATCACCTCGTGCGACAGCGTGATGTTGAACAGATAGCCGTTGCCCAGCACCTCGTGCCAGTTCCACGCATCGGCGTTGACAGAGGCGGTGATGGCCCCGTCGATCAGCCCGCGCTGCAACGACGGCGTGACCTCGGCGGTGGTGATCGACACGCTGGTCGCGCCCAGCTTGTCCAGCGTCTGGACCTGGCCCTGGTTCCAGGTGCGGATCTTCATCCCCTTGAAATCCTCCAGCGTCGCGATGGCCTTCGTGCTCCAGACCTGCTGGCCGGGCATGGCCCAGTGCATGATGGGCGTGGCGCCGAACTTGTCGTCGATGGCGGCGTCGAAGGTCGCCTCGATCTGCGGCAGGGCGCCGTCGAAGAAACGCTGCATGTCCATGCAGACGAAGGGCATCGACATGGCGTCGAGCAGCCCCAGATCGGCGGCGATGAAGCCTGTGGGCGAATGGCCGATCTCGATCTGGCGGCGGCTGAGCGCGCGATAGACATCGACACCCTTGTAGGGCAGTTCGCTGCCGGTAAAGACGGTGATGTTCAGCCGCCCGCCGGTCGCCTGCCGCACGTCGTCGGCAAAGCCGCGCATCCATTCGGTCTGGCGGTCGGCCACGCCGTAGATGGTGAAGAACTTCCAGTCGAAATCCGCGGCCGCGGCCGATACCGCCGCCGCCGCCCAGACCGCGCCGGCCACCGCCGCACGCTTCAGCATCCCTTGCATCGCTTTCCTCCCGTTGTGAGACGAGTCCCCCGGCAAGCGCCCCTCTCGCGGCGGCCCGCCCGGACCGGGGCCTTGTCCCTGCCCCTGTCGACTCGCATTTTCATTCACTATATGAATAGTGAATTCATAATAATCCGGTTTTCGCACCTGTCAACCGGATTGATCGCGGCAGGGGCGCGGCAGCCCTGCCGGCGGGCATGGCGGGAAGGGTCGGGTCGTGCGGAATCGCGGCAAGGCGGGGCCGGGGGCCGCCGTTGCCGGGGGCGTCATATGGGCCGGGGTTTCACCCCGCCTCTGCCGGCGCTATTTTTCGGTTTTCTTGCGGCCCGTCTTGGCAGCCTTCGGGGCGGCCTTCGGGGCGGGCGGCTCGATCCGGTCGTTCAGGCCCGAATCCTCGGCCAGCCGCAGGGCGATTTCCTGCGCCGTGCGCTGAAGCGAGGGCAGGATCTTCGCCATCACGCGGCTCGGCGTGCCCGCGCTGCGCAGCACCAGGCTGCTCAGCCCCGCGACCACGCGCCCGCCGACGAGGATCGGCACCGCCACCGCCCAGATCTGCGAATGATAGATCTCGTCCAGATAGGGCTGTTCGGCCAGCGCATAGCCGTTCTGCCGCACCAGCCGCAGCCGGTCCGGCAGGGTATCCAGCATCGCCGGGTTGTTGTCCCAGCGGCTGTCGGACCGCTTGAGATCCTGTAGCCGCTCTTCCAGCTGCTCGGGCGGCAGATGCGCCAGATAGACCAGCCCCACCCCCGTCACCGTCACCGGGATCCGCGCGCCGAGGCGGCCCGCGATCGACATCCCGTGTTCGGAACGGTTGGTATAGGCGATCACCATCGAGCCGTTTTCATAGGTCGCAAGGTTCGACGGCCAGCCGATTTCCGCCCGCAGATCCTCGATCAGCGGCGTCGCCAGCTGCACCAGCCGCGAGGTGGCGGCAAAGCCCTTGGACAGGCGCAACGTCCGCGCCGTGACGCCGAAAAGGGTGCTTTTTTCCAGCCGGTAGACATAGCCCGCCTCGATCAGGGTTTCGAGGATGCGCACCACCGTGGGCTGCGGCAGGTCCAGTTGCCGGGCGATGTCCGTCGTGGCGATCGGGCCGGATTCGCTGACCAGCCGCAGGATCTGCAGGCCGCGGGTGATGGCGCGCACTGGCTCGAACGATGCCATGGGATGGGCCCTCCGGTTGGCGAAATGGCGTGACCGTGATAGTATTTCATGGTCATAGCATCCATCTTTCATCAGGTGAATGGATTTTCCGTGAACCGGATGCGGCCGCCCCGGCCCGCCCCTGCCCGTCAGACCGACAGCACCCCGCGCAACAGGATCTCCTGTTCCCTTTCGTGCCGTTCCACCGACCCGCCCGCCGTCACCGGCATGGCGGGCCGCGCGTGGACGGGGCGGCGGGGGTTCAGGTGGATGCCGTGGCGGCGGAACGCCTCGGCCAGGAAGGGCCAGGGCCCCTGGTTTTCCGCCTCCTCTTGCAGCCAGACCGCCTCTGCCCGCCCGAAGGACGCCAGCGCCGCCCGCAAGGCCGCGATGTCGAGCGGATAAAGCTGTTCCAGCCGGACCACCGCCACCGCATGGGTCAGCCCCGCCGCGTCCCGCGCCTGTTCCAGCGCATGGGCGATCTTGCCCGAACAGATCACCACCCGCCGCACCCCGCCCCTGCCGGGCGGCGGGGCTTCGGCGATGACCGGGCGAAAGGCGGTGCCCTCGGCCATCTCGGCCAGCGCCGACACCGCCGAACGCGCCCGCAACAGCGATTTCGGCGCGATCAGGAACAGCGGCTTGCGCCAGCGCGCATGGATCTGGCGGCGCAGCAGATGGAACAGGTTCGCCGGCGTCGAGGGATTGGCGACGACGACATTGCCGCCCGCGCACATCTGCAACAGCCGCTCCACCCGGGCCGAGGAATGGTCGGGCCCCTGCCCTTCCAGCCCGTGCGGCAGTTGCACCACAAGACCCGACCGCAGGCGCCATTTCGCCTCTGCCGAAACGATGTACTGGTCCACCACCGGCTGCGCGCCGTTGAGGAAATCGCCGAACTGCGCCTCCCATATCGTCAGGGCCTGCGGGTCGAACAGGCTGTGGCCGTATTCGAAGGACAGCACGCCATATTCCGACAGCGGGCTGTTGATGATCTCTGCCCGCGCGCCGGCACGGGCGGCGGCGGCCAGCGGCAGGTGGGCCTGCCCGCTGTCCATGTCGTGCACCGCCAGATGCCGCTGCGTGAAGGTGCCGCGCACGGCGTCCTGCCCCGACAGGCGCACCGGATGCCCCTCGTCCAGCAGCGTGGCGAGGGCGAGCGCCTCGGCGGTGGCGAAGGTGATCTCCTGCCCCGCCTCGAGACTGGCGGCGCGCTGGTCGTAAAAGCGGCGGACCTTGGGGTTGACCGCCGCCCCGGGCGCCAGCGCGCTGGCCGCCAGCCCCACCCGCCGCAGATCGGCCAGCGGCAGGCCGGTGGGCACGGGGGCCAGCAGCGCGGCTTCGTCGGCGGGTTCCACCGCGGCCCAGGCGTCGGGTTGCACCGGCGCGTCGTTGGGCAGCAGATCGGCCGCCCGCCGGAACCCGTCCTGAAGGGCGCGGGTGAAATCCCCGGCGCAGCGCGCGGCATGGTCGGCCAGCGCCGGGCGGTCGTGCTGCACGCGGGCGGTCAGCAGGTCGCGCAGCGGCGGATGGCGGTCGATCGCCTGCCACAGGCGGGGCTGGGTAAAGCGCGGCTCGTCCAGTTCGTTGTGCCCGAAGCGGCGATAGCACACCATGTCCACAAGGATGTCGCGCCCGGACCGGTTGCGCCAGTCCAGCGCCAGCCGCGCCGCCCGCGCCACCGCCAGCGCATCGTCGCCGTTCACATGCAGAACCGGCACACCGACCATCCGGGCGACATCGGTGCAATAGCGCGCGCTGCGCCCCTCGGCCGGCAGGGTGGTGAAGCCGATCTGGTTGTTGACCACCAGATGGACCGCCCCGCCCGCCCGATAGGGCGGCAGACCCGCGATCTGCATCATCTCGGCGCTCAGCCCCTGCCCGGCGAAGGCGGCGTCGGTGTGCATCAGCAGGCAAAGCGCCCCGGCCCCCGCCGCCCGCGCCAGACCCAGCGCCACCGGCGCCACCACCATCAGATGCGAGGGATGCGGCAGCAGCGTCAGGCCGAGCGTCCGCGCGCCCTCGAACCGTGTGCGCAGGCCCAGGTGATAGGGCACGTCGCCGGTGAAGGCCGCGCCCTCGGACAGGTCGCGCCCGGTCAGTTCCGCCGCCAGCGCGGCGGGGCTCTTGCCCAGGGCGACGGCCAGCACCGCCAGACGGCCGCGATGCATGCCGCCCATCACGATCTCGTCCACCCCCGGCCCCGCGGCGGCGGCAAGGAACAAGGCGCGCAGAAAGACCAGCGTGCCCTCGGACCCTTCGCTGCCGAAGCGTTTCTTGGCCGGGAACTTCACCCGCATGAAGGATTCGAACGTGTCGGCCAGCACCACCGATTCCAGCGCATCGCGGGTCAGGTCGTCATCTGGCGGCGCCAGCATCGCGCGCTCGAACGCCGCCAGCAGCCAGTCGGCCTCGGCAGGGTCGTGCAGGTGGTCGGCCTCGATCCCCATCGTGCCGCGATAGATGCGGTCGATCAGCGCCGTGGCCTCTGCCGCCGGCAGATCCCGGGGCGCACCCGCCAGCGTCAGGCGCACCCCGGCGGCGCCTTCGGCCCGCGCCGCCGCGCGCAGCGGATCGAGCCGGCCATCCCGCGGCGCAAGGCCGAGCGGGTCGAGATCCGCCGCCAGATGCCCGAAGCGCCGCGCCGCCTCCAGATAGGCCGCGACCGCCCGGCCGGGGGCGTCCGGGGCGGCGGGGGCGCGCATTTCCGCGAAATACGCCCCCCAGTCGGCGGGAACCGAGGCCGGATCCGTCAGGTATTTCGCGTAAAGACCAAGGTAGAACGCATTGTCACCGCCAAGGGGGGGCTGCATCGGGATCCTCATGGTTCGGGCAGGCGGCATCGGCCGGCCGGGGCCGGGCATCGGGAACGGTTCGGGCGGCGGGGATCAGTCGGCGGCCTGCCAGACCTGCGCCATCGGCAATCCCGCGCGGATCGCGGCCTCCCATGCGTCGTCGCGGCGCGCGATCTGTTGCGCGATCGCCAGCACCTCTGCCGCGCGCGCCCTGGGGACGGCCACCGCGCCGGTCGCATCGCCGAAGATCAGATCGCCCGGATGAATCTCCACCCCCGCGATGCGAATCGGCGCCTGCGTGCTTTCCACGCCCACCCGGCCCTTGCCGGTGCGCATGTAGAGATCGCGGCTGAACATCGGATAGCCGAGCGCTCGCGTGCCGTCGATGTCGCGGCAGGCGCCGTCGATCAGCGTGCCCGCAAACCCCTGGACCGAGGCGAACAGCGACAACGTATCCCCCCAGACCGACACATCCGTCCGCCCGCCGTTGTCGATGGCGACCACCGCGCCCGCCGGGATGTCGTCGAGGAAATCGGCGAAACGGTCCAGCGCGGCGGGGGCGAGCGTGTATTTCGCGGTGAAGGCCGGGCCGCACATCCGCGCACCGTCCACCTGCGGCTTCAGCCCGTGCAGCGTGCCGTGGATCCCCGCGCGGTCCAGCGCGTCGGAAATGATGGCCGAACTCAGGCCCCTGTAAGCCTCTATGATATCTGTCGAAATTTCCCGATCCGTCACGTCCGAGCCCTCCCTCTGGCTGCCCGCGGCATCGCCCGCCCACACCGCGCCGCCCCGGAACCATCCCGGGGCGGCGCTGCGCAGATGGCCGGTTTCGAGTCTCATTATTCTCTTGATGAATAGAGAATTCAATAATAATGTTCATCCACCCCGCCGAAGGATGCCGCAGAGCCGCCCCGGGGCCGGACCACGGGAGGGACCGCAGATGACAAGCCCACGCAGCCGCCTGCGCGCCCTGCTCGCACAGCCGGGATGCACCGACGCCGCGCCGGTGTTCGACCCGTTCTCGGCCCGGGTGGCGGAAATGAACGGCTGGCCGGTGGCCAAGCTGTCGGGGTCGGTGTCGAAGATGGCCAATGTATCGGCCCCCGACGGGCTGCCGCTGGCGAACATGACCGATCTGGCCGACATCTGCCGCCGCATCTGCCGCAACACCGACCTGCCGCTGGTCGCGGACGCCGACGAGGGCGGGGGCAACGCCATCACGCTGCGCGCCACGATCCGCGATCTGGAAATGGCCGGCGTCGCGGCGATAGAGATCGAGGACAATCTCGTCCCCCAAAGCACGCAGGCCGCCGCGCGGCGCCATGCGCTGATGGTGCCGCTGGAGGAACATCTGGGCAAGCTGCGCGCGGCGGTCGCGGCGCGGCGCGACCCCGCAACGATCATCGTCGCGCGCAGCTTCGCGCTGTCGGAACTGCCCCGGGCAGAGGCATTGGCCCGCATCCGCGCCTATGCGCAGACGGGGGCAGAGGCGGTGATGCTGGCCGACCTGCCGGGCGGCCCCGCCGATCTGGTCGAGGTGGCCGATGCCGCGGGCCTGCCGCTGTTCGTTCTGGGCGTGCCGCAGCGGGACCGCGACGACCCCGAATTCCTGCGCCGCACGCGGCTCAAGCTGCGGTTCCTGCCCCATCGGCCGTTCCGCGCCGCGCTGGCGGCGATGGACGCCGCCTATCGCGCGCTGCGCGACGGGGGCACCGCCCTGCCCGACCCCACCGCAACCCCGGAAAACGCCGCGATCGTGGACCGGCTGTGCCGCCGGCAGGCGCTGGACGACTGGGAACGCCGCTATCTGCCGGGCTGATCCGGCCGATCCCGTCTTGAAACGAAAATTCATCCAGAGAATGATCCTCGCAACCAACACCGGAAAACATCACGAGAGCTTCAGGGAGGAAGCCATGCTGACACGACGCATCTTCGGCACGACCATCGCCGCCGCGCTGGCGGGGCTCGCGCTGGCCGCACCGGCGCAAGCGCAGACCACGCTGAAATGGGCCCATATCTTCGAGGTCTCGGAACCCTTCCACACCGAGGCCCTCTGGGCCGCCGGGGAAATCGCCAGGCGCACCGGCGGCCGCTACAAGATCGACGTGTACCCGGCGGCGCAACTCGGCAACGAGGTCAGCCTCGACCAGGGCCTGACGCTCGGCACGGTGGACATGGTGATCCTGACCAACGGCTTTGCCGCGAACAAATACCCGCCGATCGGGGTGACGTATTATCCCTTCACCTTCCGCGACGCGGCGCATCTGCTGAAATACACCGAAAGCGAGGTCTACCGCAAACTGACCGGCGGCTATACCGAGGCGACGGGCCACCAGATCCTGGCGACCACCTATTACGGCACCCGGCACACGACCGCGAACAAGCCGGTCGAGAAATGTTCGGACCTGACCGGGGTGAAGATGCGGGTGCCCTCGATCCCGACCTATATGGCGATGCCCACCGCCTGCGGCGCCAACACGACGCCGGTGCCCTTCGCGGAACTCTATCTGGCGCTCCAGAACGGCACGGTGGATGCGCAGGAAAACCCCCTGCCCTCGATCGAGGCCAAGAAGCTCGACGAGGTGCAGACCCATATCGCGCTGACCGGCCATATCGTCGACCAGCTGAACATCGTCATCGCCGGCGGCACCTGGAAGAAGATCGACGAGGCCGACCGCGCGGTGTTCACCGAGGTCGCGCACGAGGCCGCGCAGCGCGCCTCGCAGATCATCCTCGACCGCGAGGCGAAGCTGCTCGACGTGTTCCGCGACCGCGGCGTCACCATCCTCGAGGTGGACCTGCCCAGCTTCCAGAACACGGTGCTGGAAAAGGTGAAGTTCGAGGATTTCGGCTATGACAAGGCCGACTGGGAGGCGATCCGCGCCGTCCAGTAACCGCGCCGCCGGGCGGCGGGCCCTGCCCCGCCGTCCGGCCCGCCGCCCGCCACCCAGACAGGAACGCGCGATGCCGACCGACCACGCCCTGCCCAAACCGACCATCGACGACCTCGCCCATGCGTTCGAGGAAGAGGAACAGGCCGTCAGCCTGCGCGACCACGGGCCCGAGGACTGGGTGGCGCTGGCCGTGTTCTGGGTCATCGTCGGGCTGGTGTTCTTGCAGTTCTTCACCCGCTACGCGCTCAACAACAGTCTCGCCTGGACCGAGGAGGTCGCCGTCAACGCCCTGATCGTGCTGGTGTTCATGGGCGCCGCGATGTGCACGCGCACGACGCGGCACATCCATGTCGACCTGATCTACCACCATGTCGGCCCCGCGGCCGGGCGCTGGCTGTCGCGGCTGGTGGATGCGATCCGGGTCGGCTTTTTCGCCTATGCGGTCTGGCTGATGTGGCGCTATGTGGCGGTCGTGGCGGACGAGAGGCTGATTTCCGTGCGCCTGTCGCGGGGCTGGTTCCTCTATCCGATGCTGGCGGCCTTCGCGATCATGTTCCTGCGCGCGGTGCAGGTGATGGTGCGGAACTGGCGCCGCGGGTATTCGGTGCTGGAACGGCCCGAACTTGCCTTCGACAAGGGGGAATAGCCGATGCTGGTTCTGGTCGGGGGCTTTCTGGCCCTGATGATCCTCGGCGTGCCGGTGGCGGTGTCGATGGCGGTGTCCTCGCTCGCCTATATCCTGATCTACGATGTCGCGCCCGACCTGATCGCGGCGCAGCGCATGGTCGCGGGGGTGGACAGCTTTCCGCTGCTGGCGGTGCCGTTCTTCATCCTGGCCGGCAACCTGATGAACAGCGCCGGGGTCACGGGGCGGATCTACGGCTTCGCCCTGTCGCTGGTGGGCTGGATGAAGGGCGGGCTGGGGCAGGTGAACATCGTCGGCTCGGTGGTGTTTTCCGGCATGTCGGGCACCGCGCTGGCCGATGCCGCCGGCATCGGCACGATCGAGATCAAGGCGATGCGCGACCACGGCTATCCGGTAGAGGCCGCGGTGGGCATCACCGCCGCCTCGGCCACGCTCGGCCCGATCTTTCCGCCCTCGCTGCCCTTCGTGATCTACGGGATGATGGCCAATGTCTCCATCGGGGCGCTGTTCATGGCGGGGGTGGTGCCGGGGATCGTGATGACGGTGCTGATGATGGGCACCGTCACGCTGCTGGCCTGGCGCAAGGGATGGGGGGCGGATACCGCCTTCGACCTGCGCCGGCTGCTGGAAGCGGGGCTGGAAATCGCCATCGTGTTCTGCTTTCCGCTGGCGGTCTGGCTGCTGGTGCGGGCGGGGCTGTCGGTCAACATGGCGGTGCTGGCCGCGCTGGCGGCGCTGATCGTCATCGACTGGATCTTCGACTTTTCCGCGGTGATGGCGCTGATGACGCCGATGATCCTGATCGGCGGGATGACCATGGGCTGGTTCACGCCCACCGAGGCGGCGATGGCCGCGGTGATCTGGTCGCTGTTCCTCGGCCTCGTGCGCTATCGCAGCCTGACGGCGCGGATGCTGGCCAAGATCAGCTTCGACACGATAGAGACCACGGCCTCGGTGCTGTTCATCGTCACCTGCGCCTCGATCTTCGCCTGGCTGCTGACCGTCAGTCAGGCAGCACAGGTGCTGTCGGGGCTGATCCTGGGGCTGACGGACAGCAAGTGGCTGTTCCTGCTGCTGGCCAATGCGCTGATGCTGGTCGTCGGCTGCTTTCTCGACACCATCGCGGCGATCACGATCCTGGTGCCGCTGCTGCTGCCCATCGCGCTGGCCTTCGGGATGGATCCGATCCATTTCGGGCTGATCATGGTGCTGAACCTGATGATCGGCCTGCTGCATCCGCCGCTCGGCATGGTGCTGTTCGTGCTGTCGCGGGTGGCGCGGATCTCGGTCGAGCGGGCGACGGCGGCGATCCTGCCCTGGCTGGTGCCGCTGCTGATCGCGCTGGCGCTGATCACCTATATCCCGGCGATCTCGCTCATCCTGCCCCAGTATCTGGGCATGATCCGCTGAGCCTGAGGAGGCGCCCGTGTACACCATCCCCACCATCGAGGCAGAGGTCTTTGCCGAGGTTCCGCCCGACCTGCACTGGCGCGGCGGCCCCACACCCTGGCTGGAAGGCCGCCCCTGGGGCGTGCCGCCGGCCTTTCTGGAAGGCCCGGGTTTCGGCCGCGACGGGTTTCTCTACTGCGTCGACATCCCCTACGGGCGCATCTTCCGCATCTCGCCCGGGGGGCGGTTCGAGCTGTTCGTGCAGTATGACGGCGAACCGAACGGCCTGCGCATCCACCGCGACGGGCGCATCTTCGTGGCCGACCACAAGCGCGGCATCATGGTCATCGACCCCGCCACGCGCCGGGTGGACCCCTATGTCACCGCCGTCGAGGGCCGGCCGCTGGTGGGGCCCAACGATCTGGTCTTCGCCGATGACGGTGCGGTCTATTTCACCGACATGGGCGATTCCGATCTGGCCGCGCCCTTCGGCCGGCTGGTCAGGATCGACCCCGAGGGCCGGGCGCGCGTGGTGCTCGACGGGCTCGCGGCGCCCAACGGGCTGGCGATCAACCGGGCGGGGACGGCGCTTTACCTCAACATGTTCCGCCAGAACGCGGTCTGGCAGATGCGGCTGACGGCCGATGGCGGGGTGGCGCGGGTGGCGCATTTCATCCAGCTGTCGGGGGGGCTCGGCCCCGACGGGCTGCTGATGGATGCCGAGGACAACCTGATCATCGCCCATGGCGGGCTCGGCTGCGTCTGGGTCTACAGCGCATTGGGCGAGCCGGTGCTGCGGATCAATTCCCCGCGCGGGCGGATGGTGACGAACATCGCCTTCGGGATCGAGGACCCCCGCCGGCTCTACATCACCGATTCCAGCACCTCGACGATCCTGACCGCCCGCCTGCCGACCCCGGGGCGGGTGCCGTTTTCGCACGGTTAGGGTGGGGCATTCGGCTCCGCCGGGCCGGGCGGGATGAGGAAACGCACTGCGTTTCCCCCGCCCGTTCGCGCGAGGGTGACACTGGAGACGGTGATGTCAGGAAACCCGGCCAGGCCAGCGCCTGCCCCGGCGGGCGAGTAGCGCCCGCCATGGGCGGGGCGGGCGCTGGCCGGGGCAGCGGCACCGGCAGGATATGGCGAAGGCACGCGCCTTCGCCAGACAGAGCAATGGGTTGGATACGCCCCCCTAACCCTCCGCCACAGCGGCGCAGGCGGCAAGGCACCAGTCGGCCACCGCCGCCGCATCGCCCGGCAGCGGTTCGGCCAGACCGTCGGCAAAGGTCAGGAAGGGGCCGAGGTTCAGCCCGTTCACCCCCACCAGCACCGGCAGGCCGCGCGCCAGCGCCTCGCCGATCACGGGGGCGAAGGCGCGGCCTTCCGCCTCCTGCTTGCCGAACTTGTTGACCACCAGCATCTGCGCGCCGTCCAGATGCTGGCTCACCCACAGCACCGCCTGTTCCAGCACGCCCGCATCCAGCCGGCAGCCCGTGGCCCCCGCCCCGCGGTCGAGGCTGATGCGCACCGCGGGCCCCGCGGGCATCAGCCGCAGGTCCATGTCGCAATGATGGCGGTCGGGGCGCTCGATATTGGTCTGCACCGTGCCGACCAGCGCGATCCCCCGCGCCTCCAGCCGCGCCACGGCCCCAGCCAGCAGCAGATCGGTCGCGCCGCGGCCCGGCAGGCTGACATATCCCAGTTTCATCGCTTCCCCCGCCTCAGAACGGAATGAATTCCAGCAGATCGCCGCGCCCGACATGATCGCAATCCGCCGGGATCAGCACCAGCCCGTCCGCCCCGGCCAAGAGCGCCACGCGGTGCGAAACCGACCCTGCCAGCGATTCCACCACCTCGATGCCCGTGCCGTCGAGGCCCATCAGCCGCGCGGGCACGAATTCGCATCGCCCCGGCACGCGGTCGCGGGCGAACCCCGCGCGCACCAGCGTCTTGCGCAAACCTCCCCCGGCGATGCCCGCCAGCGCCTCGGCGATGCGCGCACCGATCACGTGCCAGGTGACGAAGGCCGACACCGGATTGCCCGGCAGCCCGACATAGACCGCGCCGCCGATCTGCCCGATGGTCAGCGGCTTGCCCGGCTTCATCGCCAGCCGCATGACATGGATCCCCGCCCCGATCCGCGCCAGAACGGCGGGCATGTGATCCTCTTCCCCCACGGAAATCCCGCCGGTCGTGACCACCAGATCCGCACCATAGGCCGCCCGTTCCAGCGCCGACAGCAGCGCCGCCGGATCGTCGGGCACCACGCCCATGTCCAGCAGATCCACCCAGGGCAGCGCCAGCGCGCCGGTCAGGTGATGGCGGTTGGCGTTCCAGATCTGGCCCGGGGCCAGCCGCTCGCCCGGTTCGCGCAGTTCCGACCCGGTGGAAAACAGCGCCACCCGCACCCGCCGGCGCACCCGCACCTCGCCCATCCCGGCGGCGGCCAGCACCGCCGCCGCGCGCGGGTCGATCACCCGCCCGCCGGGCAGAAGCGGCGCGCCCGCGGGCAGATCCTCGCCCGCGCGGCGGATGTTCTCGCCCGCCACGGGGCGGCGGCGGAAGGTGACGGCGCCCTCGGCCGCCACGGCCTCTTCCTGCATCGCCACCGCGTCGCAGCCGGGCGGGACCGCCGCGCCGGTCAGGATGCGCAACGCCGACCCGCGCGGCCAGGACGGGGGCCCGGCATCCCCGGCGGCGATCCGGCCCGCCAGCGGCAGACGCCAGGGCCCCGGCCCGGCCAGATCGGCCAGCCGCAGCGCATAGCCGTCCATCGCCGAATTGTCGAACCGCGGCAGCGGGCTGCGGCTGCGCAGCGCGCGCGCCAGCACGCGGCCATGGGCGCGGGACAGGGGCAGCGTTTCCAGTTCCGCCACCGGCGTGGCCAGCGCAAGGCCGCGGCGCAGCGCCTCGTCCACCGGGATCAGCGCATCCGCCGCCCCGTCGCAGCCGCACATCACCGGGTCGGGCCGTCCGGCAAGCATGATCGTCATCCCCCAATCCCCCCATCGGGCGCCAGCCGCACCCCCGTGACCTGCGCCCCTGCCGCCAGCCGCAACGCCAGATCGCGCGCGGCACGGGCCCAGGCGGCCTTTTCCTGCGCCGCACGCAGATGCGGCAGCACCGCCGCAAAGGGCAGCACCGCGCCCCGCGCCCGCGCATCCAGCCGGATCAGGTGGAACCCATAGCGGCTTTCCACCGGCGCGGGGGACATCGTCCCCTCCGCCATCCCGGCCAAGGCGGCCTCGAATTCCGGCACCGTATCGCCGGCGGCCACCTGCCCCAGCATGCCCCCATTGCGGGCCGAAGAACAGGCGCTGTGTTCCCGCGCCAGCGCGGCAAAGCGCGCGGGGTCGCGGTGCAGGTCCGCCAGCAGCGCCCCCGCCCGCGCCCGCGCCGCCTGCCGCGCCGGGGCATCGCCCGGGGGTGCGGCGATCAGGATATGCGCGGCCTCGTAGACGGATGGGGCGCGGAACCGCTCGGGCGCCTCGTGCCAGATCGCATGCAGCGCGGCCTCGTCCGGCATGGCGGGGGCGATCTCGGATTCCAGGAACTGACGGATCAGCGCCTCTTCGGCAGTTTCCCACTGCCCCTTGGCCAGTTCCTGCGGGGCCGCGACCAGCCCCCGCGCCCGCGCCGCCTGCAACAGCAACTCGCGCAGCGCCAGCGCCCGGGCGGCGGATTTCCAGGCATGGCCCGGCTTGCCCCTGGGCGCGGGATGGTTCTGCGCCTCGGCCGCGATGCGTTCGGCCGGGATGGTCACGCCGTTCACCGTGACCGGGGACAAAAGCGGTTGCGCAGCCATCGCCCCTACTCCGCCGCGCGGCGCGGCAGGGGCTTCAGCCCCGTGCGCGCCGGTTTCGCCCCCCGGCGCGAGCGCACGATCTGATAGCCCGGACGCCAGAGGTAACGGACCGGCGCCGACAGCATGTGCACCAGCCGCGTGAAGGGAAACAGCAGAAAGATCACCAGCCCCAACAGGATATGCGCCTTGAACAGCCAATGCACATCGGCGATATGCGCCGCCGCACCGGCACGGAAATAGACGATGCCCTGCGCCCAGTTCATGAACTTCACCATCTCTTCCCCGTCGAGATGGCCGAGCGACAGCACGATGGTGCCGAGCCCGAGGCAAAGCTGCACCATCAGCAGCACGAGGATCCCGGTGTCGGCCAGCGTGGAATGGGCGCGCACGCGCGGATCCGTCAGGCGGCGGTGCAGCAGGATGATGCCCCCCGCCAGCGCCATCACCCCCGCGATGCCCCCCGCCGCCACCGCCAGCACCTGTTTCGCGCCATGGCCGACGCCGAGCGCGTCGAAAACCGCGATGGGGGTCAGCAGGCCCACCAGATGCCCGGCGAGGATCATCAGCACCCCCAGATGGAACAGGACCGAGCCCAGGACGAACTGCCGCCGGCGCAGCAACTGGCTGGACGAGGATTTCCAGGTGAAGGGGTCGCGTTCGTAGCGCGCGACCGAGCCCATGATCATCACCGTGATCGCGATATAGGGAAATATGCCGTAGAGGAAATCGTGCATCGTGGCCTCCTGTCACTGGGCGGGCGCTGCGGGGCCCGGGTCCATGCGGGCAAGGATATCGCGGCTGGCGGGGCAGCCGGCACTGGGATCGGGGCCGAACGTCACCTGCGCCTCGGCCCAGACGGCATCGAGGGCGGCCAGATCCTCGGGGTTGTCGTCGGCCTCGGCCAGCAGGGCCTGCGCGGCCTCCGCCCCCGGATCGGCGCTGGCAATCGTCGCCAGCGCGTCGAGCACCGCCGCATAGGGCGCCGCGCGGCGGGTCAGCCGTTCGGCCAGCGCGACGAGGATCGGCCCGGCATCGGCCAGAACCGCCTGCGCCTCTGCCAGGGGCCGGGTGGACAGGTATTCCAGCAGCACCGGCAGGTGGTCGGGCAGTTCGGCCCCCGACAGGTCATAGCCCCCCGCCCGGTACATCGTCAGCAGATCCACCATCGCCCCGCCCCGGTCGCGGCTTTCGCCGTGCACATGTTCGAAAAGGTTCAGCGACAGGGTGCGAGAGCGGTCGAACAGCAGCACATAGCCCTCTTGCAGGTCGTAAATGTCCTGGTCGCGCAGCATGGCCAGAAGGGGGGCCAGATCGTGCATCCGCCGCGGACCGAGCAGCCCCTCGGCATGCAGCACCGCGTCGATGGCGGGGATGGCCTGTTGCAGGTCGACCGTGGGATAGCTCAGCAACAGCGAAAGCGCCTTGAAGGTTTTCATGCGATGAACTCCTGCGGGCTGCGGAACTTGCGGCTGCCGAACAGCGTGCCGCCGGAATGGCCGGTGGAACAGCCGTTGCCGTCGGTGAAGCCGCAGCCGCCCTTGAGGTCATAGGCATCCTCGACCAGTTCGCGGTGGGTGGTGGGGATGACGAAACGGTCCTCGTAGTTGGCGATTGCCAGCAGGTGATACATCTCGTCGATCTGCTGCGGCGTCAGGCCCACGCGGTCGGCCACGCCCAGATTGACCACGCCGTCGATGGTTTTCGACCGCATGTAGGACCGCATCGCCAGCATCCGTTCCAGCGCCGCGGCCACCGGGCGCTCGTCCCCCGCGGTCAGCATGTTCGCAAGGTACTTCAGCGGGATGCGCAGCGATCTTACATCGGGCATGTCGTCCTGCGCCGCGATCCGGCCCGCCTCTGCCGCGTTCTGGATCGGCGACAGCGGCGGCACGTACCAGACCATCGGCAGCGTGCGGTATTCGGGATGCAGCGGGAAGGCGATCTTCCATTCCATCGCCATCTTCCAGATCGGCGAACGTTGCGCGCCCCTGATCCAGTCCTCGGGGATGCCCTCGGCGCGGGCAGCGGCGATGACCTCGGGGTCGTGGGGGTTCAGGAACACGCCCAGTTGCGCGTCGTAAAGATCGGTTTCCCGTTCCGTCCCCGCGGCCTCCGCGATCCGGTCGGCGTCATAGAGCATCACGCCGAGGTAACGGATGCGCCCGACGCAGGTTTCCGAACAGACCGTGGGCTGGCCGCTTTCCAGCCGGGGATAGCACAGGGTGCACTTTTCCGACTTTCCGCTGGACCAGTTGTAGTAGATCTTCTTGTAGGGGCAGCCGGAAACGCACATCCGCCAGCCGCGGCACTTTTCCTGGTCGATCAGCACCACGCCGTCGTCCTCGCGCTTGTAGATCGCACCCGAGGGGCAGGACGCGACGCAGGCCGGGTTGAGGCAATGTTCGCACAGCCGCGGCAGATACATCATGAAGGTGTTTTCGTATTCGCCGTAGATCTCCTTCTGCACCCCCTCGAAGTTCGCGTCCTGCGACCGCTTGGCGAATTCGCCGCCGAGGATTTCTTCCCAGTTCGGGCCCCATTCGATCTTTTCCATCCGCTCGCCGCTGATTTTGGATCGCGGGCGGGCGGTGGGGAAAGCCTGCATCTCGGGCGCGGATTTCAGATGGTCATAGTCGAAATCGAAGGGTTCGTAGAAATCGTCGATTTCCGGCAGATCGGGGTTGGCGAAGATGTTCGCAAGGATGCGCCACTTGCCGCCCTGTTTCGGGTGCAGGGCGCCCGATTTCGACCGCACCCACCCGCCGTTCCAGCGTTTCTGGTTTTCCCAGTCCTTGGGATAGCCGATGCCGGGCTTGGTTTCCACGTTGTTGAACCAGGCGTATTCCACGCCCTCGCGGCTGGTCCAGACGTTCTTGCAGGTGACGGAACAGGTGTGGCAGCCGATGCATTTGTCGAGGTTCAGCACCATGCCGATCTGTGCGCGCACTTTCATTCCGCTGCCTCCACGTTCGCGGGCTGGTCCAGCCAGTCGATCTTTTCCATCTTCCTGACGATGACGAATTCGTCGCGGTTGGCGCCCACTGTGCCGTAGTAGTTGAACCCGTAGGACAGTTGCGCATAGCCGCCGATCATATGGGTGGGTTTGGGCACCGTGCGCGTCACCGAATTGTGGATGCCGCCGCGCTGGCCGGTGATCTGGCTGCCGGGCGTGTTCACGATCTTTTCCTGCGCGTGATACATGAAGACGGTGCCGTCCTTCATCCGCTGGCTGACCACCGCGCGGGCGGCGATGACGCCGTTGGCGTTGAACACCTCCACCCAGTCGTTATCGGCCAGCCCGGCGGTTTTCGCGTCGGTTTCCGAAATCCAGACCACCGGCCCCCCGCGGTTGAGCGTCAGCATCAGCAGGTTGTCGGAATAGGTGGAATGGATACCCCATTTCTGGTGCGGGGTGATGAAGTTCAGCACCACATGTTTCTCGCCCGGCGCCAGCGACCGGGTGGCCGCATGGCCCACGGTCTTGAGATCGACCGGCGGGCGCCAGGTGACGAAACCCTCGCCGAAGGCGCGCATCCATTCGTGGTCCTGATACAATTGCTGCCGCCCGGTGACGGTGCGCCAGGGGATCAGTTCGTGCACGTTGGTCCAGCCGGCGTTGTAGCAGACCTCTTCGCTTTCGATCCCCGACCAGGTGGGGGAGGAGATGATCTTGCGCGGCTGTGCGGCGATGTCGCGGAAGCGGATCTTTTCGTCCTCCTTGACCTCTGCCAGATGCCTGTGATCGCGTCCCGTGGCGCGGCCCAGGGCCTCCCACGCCTTGACCGCGACCTCGCCGTTGGTTTCGGGGGCCAGCATCAGCACCATTTCGGCCGCGTCGATGGCGGTTTCCAGCCGCGCCATGCCGCGCGTCGGGCCATCGGCCGTCACCGTGCCGTTCAGCGCGCGCAGATGGGCGATTTCGTGTTTCGTGTCCCACGAAATCCCCTTGCCGCCGTTGCCCAGTTTTTCCATCAGCGGGCCGATGGCGGTGAAGCGGCGGTAAAGGCCGGGATAGTCGCGTTCCACCGCGATATAGGCGGGCGCGGTGCGGCCGGGGATCAGGTCGCACTCGCCCCGCTTCCAGTCCGCCACCTGCGGCTGCGCGATCTCGCCGGGGCTGTCGTGTTGCAGCGGCAGTTGCACCACATCGGTTTCCACGCCCAGAACCTCTGGCGCGACCTCGGAAAACCGTTTGGCGATGGCCTTGAAGATCTCCCAGTCGGTTTTCGATTCATAGGCCGGGTCCACCGCCGCCTGCAGCGGGTGGATGAACGGGTGCATGTCCGAGGTGTTCATGTCGTCCTTCTCGTACCAGCTGGCGGTGGGAAGAACGATGTCGGCATAGACCGCGGTGGTGGACATGCGGAAGTCGATCGTGACCAGCAGGTCGAGCTTCCCCTCGGGCGCGGTGTCGTGCCAGACGGCCTCGACGGGGCGGGCGCGGCCCTCCTGCCCCAGATCCTTGCCCTGCACGCCATGGGCGGTGCCCAGAAGGTGCTTGAGGAAATATTCATGCCCCTTGCCGGAAGAACCGAGCAGGTTCGACCGCCAGACGAACAGGTTGCGCGGCCAGTTTTCCGGCGCGTCGGGGTCCTCGCAGGACATCTGGAGTTCACCCGATTTCAGGCGCTGCGCCACATAATCCCTGGCCTCCACCCCTGCGGCCTTGGCGGCCCGGCCCACCTCCAGCGGGTTGGTGCGCAGTTGCGGGGCCGAGGGCAGCCAGCCCATGCGTTCGGCGCGGATGTTGTAGTCGATGAGCGACAGCCGGTCCCAGTCGCCCTCCGGCGCGGTGGGCGACAGCAGTTCCCGCGCCGTCACGGTTTCGTAGCGCCACTGGTCGGTATGGGCATAGAAGGCAGAGGTCGAGTTCATGTGCCGCGGCGGGCGCGCCCAGTCGAGCGCAAAGGCCAGCGCCGTCCACCCCGTCTGCGGGCGCAGCTTTTCCTGCCCCACGTAATGCGCCCAGCCGCCGCCCGACTGGCCCACGCAGCCGCACATCACCAGCATGTTGATGACGGCGCGATAGTTCATGTCCATGTGGAACCAGTGGTTCATCGCCGCGCCGATGATGATCATCGACCGGCCACGGGTCTTTTCGGCATTGGCGGCGAATTCGCGCGCCACCTGCACGATGCGGTCGCGGGGGACGCCGGTGATGCGTTCGGCCCAGGCGGGGGTGAAGGGCACGTCGGCGTCATAGCCGCGCGCGACGTTTTCGCCCCCCAGGCCCCGGTCGAGCCCGTAGTTGGCGCACAGCAGGTCGAACACCGTCGCCGCCAGCACCTCTTCGCCATCCGCCAGGCGCAGCCGCTTCACCGGCACGTTGCGCGCCAGCACCCCGCCGCGGTCGTCCACGACGAAACCGTTGGTGGCCATGCCGCCGAACCAGGGGAAACCGACGCTCGCCACCTCGTCATGGTCGTCGTCGAGGATCAGGCTCATCCGCAGGGCGACCTCTGCCCCCCCGGCCTTCTGTTCGAGGTTCCAGCGCCCCTCCTCGCCCCAGCGGAAGCCGATGGAGCCGTTGGGAACCACGATCCCCCCGGTCGCATCGTCGATCGCCACCGTCTTCCATTCGGGGTTGTTGGCCTGCCCCAGCCCGCCCGCGAAATCCGCCGCGCGCAACTGCCGCCCCGGCACCAGCCGGTCGCCCTGCCGGTCGAGCCGCACCAGCATCGGCATGTCGGTGTAACGGCGGCAATAATCCTCGAAATAGTCCGCCTGCCGGTCCAGATGGAATTCGCGCAGGATCACATGGCCGAACGCCATGCCGAGCGCGGCATCGGTGCCCTGCTTGGCGTTCAGCCAGATGTCGGCGAATTTCGCCGCCTCGGAATAATCCGGGCAGATGACGGCGGATTTGGTGCCCTTGTAGCGCACTTCGGTATAGAAATGCGCGTCCGGCGTGCGCGTCTGCGGCACGTTGGACCCCCAGAGCAGCAGATAGCCGGCATTGTACCAATCGGCGCTTTCGGGCACGTCGGTCTGTTCGCCCCAGGTCATGGGGCTGGCCGGCGGCAGGTCGCAATACCAGTCGTAGAAGGACATGCAGGTGCCCCCCAAAAGCGACAGATAGCGCGTGCCGGCGGCATAGCTGACCATCGACATCGCCGGGATGGGTGAAAAGCCGAACACCCGGTCGGGGCCGTATTGCCTTGCGGTATAGGCGTTGGCGGCGGCCACGATTTCCGTCGCCTCGTCCCAGCTGGCACGGACGAAGCCGCCCTTGCCGCGGATGCGGGTATAGCTTTCGCGCGTCGCCGGGTCGTTCTGGATCGCGGCCCAGGCCGCCACCGGCGCCATGGTCCGCCGCTTTTCCCGCCAGAGCCGCATCAGCCGCCCCCGGATCAGCGGCGTCTTCACCCGGTTCGCGCTGTAGAGATACCAGCTGTAGCTCGCCCCCCGCGCGCAGCCGCGCGGTTCGTGGTTGGGCAGGTCCGGGCGGGTGCGCGGATAGTCGGTCTGCTGCGTCTCCCATGTCACGATGCCGGACTTGACGTAGATCTTCCACGAACAGGACCCGGTACAGTTCACCCCATGCGTGGACCGCACGATCTTGTCGTGCTGCCAGCGGCGGCGATAGGCGTCCTCCCAGTCGCGGCTTTCGATGGTGGTCTGGCCGTGCCCGTCCGCGAACGTGTCCTTGCGCAGGGACGTCAGGAAATTCAGGCGATCCAGAAGATGGCTCATGGCGCTCTCCCTCAGGTTATTCTGCCGGGGCGGCGGCCACGGGGGCGCGGCCGCGTTCGATGTCGAAAAGAAGCCCGCCGCGCCGGGTGTAGACGGCCCAGGTCACGGCAAGGCACAGCACGTAGAAGGCAAGGAAGGCCCAGAGCGCCCCCAGCGGCCCGCCCGTCATCGCGATGGACGACCCGTAGGCCTTGGGGATGAAGAACCCGCCATAGCCGCCGATGGCGCTGGAAAAGGCGATGATCGCGGCGGATTCGCGGTCGGCGCGGCGGCGTTGTTCCTCGGGCCCGGCCTGCGGGGCCAGCCGCGCGGTTTCCTTGCGCATGATCACCGGGATCATCTGGAAGGTGGACGAATTGCCGACCCCGGTGAAGAAGAACAGCGCCATGAACCCGGCGAAGAACAGCGCGAAGGACGCCCCCTGCAACCCCTGGATGACGACCAGAACCGAGGCGATCATCCCCGCGAACACCCAGAAGGTGACGCGACCGCCGCCCACCCGGTCGGACACCCAGCCCGTTCCCGCCCGGCTGAGCGCGCCGACCAGCGGGCCGAGGAACACGTATTGCAGCGCGTTCACCTCGGGAAATGCGATCCGGGTCAGCAAGGGGAAGCCCGCGGAATAGCCCAGGAAGCTGCCGAAGGTGCCGATGTAGAGCAGGCACATGATCCAGTTGTGCCGCCGGGCAAAGATCACCGCCTGTTCGCGGAAGCTCGCCCGCGCATCGGCCAGGTCGTTCATCCCCAGCCAGGCCGCCGCGGTCGAGGCGACGATGAACGGCACCCAGACGAAGCCCGCGTTCTGCACCCAGAGCCGCCCGCCGTCCGACAGTTCCTGCGGCGCGCCGCCCATCGCGCCGAACACGCCCAGGGTGATGACCAGCGGCACCAGGAACTGCATCACCGACACGCCGAGATTGCCCAGACCCGCGTTCAGCGCCAGCGCATTGCCCTTTTCGGCGCGCGGGAAGAAGAAGCTGATATTGGCCATGGACGAGGCGAAGTTGCCCCCGCCCAGCCCGCACAGAAGCGCCAGCACCACGAAGATCAGATAGGGCGTCCCCGGATCCTGCACCGCATAGCCGATCCCCAGCGCCGGGATCAGCAGCGAGGCGGTGGACAAGGTGGTCCAGAGCCGACCGCCGAAGATCGGCACCATGAAGCTGTAGAAGATGCGCAAGGTCGCCCCCGACAGCGCGGGCAAGGCGGCCAGCCAGAACAGCTGGTCCTGCGTGAAGGCAAAGCCGATCGCCGGCAGCCGCGCCACCACCACCGACCACACCATCCAGACCGCAAAGGCCAACAGCAGCGCGGGGATGGAAATCCACAGGTTGCGCCGCGCGATCCGCCGGCCCTTTTCGGCCCAGAACGCCGGATCCTCGGGCCGCCAGTCCTCGATCACATGGGGCATGACGGTGCGTTCGGGGTCGTGCACCTCGCGCAGTTCGGGGAAGGCCGGCAGCCGGTCCAGGGTCGCGCCATGCGCCTGCCGTTCCATCACCCGGACCGACAGATGCATCCAGCCCATCGACACGACGACGATCAGCAGCAGCAGCACGAAGGCCGAGGTCCAGATGCCGGTGACATCCAGCAGCGCGCCGAAGACGATGGGCAGGATGAACCCGCCCAGGCCGCCGATCATGCCGACCAGCCCGCCGACCGCGCCGACATGGTTGGGGTAGTAGACCGGGATGTGCTTGAACACCGCCGCCTTGCCGAGGCTCATGAAGAACCCCAGCGCGAACAGCGTGGCGACGAAGGGCAGCAACCCCATCTCGGTCGAAAAGGCGATGGGCCCGTCCTTGCCGCGGATCACGTAATCCGTCGGCGGATAGGACAGCATGAACAGGAACAGCGCCGAAAAGCCGAAGGTCCAGTACATCACCGTGCGCGCGCCGAAACGGTCCGACAGCACGCCGCCATAGGCGCGGAACACGCTCGCCGCCAGGCTGAAGGCCGCCGCGGCGATCCCCGCCATGCGCACATCCACGCCATAGACCTGCACGAGGTAATGCGGCAGCCACAGCGCCAGCGCCACGAAGCCCCCGAAGACGAAGAAGTAGTACAGAGAGAAGCGCCAGACCTGAAGGTTCTTCAGCGGCGCGAACTGTTCACCCAGGGTGGGCGCGCGCACGCCCCGGGCGCGGCGGGCGGCGAAATCGGGATCGTCCTTGGCGAAGATCCAGAACACCACCCCCATCAGCGCGATACCGGCGGCCCAGATCTCTGCCACGCCCTGCCAGCCCCAGACGACCAGCACGAAGGGCGCAAGGAACTTCGTCACCGCCGCGCCCACGTTGCCCATGCCGAAGACGCCCAGCGCCATCCCCTGCTTTTCCGCCGGGTACCATTTCGACACATAGGCCACGCCGATGATGAACGACCCGCCCGCCAGCCCCACGCCCAGCGCCGCCAGAAGAAAGGTCGCGTAGCTGTCGGCCCAGGTCAGCGCCAGCGTCGCCGCCCCCGTCAGCACCATCTGCGCCCCGAACACCAGCCGCCCGCCATAGCGTTCCGTCCAGACCCCGAGGATCAGCCGGGTCAGCGAACCGGTCAGCACCGGCGTCGCGATCAGGACGCCGTATTCGAATTCCGTCAGGCCGAGTTCGGCCTTGATGGTGATGCCGATGATGGAAAAGATCGTCCACACGGCGAAACAGAGCGTGAAGGCGACGGTCGACAGCCAGAGCGCCCGTTGCTGATCGGCCCGAGAGGGCATGGATATACCCGGCATGAATGGCTCCGCATGACGGCGCACCCGGGGGCGCGCGGTGGTTCGGGCAACACCCAGCATCCGACACCGCCGGGGCGGGTTGATGCAGATCAATTTTTCCCGCTGCACGTGCGAAATCCGACCCGAATTGGCGTGCCGCAAGGCGGCGAAGGCGGCGCGTCAAGGTCGGCGCCGCATTTGACACGGATCAAGGTTGATATGGCGCCGGGCTGCGATTGATGAAAATCAAGCCACCCTTCGGAAAGGACGCCGATTCGTGCGCGACGAGGAAAAACCCCATATCCGCCGCCTGCCGCTGTTCCGCGAGATGATGACCCAGACCTTCGACGGCCTGATGCAGGTCGCCTATTCGCAAAGCTTCCCCCCGGGGCTGGAACTGTTCCGCCAGGGCGAGACGGCGGACTTCCTGCATATCGTGATCGAGGGCGCGGTCGAGCTTCAGGCCCAGTGGAACGGGCAGGAAACGGTGATGGGCGTGGTGCGGCCGGTGTCGGCCTTCATCCTCGCCGCCTGCGTGCGCAACGTGCCCTATCTGATGTCGGCGCGCACGCTGGAAAAATCGCATATCGTGCTGCTGCCGGTCGCGGACCTGCGCGCGGCGATGCGGCGCGACCCGGATCTGGCGATGGCGGCGATGGCCGAACTCGCCGGCAGCTATCGCAGCATGGTGCGCCACGCCAAGAACCTGAAACTGCGCAACGCGCGCGAACGGCTGGCGGCCTGGATCCTGACGCAGGCGAACGGCGCGCCGGCCTTCATGCTGCCGGTGGAAAAGCGGCACCTGGCCTCTTACCTCGGGATCACGCCGGAAAGCCTGTCGCGCACCCTGCGCGCGCTGGAACCGCACGGGGTGCGGGTCGATGGCGCGCGGATCATCATCACCGATGCCGAACGCCTGCGCGCCTTCGCCAGGCCCGACCCGCTGATCGACTGAACCCGCCGACGGGTGGACCCCGGCCGCCGCAACGGGCAGGATACCCGCAGCGAACCGGGGGAACGGCCATGGACATACCGCAGGATCTCGCCACCGCCACGCAGGTCTGGCGCGTGGAACACGACCGCCCCGGCGGGCCCGAGGTCCTGACCTGGCGCAAGGGGCCCCTGCCCCCGCCCGCCCCGGGCGAGGCGCGGGTGGCGGTGCGCGCGGCCTCGGTCAACCCGGTGGACGGCAAGATCCGCGCGGGGCGGCTGCCGGGCCTGCCGCCCGCCTTTCCCGCCACCACCGGGCGCGACGGCGCGGGGCGCGTGCTGGCGGTGGGCCCCGGCGTCGCGCCCGGCTGGCTGAACCGCCGCGTGGCCTTCCTCGCGCCGCGCGGCGAGGGCACATGGGGCATGGCGGTGAACCTGCCGGTCGCGGCGCTGGCCGAAATCCCCGCAGGCGTCGACGATCTCGCCGCCGCGGCCCTGCCGCTCGCCGGGATCTCCGCCGCGCGGGCGCTGGCGCTCGGCGGGCTCTGGCCGCTGCGGCCGGCGCCGGGGCTGCGGGTGCTGGTCCATGCCGGGGCGGGCGGCGTCGGGCGGATCGCGGTGCAGCTGGCACGGCTGACGGGGGCAGAGGTGCACGCCACCGCATCCTCCGCCAGCCGGGCGGCGGTCGAGGCCCTCGGCGCGCGGCTCTGGGCCTATGACGTCGAGGATTTCACCGCGCTGCGCGATGTGGATCTGGTGATCGACACGATGGGCGGCGAGGTGCACCACCGCAGCCATGCCGTGCTGCGCCCCGGCGGGCTGATCGCCTGCCTGCGCGCCGCCCCCTTCGCCGACCGTTCGGCGGAAACCGGCATGCGGGTGGAAATCGCGGAAATCGCGCCCGACGCGCCGATGCTGGCCGCATTGCTGGATCTGGTCGCACAGGGGCAACTGGACCCGGGCCCCGCGCAGGTGCTGCCCGCAAGCGGCCATGCCGAGGCGCAGCGCCTGTCCGACAGCGGCCATCTGCGCGGCAAGCTGGTGCTGGATTTCGGCGCGCCCTGACCCGGCGCCGTGCCGGTGGTGCCGTCGGCGGCGCGCCGCGCGGGGGTATTTGGGAAAAGATGAAGCCGCACGCCCCGGAACAAGGCGCGCCTGCTTCATTTTCTGTCCCTAAATATCCCCGCCGGAGGCTCCTGCGCCCTCCGCCGGGGCTGCGGGCGGAGGTGCGCGACCGCGCCCCCGCCCTTGGGGTCACTTCACGCCGGGGGTTCCGTCGAACTTCTTCTCGAGGCTGTCCCAGCAGTCGATGTAGTCGTCCTGCATCGGCGCGCTTTTCGCCGCCCATTCGGTCAGATGCTGGGGGAAGCGGGTTTCGAACATGAAGCTCATGGTCTCTTCCAGCTTCTCGGGCTTCAGTTCGCCGTTCGACGCGCCCTCGAAGGCGTTGCGGTCGGGCCCGTGGGGCAGCATGCAGTTGTGCAGGCTCATGCCCCCGGGGACGAAGCCCTTGGGCTTGGCGTCGTAGATGCCGTAGATGTTGCCCATCAGTTCCGACATGACGTTCTTGTGGTACCACGGCGGGCGGAAGGAATGTTCCGCCACCATCCAGCGTTCGCGGAACAGCACGAAGTCGATATTGGCCGTGCCCTCCAGCCCCGAAGGCGCGGTCAACACGGTGAAGATCGACGGGTCGGGGTGGTCGAACAGGATCGCGCCGACCGGCGAATAGGTGCGCAGGTCGTATTTGTAGGGCGCGTAGTTGCCGTGCCAGGCCACCACGTCCAGCGGCGAATGGCCGATCGGGGTCTCATGGAACTGCCCGCACCATTTCAGCACCACGCGCGAGGGCGCGTCGCGGTCCTCGAAAGCCGCGACCGGGGTCTTGAAATCGCGCGGGTTGGCCAGGCAGTTGGCGCCGATAGGGCCGCGGGCCGGGGGCGCGAAGGGCACGCCGTAGTTTTCGCAGACGAAGCCGCGCGCCGGGCCTTCCAGCACCTCGACACGGTAGACGAGCCCGCGCGGCAGCACCGCGATTTCCTTCGGTTCGAGGTCGATGATGCCCAGTTCGGTGCAGAAACGCAGCCGGCCCTCCTGCGGCACCACCAGCAGCTCGCCGTCGGCGGAATAGAAATATTCGTCGCGCATCGACTCGGTCACGAGGTAGATATGCGCCGCCATCCCCGCTTGGGTGTTCACATCGCCCGCCGTGGTCACGGTGCGCATGCCGGTGATCCAGGTCAGCGGTTCATCCGCATGGGGCACCGGATCCCAGCGGTACTGGCCGAGGCTGGTGACCTCGGGCAGCACATGGGGGGCGGATTTCCACAGCGGCACGTCGATGCGGGTGAAGCGCGTGGTGTGCTTGACCGAGGGGCGGATGCGGTAGCACCAGGTCCGTTCCGGGTGCGGCTTGGTGAAGGCCGAACCCGAAAGCTGTTCGGCATAAAGCCCGTAGGCGCATTTCTGCGGGCTGTTCTGCCCCTGCGGCAGCGCGCCCGGCAGCGCCTCGGTCTCGAAATCGTTGCCGAAGCCGGGCATGTAGCCTTCATGCGGCCCATTGCCGCCAAGAGCGCGGATCATGCCGCGGGGTGCGGGGTCGTGGTGCATCGGGGTCCTCCTGGCAGGCCGCGGCGGGGGCGGCGTGGTTCCGGCGCGCATTATCGTTGCAGATGCAATGAAGTCAAGATAAAGTTGCATCTGCAACATATCATCCGCCCCCGCATTGCGCCGGGTCCGCCGGGGCTGGTATAGCTTGCGGTGGCGGCACGCGCGCCGTTGCGGACGGGGATGGCGGCATGAACAGGGCGACCGAAGGCGCGGAACCGGGCGAGGATTTCGACCTCGGGTCGTTCCTGCCCTATCTGCTCAACCAGGCCGCAGAGGCGACGTCAAGCTCGTTCCACACCATCTACCGCGAGGCCTACGGCATGACCCGCACCCAGTGGCGGGTGCTGGCCAACCTGGGCAGGTTCGGCGCGATGACCGCGCGCGACATCTGCGCGCTGTCGCATATCGAAAAGACCAAGGTCAGCCGCGCCGTGGCGGCGCTGGAGGAACGCGGTTTCCTGACCCGCACGCCCGACAGCCACGACCGGCGGGTGGAGATCCTGTCGCTGACCGACGCGGGCCGCGCCGCCTTTGCCGACCTGGGCCGCCGCGCGACCGCCTATGGCCAGGCGCTGCGCCGGCGGCTCGGCCCCGAGGATACCGCGCGGCTGGAACGGTTGTTGCGCCAGTTGATCGCCGAAGGTGCGGCGGCGGGCTGAAACGGCCGGTGCGGCATTTCGCGGCGCATGGGATTTTATTCGGGATCGGCGCCCGCGGCCACTGGACAGAACGGCGATACGCCCGCACCATCGCCACCATGTTTCGGAACGTCTGATCAACGGCTTCGGCTGCGCCAAGATGGCCGCGTGACTCGTTGTCCCACCCGAAGACCTGCGTCCGT